>JANRLE010000240.1:0-16546 GCA_033762895.1 Bryobacteraceae bacterium | reverse complement strand
GCACCCTGCTTGAGCAGGCCCTGCCCGTCCTTGCGCCGCTGGGAATCACCGCTCAGCACCTGAAGGGTGTCGGCACGCTGGGTGACTCCAACGACAGAATCGGCTGGCAGTTCAGCCTGGTGCACCCCTACTACCTGCTCGACGACACGCTCAGGCGGGTGGACCGTGCGCGCCGCCAATTGAGCGAACCGGGCCTGTCGCTGAGCTACCAGTTTTTCCTGCGGCCATCGCCAAAAACTCTCGACGCCACCCGCCGCAAGATACTGGGAGAGTTGCTCACCGAAGCCCGCCGCAGCGCCAAATCGAGCGGCAAGCTGCGCTCGGTCATCGTAGAGCCCACCCCGGAGACCGTGGAGGCCGGCCGCTCACCCCTGGTCTTCGGACAGGCGTCAGGCCCCCTGCAGTACAACTTCAGCGTTATCGCCTTTTTTGAAGACGAGTAGCCGCATCCCGAGCGCCCGCCACCGCATCTAAAGCGGCAGGATCGTGGACGCTGGTAAACTGGAAACCCGAGGTGAGTCACTGACCCCGCCCATGGAATCAGCAGGCGCCGAAACCGCTTTTGACGAAGCCGGCCTGGTAGCTCGCGCCCGGGAAGGGGACGCCGAGGCGTTCTCTGAACTGGTGCACCGCTACGAAAGAAAAATCTACCGGCTCGCCAGGCACATCACCAACTCCGACGAGGACGCCGAAGACGTCCTGCAGGAGGCGTTCCTCAAAGCTTATTCGCACCTGGATGGCTTCCAGGGCCAGTCCAAGTTTTATACCTGGATTGTGCGCATCGCCGTCAACGAAGCGCTGATGAAACTGCGCAAGCGCAAAAGCGACCGCACCGTCTCCCTGGATGAACCCTCCGGAGATGGCATGGAGGAACCGGTGCTGAGAGAGATCGCCGTTTGGGAAGGTAACCCCGAACAGAAGTATTCGCAGGAGGAGTTACGCTCCATTCTCGATTCGGCGATTCAGAATCTCAAGCCTACGTTCAGAACGGTGTTCCTGTTGCGCGATGTGGACGAGCTTTCTACTGAAGAGACCGCCGAGGCTCTGGGTCTATCGATCCCCGCTGTCAAAAGCCGCCTGCTGCGAGCGCGCCTGGAGTTGCGCGAACGCCTCACGAGGTTGTTCAAGAAAAAGGGGGACGACGTCTTTGCTTACCTGTAAGGATTTTTTGCGAGAATTGAACGACTACCTGGACGAGACGGCCGATCCCGAATTGCGCGCCCAACTCGCCAGCCACGTCAACGAGTGTCCCAACTGCTGGGTAATCTTCGATACCAGCAAGAAGACCATCAAGGTCTATCAGGGCATGGAGCCCAAGTCCATCCCCCAGGCCGTGCATGACCGCCTGATGGCCGCCCTTGAAAAGAAAATGGCCGGCGGCTGAGCCCCCCTAACCCGCCAACGTGAGGCTGGCTGGCGGTTCCTCGTTTCGTTGCTCGCCCGGCTTCGATTCCCAGGCCCATTCCCGGCGCAGACAGGACAGGATCTGTTCGGGCGGCCGGCAGGCGTCGCGGTTAGCGATTTCCAGACGGCAGTCCCTGAATCTTAGCCACAGCCCCCCGGCGCTCATCTGCCTTCCCAACCTCGCGTCCAGCAGATCGGCCCGCTTGAAGCGGTTCACTGTGCGGATCCCCATCGTAATCGAAATGTCACGGATTTCGTTGCGGTCAATCTCCAGCTTTCGCGTGGACACCACGTTCGCCAGCAATCCGCCGACGGCCGGAATGGCCACGAAACCGGCATACAGCATCACATTGCCTTCCAGCAGGAACGGGATGGCATTCGCCGCCACCAGCAACACCGCCGCGATGGCGCCATAGCGCTGCGATCCGTTCATTGGCACCGTCATCGGCAGGTGAAGCGTGGGTGTGAACTTCCCCTCGGCAACCTGGTCGTGCAGCAGCCGGCTCAGTTTCGGGTAGTTCTCGATCCACCGGTAGATGAGGATGGTCTTTCCCGCGCCCCGCACCCTTGCGCCTCCCTGGCTGAACGCCGTCCAATAGTCCACGCCTTCAATCTCGCACCAGGCGATTCGCCTGGATGCACGGAAACGGTGGAGGCTTGTGATTCCTTCCTCATCCGTCTCGATCCACCCCAGCGCCCGCCACGCCACCCGGAAGCAAAGTGCGGCCAGTAACGCGCCCACCCACACCAGCGGAATGCGTACGCTGAGGGCAAGCAAAAGGAACCCCGCAATCAGCGCCAGCGCCACATGCAACCCCTCATACCGGCACACCTGGCGGATCTCCGCTTCTCCAAGCATTGCCGGAGAACCCGATAGCTCCACTTTCCATTCCGACTTTACGAAATCGGCGATCCGTTGCGCCGGAATCGAAATCTGGCTTCCCTCCAGGTGAAGGTTGCCGGAGCGGAAACGCATCAGAACCGACGGGGCTCGGCCGGGCCTCTCAGAGATCAGCTCATGGGCGATCAGTTCTTCCCGGCGGAAACGGCTGCTGCCAAACAGCGTTCTTCTTGTGATGCCGGCGCCGTCCAGCTCATAGCGATTCCACACCGCCACGATTGCCGCGATCAGGCATAGCAGAAGGAAGACAAGCGGAAGGCCGGCGAGAAATACGATTTCGTTCTCCCAACCCGGAAGCATTTTCCAGGCGATGCCTCCGCAGATCGCTACCAGTGTTGCCAGCAGCACCTGCAGGCGCGCCGCACACCCGAATCTCAAGACATTTTCCTGTGGCACGCTCTTCCATCGGTCGGAATCGGCCATGCTGGCACCGGGAAAACCCTTAGAACCGCCGGCATTTCGCGCTGGCCGCGCTGCTCATGTCACCTCGGCCGGAACGGGCCGAACGTGAATCCATCCTCCAGGACACGCCCCGCGCGGTCGATGATCGCCGAGGCGACAAACCGCGGCGCATCCGGATCGCCGAACCGCAGATCCACCGCCTCCACCCTCACCGCTCCCTCGGGCTGGTCCGCCGGCGTCACTCGCCAGAAAGGATGCTGCGCGAACCGGAGAAAACGCTCGAAGGTATCCGTGCCGCGCGCCGCATCCAAGGCCACAGACGGCTCGGGCAGATAATGCCTGGCCCCCGCGGCGGGATCGTAGGGCAGCAGCAGGTTGATGCGCTGTGTGGAAACGAACCCGTCGCCCTCCACCAGCGTCATCCACTGAAACGGATTGGCGAAGTGGGGAAACGCCGCCACTCTGCGCGGCGCGGCCCCCTCATAGGTGTACGAGTTCAATATGTTCAGCGCGCGCTCGTGCAGAACATAGCGGCCTCCGTTATAACAGGTGATCGCCGCCAATGCAAAGACAGCCGCGCCTTGTCCCCGGCCTGGCTTGGCGCCGATCTCCGAACTCACCAGCCGGGAAAGCACCGGGCCGGCCACCGCCAGAAACAGGATCGCCCAGATCACCAGATCGATCACATTGGTGATATCCAGCCGCGGCCACTCCTCCGAAAACGGCAGCAGCAACCGGATTCCATAGGTGTTGGTCCAATCGAGCAACAGGTGGCTCAGCACTCCGATCAGCGCCGTTACCACGCCGCGAACCCATTCGACAGGGCCCGCCAGCCGCACCAGCGCCACGCTCCCCAATGCCACAACCGGCGCCGCCGCCAGCGCGTGTGTGATGCCGCGATGATGATCCAGGTAGGTCAGTGCGCCGCCAAGGCTGCTCACGATGTCACAGTCCGGCGCATTCGCCGCCACCAGCAGGATTGGCGTGGCCAGGGCGCACCAGCGGTTCAAACCCGCCCGGGAAAGCATCAGCCCGGTCAGCGTGTGGGTCAGGTTGTCCAACGCTTACGCTCCGATGCCAGAAATTCCGCCGGCAGCAGCAGGGTAACGGCTCCCGGCACCACCTCAACGTGGGCCGGCAGCAGACCGCAATCCTCGCCGTCCAGTTGAATGTGTACGTCGCGGCCATTCAAGGGCCGAAGATCGAAGCTGTTTGCCCGGATCGCGTGAACACCGCTCATGCGGGCCGTATTGCCCAGCACCACTCCGGTGAAGTATTTCAGATAGCGGAACGGAATCGCTCCTTCAAACAGCATCAGCTCCACATCGTCGGCCAAGAGGCTCGCGCCCAGTGCGATTTCCAGGTCGCCGCCGTAGTTCCGCACCCGGCTCGCCAGCGCGAAGCCGCAGCGGTACTCCCGGCCGTTCGCCGATACCTGCATCTCCTCAAAGCGGCGCAGCAGCGAACTGAATCCCGCCACCCAATAGGAAGCCTTCCCCAGCATGTTCTTCAGCGTGGGGTTCAGATTCGCCACGATGTGCGCATCGAGCCCCGCCCCCGCCATCAGCAGAAAATGCCGCTTCGCCACGCCCGGCTGCGACAGCAGACCCACGCTGATCCGCACCGGCTCCCATGAGGCCACCCGCTCGGCGGCGCGCACGGCGTGGGAGCCGATCCCCGTCTCCATTGCCAGCACGTTCGCCGTGCCAAACGGCAATATCCCCAGCGCCACCTCGCTTCCCACCAGTCCGTTCAATACTTCGTTGATCGTGCCGTCGCCGCCGGCCGCCAGCACAAGATCGGCCCCGCCCGAAGCCATTTCCCTGGCGATCTCGGTGGCGTGGCCCTGCCGGCTGGTCGGCGCCAGCGTGATTTTGTGCCCCGCCGCCTTCAATGCCGCTTCCGCCCGTGCCAGGCGGCTCGGGTGGCGCCGGAGCCTGCCTGCGTTCGGGTTGTAGATGATTGCCGCCTGCTGATAGGTGCGGATGATGCGGTGAGCCCCTACTTGCCATAATAAAACGTTCATGGCCGAATCCGTTCAGGAACACGTGGAATCGCTGCGGCAGCAGATCCGCCGGCACGAGCATCTTTACTACGTCGCCGATGCTCCCGAGATCACCGACGCCGAGTTTGACCGCCTCCTCCGCCAGCTCAAGGAACTGGAGGAAGCCCATCCCGAGCTGTCGGCCCCCGACTCGCCCACCCAGCGCGTCGGCGGCAAACCGCGCGAAGGCTTCGTCAAAGTCCGGCACAGTTCGCCGATGCTCAGTCTGGACAATGCGCTCAACGAAGGCGAACTGCGCGACTTTGACCGGCGCGTGCGCGAACTGCTGGAGGGCGCGCCTTATCAATACGCCGCCGAGTTGAAGCTGGACGGCCTTTCAATGGCCGCGCATTACGAAAACGGCTTGCTGAGGCTCGCCATCACGCGCGGCGACGGCGAAGTGGGTGAGGATGTCACCGGGAACGCCCGCACCATTCGCGCGCTGCCTCTGCGTGCCAGTTCTCCGCTGCCCAGGTGGGAAGTGCGTGGCGAAGTGATCATGCTGCGCCACCACTTCGACGCCTTGAACGAGGAACGCGAGCAACAGGGCCTGCCGCGTTATGCCAATCCGCGCAACTCCGCCGCCGGCAGCCTCCGCGTGCTGGAGCCCTCCATCACCGCCTCCCGCAAACTCGACTTTTTTGCTTATCTCCTGCTCGTCGATGGCCGCCCCTACTTCCGCAGCCATTGGGAATCGATGGAAGCGCTGAAGCAGATGGGCTTCAAAGTGAACCCCAACCGCAAACTCTGCCGCGATCTGGACGAGTTGCTCGCCTTCTGCGGCCAATGGGAGCAGCAGCGTGACACCCTTCCCTACGAGATCGATGGCGTCGTGGCCAAGGTGGATTCCATCCCCCAGCAGGAGACGCTCGGCTGGACCGCGAAGGCGCCGCGCTGGGCCATCGCCTTCAAGTTTCCCGCCCGCCAGGAAGAGACCATCATCGAAGACATCGGCGTGCAGGTGGGCCGCACCGGCGCGCTGACGCCCGTGGCCTATCTGCGGCCGGTGGTGGTGAGCGGCGTCACCGTCTCGCGCGCTACCCTGCACAACGAGGATGAGATCGAACGGCTGGGCGTTGAGATCGGCGACCGCGTGCTGGTGGAGCGCTCCGGCGACGTGATTCCAAAGGTGGTTCGTGTGGTAAGTCACGGCGACGGCCGCCGGCCCTTCCGCATGCCCACACACTGCCCGGTGTGCGGCGGCGAGGTGGTGCGTGCTGAAGGCGAGGCCGCCAGCCGCTGCATCAACACCAACTGTCCCGCCCGCCTCAAGGAATCGATCCTGCACTTTGCCGCCCGTGGCGTCATGGACATCGACGGCATGGGTGAGGCGCTGGTGGACCAGCTTGTGGCTAAGGGTCTGGTGCGCAACATCGCCGATCTCTACCAGCTCAAGCCGCAGCAGTTGCTGGAACTCGAGCGGATGGGCGAAAAGTCCGCCGCCAAGGTCCTCGAGAACATCGAACGCTCCCGCCAACAACCCCTGCCGCGCGTCTTAAACGGCCTCGGCATCCCGTTCGTCGGCGAGCGCACGGCGCAGATTCTGGCCGGCACCTTCGGCAGCCTCGATGAAATCGCCGGCGCCGATGAGTTGAAGCTGCAAACCGCCGACGAGGTGGGCCCGAAGGTCTCCCAAAGCATCCGCGGCTTTTTCCATGAACCGCGAAATCGCGCCCTCGTCGAACGCCTGCGCGAGGCCGGCCTGCAGTTCTCCCATACCGTGAAAAGCGTGGAAGGCGGGCCGCTGGCTGGTAAGGTCTTCGTCCTCACCGGCACTCTGCCCAACATGAGCCGCGAGGAGGCCAAGGCCAGAATCGAAGCGGCGGGAGGCAAGGTCACTGATTCGGTTTCCAGAAAAACGAGCTACCTGGTGGCCGGGGCCGAAGCAGGCTCAAAACTCGCGAAAGCGACGCAACTTGGGGTGCCGGTTCTCGATGAAGCCCAATTGCTTGATCTGATGGCACAATAGAAGTTTGAAGACCTTCGTCCAAGCTCTCATCGCGTGGGGACCGGCGGGTGTGTTTGTGCTGGCCATGTTGGACTCGGCCGGCATTCCGCTGCCTGCCGCCGTGGACGCGTTGCTGGTGGCCTCCGCAGTGGTGAACCCCGCGGCCGCCTACCTTGCCGCGTTGCTCGCCGTGGCCGGCTCCGTCATCGGCAGCATGATCCTCTTCTACATCGCACGCAAAGGCGGGCAGGAGTATTTGAATCGCGTCACCCTCGGCGGTGGCGCCCGCAAGTTCCGCGAGTGGTTCCAGACCTACGGTCTGATCAGCGTCTTCATCCCCGCGCTGCTGCCCATTCCCATGCCCCTGAAGGTCTTCGTCGCCAGCGCCGGCGCGCTCGGCGTCAGACCAAGGGCCTTTTTCGGCACGATGCTCGCCGCCCGCCTGCCGCGCTACTTCGGGCTGGCCTGGCTTGGCTCGCAACTCGGTGACGAGACGCTGGGATGGCTGAAACACCACGTCCCCCATTTGGTTCTCTTCGCCCTGCTGCTGGCGGCGGCGCTTTTGCTCATTGCCCGGAACCTGGAGAGTGAGCAGGAAGCCTGATCCCGATTGGCCTGCCATTTGCTCCATGGAGCGCGGAGGTCAATCTTTCCTATGCGACTGCCGATTGCGATTCTACTCGCGCTGGTCCTCTTTTTCGGTTCCACCGCCGCTGTTCTGGCGCAGGATAAGCCTGTAATTAAACAGGTTCCGATCAAGGACGCGCCCGCCGATTCCGGCGCCAAGATGTTTGCCGCCTACTGCGCCGTCTGCCACGGCGAAAGGGGCAAAGGGGATGGTCCCGCAGTGGCTGCGTTAAAACGCCCACCCGGAGACATCACCATGCTGGCCAGGCTCAACAAAGGCAAGTTCCCCGCCATCCGCGTACACCAGATACTGGCCGGCAAGGCCGAGATCACCGCGCACGGAACTTCGGACATGCCAATGTGGGGCGAGTTGTTCGCCACGCTTAACCCCACCGACGGCGCACGCGTGCAGCAGCGGGTTCACAACCTGACCAAGTACATTGAATTCCTGCAGGTGAAGTAGGGGTAACCCGCGCCGGCCGATTCCCGTGATCCCAGTTTCCCACAGGCTTGATACACTGTGGACAGTTCGAAGGGTCTTTGTCGAGGAGTATCATCATGGGAATCGGCCGGCTTCCCTTGGCGTTCGCGCTGTCAATGTCCGCGTTTGCCCAGCCGGGAGGGCTCGCCTCCCTCAAGACCGTTACAATCCCCCAGCCATCCAACCTGAATCAGTATGTGCGCGATCCCGCGATACTGGCCGCTTTAGGCAAAGCTCTGTTCTGGGACGTGCAGATCGGCAGCGACGGCCACACCGCCTGCGCCACCTGCCACTTCCACGCGGGCGCCGATCACCGTCAGCAGCACCAGTTGGCCAGCCCTCACGATTCCACAGTGCCCGTTCCTCTGAACCAGACGCTGTCGCTGGCCGACTTTCCTTTCCGGAAACTCGCCGATCCGTTGAACAACCGCTCACCCCTTGAACGCGACCGGCGGCAGGTGGCAGGCTCGGCGGGTGTCGTGTACCGGCGTTTTGCAGGCATCAGCGCCGGCAACGCCGCCGATGACGGGCTGGAGGGAGCGGGCCCGGCCGCTTTCTCACTGAACGGCGTGAAGGTCCGCCAGGTGACGCGGCGTAACACCCCGAGTGTGATCAACGCTGTTTTCTATGTCCTCAACTTCTGGGACGGACGGGCCAGTAACATCTTCACCGGACTCACTCCCTTTGGTGACTCCGACACGGAGTTCCGCCTGCTGGTGGACCACGCCGGCCGTCTGGAAACGGAACCCGTGCGAATGGAAAACGCGAGCCTCGCTTCTCAGGCCGTTGGTCCTGCCTTGAACACCGTTGAGATGTCTTACGACGGACGGACGTGGCTCAAGCTTGCGCGCAAAGTGTTCGGTGTCGCGCCGCTGGCATTGCAGCGGGTGGCCGCCGACGACAGCGCGCTGGGCGCGATGGCGAATCCCGAGGGGAACGGCTTGTTGGCTGACTTCAGCTACGCCGCTATGGTGCGGGCCGCCTTCGCGCCCCAATATTGGCAATCGCAAGCGCCGGACGATGAAGGCTACTCCCAGCTCGAGCGCAACTTCCCGTTCTTCTTCGGCCTCGCCGTCCAGGCCTATGAGGCCCTGCTGGTTTCCGGCGATTCGCCGTTCGACCGGTTTATGGAAGGAGACCGGTCGGCGCTCACCCCTCAGCAGCAGCAGGGAATCCGCGTCTTTCAGGGCGCATCGGAATGCCATGAGTGCCATCAGGGGCCGGAGTTCTCCGCCGCTTCCTTCACCAACGTCCGCGGCCGCGGACAGCGCGCGACATCCCTTCCCGGCGTTTTCGGCTTCTTTCGCACCGGCGTCAGTCCCGTGGCCGAGGACTCCGGCGGCGATGCCACGGATTCATTCGGTATGCCCTTCTTTCCAGCCGCCCGGCAGGGTCAGGCGCGCGGCGTTTTCAAAGCGCCCACCTTGCGCAACGTCGAGCTCACCGGACCATATTTCCACGATGGCGGCCAGGCGACGCTGGAGCAGGTGGTGGAGTTTTACGCCAGGCAGGGCGACTTTCCCGAGGATGGCAATCTGGGCCCCGGGATGGGCCGTATTCGCATGAATGCCGAGGAGCGCGCGGCCATCGTGGCGTTCATGAAGGCGCTCACCGACGACAGGGTGAGGTTCGAGCGGGCGCCTTTTGATCATCCGGGGCTGTGTGTGCCCGCCGGCCACGCCGGAACCCCCGAAACTCTGGAGACAGAGGATTCCTTCAGCGCCAAAGACAAGTGGGCGCTGATTCCGCCTGTGGGAAAGAACGGCAACCCGGTACCGCTCCAGACCTTCGAGGAGTTGCTGTTGGGCATCGGCAATGACGGTTCGCGCGCCCACGCCCTGAATGAGGCGTGTTCGCCGTAGTCCCTACCGGAAGAACATCACGTCCGGGTGGACGAACTTCTTCTGCCAGAACGTACACACGCCGCAGGAGGCCGTGTATGGCTTGTCCAACCCCGCCAGGTAACCGCGAAGCACCCGCGGATCGTCAGCCGCCTCTTCCGTGGAAACCGTAACGCGCGGGTGGTGGCGGGCGATCGTCTGCTTTGCCCCCTCCAGCGCCTTCCGCGCCGCGCCTTTGATGTCCATCTTGATGTAGTCCACTCTCTCCAGGCCGTGCTGCGTCACCAGCTTGTCGATGGTGGTGAGCGGCACCTTGTGCAGCACCTTGCCGGCCTTGCCCTGGATGATGAAGCTGTCGGCCGCGGAGTTATGGTCGAACTCGTAGAGTGGAAGCACGTCGTCCTGATCCCAAACCCCCACTGGCGCCACCACCACACGGCCCGCGGCAATCTCTTTCTCAAAGTTCCGCCGCAGGCATTCCACGTTCGAAGGCGCCGGCTCGATCGCCACCACTTTCGCCGCCCCCCGCTTCAGTGCCTCGGCCACGAACACGCCGATGTGCGCGCCGCAGTCCAGCACGATCTGGCCCGGCTGCACGCCCGTTTCCCTGTCCCCATAGAACTCCAGTTGCTGCTGCGCCAACAGCTTTCCCAGCACGTGCTCGGTCCCCGTGGGGACCCAGTAGTTTCCGCGCGGCGTCTGGAACAGTGCAAGACCATTCTCCGTCCTCACCTGTTTTGACTGCTTTCCGATCTCCACGCCCACATCGTCGGCGTTGAACATCCGCTCCAGCCCGATCCGCGCCTGCGCGCTCGTACAGAGATCGGTCGATCCGTATAGCGACAAGGCCCAGAACAGCAGCGGCGGGTGCCAGGCAAAGCCCGCGCTGAGCAGGAAGAACAACGGGGCGACGGTGACTACGGCGCGCAGCAACCAGTAGAGCGGCCTTTTCGGCGGTTTCGGGGTCTGTTCCGATGGAGGCATGTGGTCTCCCGCTTCCATCGGGTGGAATGCGCCGCGGCTTTAACCCTTCCAGGCGCGCCCGGTGGCATCAGCCGCCAGAATCGCATCCCGCACCATCCCCGGAAACACTTCGAACGGCTCATTGTGGATGGTCTCGCCCTTGGCCGTGGCCCGCTCCGCCACCTGCGCCAACAGTTCGCCGGGCATGTCGCTGCAGCCGATTCCAGCCAGCGTCACCGGCAGCCCCACCGAGCTTGAAAACCGCAGAACGTCTTCAAATACCGCCCGCCCCGCGCCCTCCAGCACAAGCTGCACCAGCACCCCGAAGGCGACTTTCTCTCCGTGGAAATAGGAGTGTGCGCCGGGCGCGGCGGTGAGCCCGTTGTGTACGGCGTGCGCGGCGGCGAGGCCCGACGATTCGAACCCGAGCCCTGATAACAGCGTGTTCGCCTCCACGATGCGCTCCAGCGCCGGCGTGACCACCCTCAGTTGTACGGCCCGCAGCGCCTCTTCGCCATCGGCCCGCAGCGTGCGGTAACAGAGTTCGGCCAACGCCAGCGCGCTTTGCGTGGATGCTCCGCCGCGCATGTTGCGCACATTGCCCGCCACGCAGGTCTTCGCTTCAAACCACGTCGCGAGCGCATCGCCCATGCCGGCCGCCAACAGCCGCGGCGGGCTTTGCGCGATCACCTGCGTGTCCACCAGCACAAGGTCCGGATTCCGGCGGTAAAACCGGTATTCCTGAAAGACGCCTTCTTCGGTGTAGATCACCGAAAGCGCGCTGCAGGGAGCGTCACTTGAGGCCACAGTCGGGCAGTTGACCACCGGCAGATGCAGATCCGCCGCGGCCGCCCGCGCCGCATCCAGCACCTTGCCCCCGCCCGCGCCAATGATTGTGCCGGCCCCGGCCTCCCGTGCCGCGCCGATGATCCGCGCGATTTCGGCGTGCGAGCATTCCCCGCCAAACGCGTGTACCTGGTAGCGGAATCCGGAATCGCCGAACGCCACGCGCCAGGTATCGGAAAGCAGGCGAATGGCCGACCGGCTGGCCACCACCACCACCGGCCCCGCGAGCCCGAGCGCAGCCATTTCCACGCCCAGCGATTCGGTGGCGTTACGGCCTTGTGTATAACGGCATGGGGAGCAGAAGACAGAAAGCATGATTCCATCACCTCCCCGCCCGCTGCCGCTCCACCTCGCGCATCACCCGCAGCAGATTCCCCCCGTAGATCTTCGCGATCATCTCCGCCGTATACCCCTTCGCCGTCAACGCCGCCGTCAACGCCGGGAACTTCGAGACATCTTCCATCCCCCGCGGCAGGCAGCCGACGCCGTCAAAGTCCGACCCGATCCCCACGTGATCAATCCCTGCAACCTTCACCGCGTGATCGATGTGCGCCACGATATCGCTCAGCTCGGCCGGCACCGGCTTCGCCTTCGGATTTCTCTTCTTCACTTCCGGGTTGCCAAACGGCGAACTGTCCGCCGATTTCTGGCTCAGAAACTCGCAGCCGAAGTTGATCTGAATTGTCCCGCCTTTTTTCGCCAGCCCCCGGATCATCTCGTCCGTCATGTTGCGCGGGATCTTCGAGATCGCCCGGCAGGAAGAGTGCGACGCAAACACCGGCGCGCGGCTGGTCTCCAGCACGTCCCGGAACGTCTTGTCGGAAACGTGGGAGATGTCCACCATCATGCCCAGCCGGTTCATCTCCCGCACCACCTGGCGCCCGAACGCGGTGAGCCCGTTATGTTCCGGCGCGGCGCCCGAGGAATCGGCCCAACTGTTGTTGTTGGAATGGGTCAGCGTCATATAGCGGATGCCCAGATCATAGTAAGTGCCCAGCAGCCGCAGGTCATCCTCAATGGCGTGGCCGCCTTCAATCCCCATCAGCGCGGCGATCCGCCCGTTCTTGCGCGCCGCCAGGATGCCGTCGGCCGTCGTGGCCAGCGCAAAATCGTTGGGATGCCTCTCCACGATGTCCCTGCGCACCGTGTCGATCATCTGCAGCGTGCGGTGCGCGGCTCGCTTTTCCTTCACCGTGCCCGCCGAAACGTAAACGGCGAAAAAAACCGCCCCCACCTTGCCTTGCTTTAATCGCGCGATGTCGGTGTGTTTGTTCGACCCCGTGGACCCAATGTCATAACCGTCCACGGTGAAACTGGTGACGTCGTTATGCGTATCAATGAGCAGCGGATCGGCGTAGAACGCCAGCAGGGCCAACCAGGGGAGCATCTAATCATCTTAGCTCTGACAGGTCAACTTAGCTCTGACAGGCCGGCAGCCCCGTCCTGCCGCTCACGCCCAACACGTGAAGAGGCAGAATCTTGCCCGTCAGAGTGGGCAGCGGCTCACCCACCACCGTGCGGAACGAACCTGTGTGCCGCAGGATGCGTGAGGCTACCCAGCCCGAATTGCAGTTGGGAAGCTCGCGCAGGAAATACTCCTTCACCACCTCAGCCGACGACACTCCCACCCGCGGGCTGATGCGCAGGATGATCTCCGTCTGCGCGTGAACCTCCCGCTCCACAAGCTGGAAATCGCCCGGGCAGCCGCCGAATCGCGCCGGCAGATCCCGCTCCAGCAGCGTGATGATGTCGGTCCCGATCAGCGTGATGCCCATCGCCGTCAGTTTGCCGAAGCTGTACACATCGGCGATCTGGCGATGGAATCCCGTTTCGCCGAATACGCAGCCGCAGTTCGCCCGTCCCAGTATCCCGGCGTCTTCCATCTCCGCGTTGATGAGCACCAGCGGCGCCTGCGGCAACAAAGTGGTGAACAGCAGCGAATCCACCTCCACCTCGGTGAGCGGCGCCTTGCGCCGGTGCGAGATCACCGCCACCGAATCCTCAAACAGATGCACGCAGTTGCCCGTATTCATCTGGCGGCAGGCGAAGCCGATCGGCCCGATCTCGTGGATCCAGTACATCGGGTAGATTTCGGCGCCCGCGGCTTCCACCAAGGCCCGTTTCGCCGGGCTCACCGCTTCCCCACCCGCCACGAAAATCGCGCCGCTGATATCGTAGCCTCCCTGCAGGGCGGCGTCCGCCACCCTCACCGCATACCCGGTCATGGCGCTGACAAAGGTATCCCGCCCGCGCTTCTTGCTCTCCGCAATCCAGCGCGCCACCGGTGTGAAGTCATTTCCAGGCAGCATGGAGGGAAACGGCATGGCGGCGCCGGCCGTGCGCGCCACCGCCGTGGCAAAACTGGTGGAAAGCCACTGCACGCCTTCCTTGCCGAAGGAAACATCCGGCGCGAACCATTTGTCCACGCGCCAGCCGCGGCGGGCGGCCCGCAGACACGCCGTCAGGCCCGCGGTGGATGGCAGCAGCGGCTTCAGTTGGATCTGCGCCCGCCGGCTGAATCCGAATTCGCGCCGCTGCAGCAGCTCATAGCCTTCGCGATAAACGTTCACCTCCGCGCTCTGCACCGTCCGCGTGCCCCGCGAACGGCTGCCGCTGCTGGTGCCCGATATGACGCCCTTTGTGAAAGGATTGGCGAAACTCTGGATACAGGCCGGGATCTCACGCCCGTTGCGCACCACCGCCGTCTTGCCCTTAAACTCGTCGTGCGTCAGATAGACGCCCGCCCGGTGCAGTACCGTGAGCGCGGCCTCCAGCCCTTCCCGCATCACGATCTCTTCCAGGTCCTCAAAGTTGCATCCCGCCATGCGGAACATGTGGAAATACGGGTTGTCGGCGCGCTCAAACACCACCCGCAACACTGTGTCCAGAAAGACGATCTCCCGCTGCAGAAGCTGCTGCCGGATGCGGCTCACAGGATCGGTAGACGGAAGTGCCTTCACCATCCGGCGGATGCCGGCGGCTCGCCGATAGTAGTCCCCGGCAGCCCCCTGCAGGTAGCGGACCGCCTCCCTCAGCATGTGATTACCCAAGTCTCTCCCATTGGGTCCGAGCCTCCGAATGGCCGTTTCCGAATACGAATGGCTGCACTCCACGCGCGCCAAAAATCAGTGAGTGCCAAAAGTCTAAGGCAGGAATTCGGCGGTGTCAATGAGTCTTTTTTTCGCCCGGCATAGTACCCCGCTTCCTCCCGAAACAGTGCAACGCCGTGCGTGTCCGCACATAGATCCTGCCCTCTGTCACCGCCGGGGTCGCGTAGACTTCATCACCCAGGGAATTGACCTCCTCCACTTCCCATTCCCCGCGCGCCGCCACTACCGATACCGTACCATCCTGGCTCACCAGCCACAATCGCCCATCCGCCGCAATGGGGGAAGCGAAGTACTTGTCGATGGCCCCCTTCAGCCGGTCCTGCCTGATCACCCGGCCCGTGGCCGGGTCGAACGAAATCAGTATGCCGCTGTCGTTTACCATAAACAGCACACCCCGGTAGAGTACGGTGCTCGGCACCTGGGGAACCGGCCGCTGGTATTTCCACTGGATGGCGCTTGCCGTCATATCGCCCTTGCCGCCCATCCTGATCGCCAGCAGACCGTTCTCGGCCGCCATCATCGCCCGTGTGATCTCCCATTCGGCCCGGTTCAGCCCGCCGTTGCGATCGATGTCGAAGGTCTGGAAATAGCCCGGGTGCTTCAGCCGTTCGTGCGGCATTTCGCCGGCCGCGATGGCGCCGTCGCCGTCCCGATCGTGAGCCTTCAGCGTGTCGTCGAAAGACTGGAGCGCGATCTGCCGCCCGGGCTGGTTCTCCGGCCACCCCCAGCCGTTGATGTAGAGCACTCCATCTCCCATCACCGGCACCGCCTTCATCTCGCAGGCCAACCCCTGCACGAACCATTCCCGCTCACCGGTCGCGGCCGAGTACGCCGAAAGCTGGAACGATTCCGCGATCAGGATCTGTTTACCCGCTACCACCGGCGTGGAATAACCCGAAATCACGCCCGGCCGCTGGACCTTCCATTTGACGCGGCCCGTATCCTTATCCACCGCCACCAGGTAGGAGCCCGTATCCTGATCCACCGGCAGGATCACGTTTCCCTCCACCAATACCGGCGAGGCGCCAAAGCCGTAGTAAACCTGGAATGGGCCCAGTGGCAGCCGCCAGCGCTCCCTGCCGTTGGCCGTGTAGGAGAGCAACCCGAAATCCTGAAAGAAGACAAAGACGTTGCCGCCATCGGTCACCGGGCTCGGCGACGCCGGGTGGTTGGGCTTTTTCAACGGATCCTGGCGCGAGCGCGGCGCCGCCCGTTTCCACAGAATCTTTCCGCTGGCCCGGTCCAGGCCGATGGTGACCAGCTCTTCGTTCTCCAGCGCCGTGACGAAGATGCGGTTGCCGCCGATGATGGGCGAGGAGTGGCCTTCGGGCAGCGGCGTTTTCCAAAGCAGATTCTCCGTGGGCCCGAACTTCACCGGCAGGTTCTTCGCGTCGGAAACGCCTGAGCCGTTGGGTCCCCGGAAGCGCGGCCAGTCCCCGGCCGGCGCGGCAACGGCGATCAGCACAAGGACCCCCAGGCGCATATCCCTATTCCGGACGAAAATCGAGTTCGGTGGTGATCGCAATGGCCGCTTTCAGGCTGCGGTACACCGGACAGCGGTCCGCGTAGATGCCATGCACCCGTTCGGCGGTTTCACGGCTGGCCTCGCCTGCCCGCAGGATCAGCCGCACGTGTATGCGGCGGATCACCAGCACCTTCTCTTCCGTTTCCACCTCACCAACCGCTTCGCCCACCAGCAGGCCGCCAGCGGCGGGGATTTGGCGCGCCTCCAGCGCGCCTCCGTAGGTGCCCACCAGTCAACCCGCCGCGGCGGCGATGATGTAATCAAGCGTCGTGGCATGTGGATCCGCCACCTCCGGCGGAACCTTGTAGTGTTCGGCGATGGCGCCGTGGACACCAAACTTCACGGGTTCGGATTCCGCCGGCAGGTAGGCGAGGCGCAACGGACCTTTGATCCGCTCCACCCGTACTTGGGAACGATAGACGACATCGGCCATGGTCTTCACAGACTAACATGT
>JANRLE010000239.1:0-7796 GCA_033762895.1 Bryobacteraceae bacterium | reverse complement strand
CCTTCTCAAGCGACTGCCCCGGATCGTCGCCGACGAGGGACTCACGCACGCTGAAGTTGCGCGGCGAGGCCGATCGTCCCGCACGAGGGTTACGTCGATCCTGAATGGGAACCTGGATAGTGTTTCCAGCGACCTGCTGATCCGCCTGCTGAGATCGTTGGGTTACCGCGTTCGCGGCCTGACGGTCCATAGCGAGGTCAGTGAAACAATCGGGTGATCCGTGTGGCCTGCGCGGACGTTTCGACCACGCCCAGTTTTTCGGCTCCGGCCAATAGCAGCACAGCGAAAATGCCTGCGAGGCCCGGGTGGATCCGGCCTGTGAGCAGGTAGGCTATGCCCATCGCCAGGGCGTTGCCAGTCAGTACGACGGCGGCACGTTTCAGCATATTGCCCAATGGTGACACCGGGGCGGGATCCGTTGCGGGAAACCGGTACAATATTGAGCGGGAGCTAGTTTCAGCCGGTGCTGGGCCTGGTCTTCAAAACCAGTGTGCGGCATTCTGTGTCGCAGGTGGGTTCGACTCCCACTAGCTTCCGCCAGGATTCGAGCCTTAACCCACCACGTCCTACTGATGCACTGAATACTGCGTCTGCGGAGGATTCATCTTGATCTCGATGGTCTTTTCCTCCTCGCTCACATCGTAGACATCGCCGAAAGTCTGGTAGCCCTTGGCATGCACCATCACGCGGAACTTGCCCTGGGGGATGGGGGGCAGCTTCACCACGCCTTCCTGGTTGGTGCGGGTTTCCCAGTGTTTGCGAATTTTCTTGCCGAACTTGGCGATGGAGCGGCCTTCGACAAAATCGATGGTGACGGCGGCGCGGTCAATGGGTTTGCCCTTCAGCGTCTTCACTTCGATGCGCAGGGTGGTCATGGCGTCGTCGGCGCGCAGGGGAACCAGGACCCCGGCCAGGAAAATGGCCAGGAAGACGGAAATGCTCGTAAGGATCCGCATGACCTCTATTATGACGGAATCCGATCAGGGTGAGGTGCGGGCGCGGGACTGCTCGATCTCCTGCAGCAGTTCGCGCACGGCGGTGTCCAGTTGCGCGTCGTGCGGTGTGTAGCTCTCGCCGATGGGGCGCTCCACCGGCAGATCCACGGGACGGGGATGCATTTCCATCAACTGCCCTTCGTTGTCGAATACCTTCACGCGGGGCATGCGGACGATGGAACCGTCGATCATGGCCTGGTTCCAGGTGTAGACGATCCAGCCGGCGGTAGGTTCGCCCACCACCCTGCCGGCGCGCAGCCGGCGGTAACCTTCCGTGAAATCCTCGGCGTCTGAGAGCGAATGCTGGTTGATCACCAGGATGGTGGGCAGCTCAAGCGCGCGCTGGCCGAGCACGGATCGGGCCGGGGCGGAGGCGCGGTTGCGTTCCTGGAAGGTCAGGTATGGGCGGCGGGTGAAGACGTCGAGGGCGTAGGCGTTGACGAAGCCGCCCGAGTTATTGCGCAGGTCGATCACGACGCCGTCGCGGCTGTGGTTCTCGGTGTCGAGGTCGATGTAGAGGCGGCTGAGCGCTTCGGCGCTCATATTGGGCATGTGCACGTAGCCGAGGCGGCCGGTGCTGGCCTTCTCGACATAATTGCGGCGGTCTTCCACCCAGGCTCGATAGAGCAAGTCCTTCTCGGCGGCGAGGGTGATGGGCTGGACCACCAGTTTGCGCGCATCGGTTTCCGCGGCGCCGGCGGTGAGGTCTACGCGTTTGCCGATGGTGTGCTCGAGCAGTTCGTCGATGTTTGCCTGCGGGGTCAGCTTCGACCCGTTGAGGGTGAAGATGGTCTCGCCGGGTTTGATGCCGGCCAGCGCGGCGGGACCAAGGGGGATCACTTCGTTTACCAGGAACTGGCCGCGGGCCTCATAGGCTTCGGCGTCGAACCGGACGCCGAGGCGTCCCACGGTGTGACCGGTGTGCGGAGGCGGCGACACGCCCATATGGGAGGCGTTCAACTCGCCCATCATGAGGTTGAGGACGCGGTGCAGTTCGGCGACTGTGCGGGCGCCGGTCACTATGGGCTGATAGGTCTTGCGCGTGGCGGCCCAATCCACGCCGTTGAAACCTTCGTCGAAGAAATGATCGCGTTGGTAGGACCAGGCCTGCTGGAACACTTCCAGCTTCTCCTCATGAAAATCGACATCGAGTTCAGCTTTCAGATTGAGGGCGCGCGCCTGCCGCGACTCCACCTCCGCCACCTGGATGCGGCCCTGCTCCAGGAAATAGACCTGCTTGCCGTCGGGCGTGAACTGGGCATCCGACTTTGGACGGGGCGTGGCGGTGAGTTGGCGCAGTGTGTGGGGCTCGACTGCCAGTTCGTCGAGCGGCCAGGTGAACAGATTCTCCTGCCCGGCCGAGGTGGCGGTGATGAGCAGCGTCTTGCCGTCGTTTGAAATGGCGAGGTCGTTGACATCGGCGCGCACGGGCAGCAGGTGCAGGCGGCGGCGAATGCCGGCCATATCCACTTGCACGGCGGGGGCGGGTTCGGTGGGGGCGGCGTTACCGAATAACTCGCGGAACTGGTCTTCGCGAAAACCCGGCGGCCGGGCGGTGAGATCGACACGGGCGATGCTGGATTCCTCGGTGCGCTGGCCGGTGTCGAAGAGCAGATAGCGCCCGGTGCGCGCCCAAAGGATGGCGTTGGTGAAGCCGTTCGACAGGTACGAAACGGTTTGCGCCGCGCCGCCCTTGGCCTCGATTAGGAATACGTTGCGGAATCCTTTGGGGCCGCGGCCGGAGTAGGCGATCCAGGCGCCGTCGGGAGACCAGGCCAGCGTCTTTGCCCTGAGGATGGGATGCAGATCGACTTCGGCCTGGACCAACTGGCGTTCCTGTTTTGACTCGAGGTCGTAGACCCACACTCCTTTGCCGGCGCGCAGGAAGGCGATTGATTTGCCGCTGGGGGAAAAGACGGGCGCGGAATCGGATTCTGCGGTTGAGGTGAGCTGCGTCTCGGCGCGGGTGGTGAAATCGTATAAAAAGAGCTGATTCACTCCTTTACGGGAGGAAGCGTAGACGAGCGTTTTGGAATCGGGCGACCAGGCGGGGTAGCTCTCGGCGGCCGGGGTGTGGGTGACACGGATGGCGTCGGTAACGGCGCTGGTTACGGCGGCCGGCGCGGCGAAGATCTCACCCCTGGCAACGAAGGCGGTTTTTTTGCCATCGGGGGAGAGCGCAAGGCTCGAAAAGCCGCTGGTGAGCGAGAGATGCTGGACGGAGGGGGTGGCGGGCGCTCCGCGGAGGGTGATGCTGAGGGGCGCCGATTTTCCGTTTCCTGATTCAGCTTTCCAAATGGCGAAGTCGCGTTCGAAGTAGATGGTCTTGCCGTCGTGGGAGATGGACGGCCAGAGCAGGCGGCCTTCCTTAAATTGCGTAAGTTGGCGCGAGGTTCCGCCCACGGGTTGGCGCCAGATGTTTTCCACTCCGGTGCGGTCGGACACGAAGAAGAACGATTTGCCGTCGGGGTGCCACATGGGCCAGATTTCCTTGGCGGCGCCGTCGGTCATTTTGGTGTAGGAGGGCTTGGGGCCGGGACGGACGAACCAGATTTCGCTGCGGTCGAGGTTGGAGTGGCCTTTGCGCCACCACTGGCGGTTGGCGATGCCGCGGGCGTTGATGGCGATGATCTTGCCGTCGGCCGATGGGGCGGCGAAGAACTCGTTGGCGTAGCGGTCTGCGGCTACGGGCGTGGGTGTGCCGCCGGAGGCGCGGACGCGGAAGACGTCGCTCATTTGCGCGATGTCGGCGCTGGAGGAATGGAAGTAGATCCATTTGGAGTCGCGCGACCAGGCGTCAAGGTGTTCCGGCGTGTCGGTAAAGGTGATGCGTTTGACCTCTCCGGTGTCGAGTGCGAGCAGATAGATGTCGCCATCGCCGGTGCGGGTGGAAACGAAGGCCAGGTGCTTGCCGTCGGGGGAATAGAGGGGTCTGGACTCGTGCGCGGGGTGGGAAACCAGGAGAGAGGCTTCGCCGCCGCGGGAGGAGACGCGCCAGATATCGCCGCCGGAGACGAAGGCGATCTCCTGCCGGTCGGGCGCCGGGGCGGGCTCCGACAATGAGACGCGCTGTTGCGCGGGAGAGCTAGCCGTCAACGCGGCGAGCATCGCTGCGATCCTGAGCATCCTTTCGATTGTACTTGTTATCCTGAACGGGACTTTATGATCCTGTACGCGGCCACGATCTTCCTAAGCGCTTTCTTGCTGTTCCAGGTGCAGCCGATGATCGCCAAGATCATATTGCCGTGGTTCGGCGGCACGGCGGCGGTATGGACGGCGTGCATGCTGTTTTTTCAGAGCGCGCTGCTGGCGGGGTATCTGTATTCGCACTGGGCGATGAGCCGACTGGGCGCGTGTGCCAGGGGTGGACTGCACGTGGGATTGCTGGCGGTGAGCCTGTTGGCTCTGCCGGTGGCCCCGGCCGACCGATGGAAGCCGCTGGGAGCACAGGATCCGACGCTGGGCATTCTGCTGGTGCTGGCAATGTCGGTGGGATTGCCGTACCTGCTGCTCTCTACCACGGGGCCGCTGGTGCAGGCATGGTTTGCGCGGGCGTTTCCAGCGGCTTCGCCCTACCGGCTGTTCGCGCTTTCCAACATTGGCTCAATGCTTGCTTTGTTGGGATATCCGTTTCTGTTTGAGCCGCTGGTGGCGACGCGCCGGCAGGCATATCTTTGGAGCGGCGCCTACGCGCTGTTTGTGGTGCTATGCGGCGTGCTGGCCTGGCGCAGCCGCGGGCTAGAGGAACCGGGCGGCGGCGTGCCGGCCGAGGATGCCGGCGATGCTCCTGCGGCGAGCACAAAGGGGCTGTGGGCGGGGCTGGCGGCCTGCGCGTCGGCGTTGTTGCTGGCCAGCACCAACTACATCACCCAGGACGTGGCTCCGATTCCTTTTCTTTGGGTGCTGCCGTTGAGTCTTTACCTGCTGAGTTTTATCCTGACCTTCGAGCGGGCGGGCTGGTATCACCGGGCGCTTTATCTGCCGCTGACGGCGGTGGCGCTGGCGGCGATGGCCTACGCCTTCACTGAGCAGGATGGACTGGAGATTCGCGGACGGGTAGCGGTGTTCTGCGGCGCGTTGTTTTTGTGCTGCATGACCTGCCACGGGGAGGTGGCGGCGCTTAAGCCTCATCCGCGTTACCTCACCGGCTACTACCTGATGATTTCCCTGGGTGGCGCATTGGGCGGGCTTTTTGTGGGTGTGGTGGCGCCTTACCTGTTCCCGCTGAATCTGGAACTGCCGGTGGCGATCGTGGCCTGCGCGCTGCTGGTGCTGCTGGTGCATTGGCGCGACGGCGAGAGTCCGCTGCATCGCACGGCGGACGGATGGGGGTGGATCGTCGCGGCGGGATGCGCGCTTGGGCTGGCTGTGACGCTGGTGTGGGATGTGCAGCAGACGTTTCGGGATTACCGGCTGGTGGTACGCAACTTCTACGGTTCACTGCTGACGATTGATTATGGAAAGCCCGGGGACCGGGAGGCGGTGAGGAAGTTCACGCACGGGGCGATCAATCACGGCGAGCAATGGCTGCACCCGGGAAGGCGGCGGGACCCGACGAGCTATTTCGGACCCGGGACGGGTGTGGCGAAGGCCATCCGGTCGAAGGATCGCGACAAGCCGCAGCGCATCGGGATCACCGGGCTGGGGGCGGGGGTGATGCTGACGTATGCGCGGGCCGGGGACTATTACCGGATCTATGAGATCAATCCGCTGGTGGTGGAGGTGGCGCGGAGCGAGTTCACGTTTCTCAAAGATTGTCCGGCGAAGGTGGAACTGGTGATGGGCGACGCGCGGCTATCGATGGAACGCGAGGAGGCCCAGAATTTTGATGTGTTGCACCTGGATGCGTTTTCGAGCGACTCGGTTCCGGTGCACCTGTTGACGCGGGAGGCCTTTGAGTTGTATTTCCGGCATCTGAAACCGGACGGCGTGCTGGTGCTGCACATTTCCAACCGATATCTGGACCTGCAGCCGGTGGCCGCGCGTGCGGCGCAATCGCTGGGCAAACACGCACTGCTGGTGGAGGACTACGGAGACGACGACGCCGGATACTTTGGCACGGACATGGTGCTGGTAGCCAACCAAAAAGAATTCTTTGACCAGCAGTTGTTCATGGGCGCAAAGCCGCCCGAGGTGAGAGCGGACGTGAGCTTGTGGACGGACGACCACAGCAATCTGTTCCGGATTCTGAAATGAGGGCCTGACTAACGCTCGCCACGGATGCGCACTTCGCGTTCGGCGCCTGCGGCGTGGATGCGGAAGACGTTGACTCCAGGTTCAGGACCAAGGCGGACGCGGGCGAGGTAGAGGCCGGGGTACTGTGCGCCAAGCTGGTTCACGGAAACCACGGCGCCTCCGCCGGAGACGGCTGTGATTTCGGCAGCCGGTTCCAGGAGGTAGAACGCGCCGGAATCGAGAACGCGGAACAGGATCTGGGCGGTGCCGCCGGTGTTGGCGGTGAAGGGCTGGCCGGCGACTGAGATTCTGGAGGGCGTGCTCGATCGGACACCCGCCCAATAAGGCACGCGGCTGAGGGAGCCGCTGCTGCCTGCGATTTCGATGATCCCCTGATACTGGCCGGCGGCTGGATTCGGGATGTCCAGTTGCAGGGTGAGACTTGCCGAATCGCCGGATTCGACGGTAAGGGTGGATCCGGAGATCCGCGGGCGCAGGGTATCGGCGGTCAACAGGGTAAGCGTGTAGGACTCAGCGGAGCGGCCGAGGTTAGAGATGGTGAACTGGCGGGAAATGCTCTGTCCACGGTATTCGCCGAAGCTAATGGAAACCGGTGAGATGGTGGTGTTGGTTGTAAGCGCACCGGGAAGGTTCAGCATACCTGCTCCGGTTTGCTGGACCTGGAAGTCCTCACGGTTCACGGGAAAGCGGGTGGCCGAGTTGATCAGCAAGGAACGGTATTGGCTGACGCGCAGACCGGGGCGGGCGGCCTTCAGGACGGCGGCGGCGCCGGCGACGGCTGGGGCGGAAAGGCTGGTACCGGCGCTGAGGACATAGCCGCTTGTCTCGGGACGGTTGGTTTCCGTGCCGCTATCGGCGGTGATGACGGCGCCGCCCACGGCCACCAGGTCGGGTTTGATTTCCAGATTGAGTGTCGGACCGCGGCCGGAAAAATCAGACACCACGTCCGGGTCGATGGGCGCGAAATCGCTGAACAGCATCAGGAATTCGAGTTCGGGCTCGGCGGCCAGGCGCTGTTTCACCGATTCACCATCGCCCTGGGAAACCAACAACCCTTGCAATCGCGCGGCGCCAACCTCCATGGTGATGCGGGCAGGCTCGGCCTGGTTGTTGTAAACGACGACGGCAAGGGCGCCGGCGCCGGCCGCATTCTGGAACTTGGTTTCGAAGGTGCAGTCGCCGCGCTGGATGAGCGCGATGCGGCCCTCAAGGCCGGTGACCGGGCCGCAGGCGAGACCGGCGTCGCGCAGGGAGCCGCGGATTTGCGGTGCGCCGGCGCTGTTGGAGGCGGCGGAGGCGGTAAAGGTTGTGGAAGTGGCGGGAATCACGAGTTGGGGGGAGGCAGGAACGCGGTCGTTGTCGCTGCTGCCCACCGAGATGGCGTTGGTGACGGCGCCGGTATCGCCAACGGTGACAGGATCGGGACCGGCGTTGCCGGCGGCGGTGACGACGATGACGCCGGCCTCGACGGCACGGTTGATGGCGACGGTGATGATTTCGTCTTCAGTGAGCGTAACGCCGGGAGCTCCCAGGCTCATGTTGATGACATCCATGCCGTCTTTTACGGCATCGTCGATGGCCTGGAGAATGGTGTCTGTGCGAAAG
>JANRLE010000238.1:0-53790 GCA_033762895.1 Bryobacteraceae bacterium | reverse complement strand
AGCCGGAGGATAGGCCTTGCCGAGTTCCCACCATTCGTTCAAGGCGTAGGACAGCCGTACTCCCGAAAGTGCCATGTCATGTTCCAGGGCGTGGTGATGAAACCAGAGATACTTCTGCAGCGCTTCGGCGTAATCGCCCTGCCGGGCATCAAGCCGGGCTCCTGCCAGAATCTGCCGAGGATCTTCCGTCATCGGTGTGATGCGCAATGCGCGCCCGGGATTCCATCGGCAAATTCTCCTGGACTCTGAATACCGTACCCTGCGCGACTTCCCGGGAACTCCGTCACCGTGGGCCAAACGGGTGAATCACCCATGCGATCTTCGTGTACGCTGGGACAAGGCAGGCGGACCGCGGCGGCGGTTAGCGGGTAAGCATTGAGATTGGTCACCGGCACATTGAGACGTTGGCTGCGGATCATCTGGCCGCTGGCCGGGTTTACGTTCGCGGCTTGGTTGTGGATCGGGTTCCAGGCCTTGCCGGGGACGCCGCCGTTGCGCCCCGGTAGAGCGCGGTCCGAGTGGGGATTAATTTTCCTTCCGGGCGGCTTGGTTGAGCCTCGCGCCTACGGGCCGCTGTTGCAGCCGCTGGCCGATGCGGGCCATCCAGTGGAGTTGGTGGAACTGCCTTGGCGGTGTGCGTGTACGGAGGCACAGCGCGCGGAACTGTTCGACCGGATCGCAGGCGTGATGGCCTCTCGGCCTCAGGTGCGCTGGACGCTCGCAGGACATTCCCGCGGAGCGATGCTGGCGGCGCGGTTTGTGCACGAACGCCGCCCGCCTCCGGCGGCGTTGGTCCTCATCGGGACGACGCATCCGCGGGATTTCAGCCTCGCCGCTTTGCCGCTTCCCGTGTGGAAGATTTACGGGACACGCGACGGTGTAGCGCCGCTCGCAAGGAGCGAATCCAACCGCCATTTGCTTCCGGCGGACGCGAGGTGGGTGAGGATCGAAGGCGGGAATCATACGCAGTTTGGCAGCTATCGCTGGCAGTTGCTCGATCATGCTGCGGCGGTGTCGCGGGAATCTCAGCGCGTTGCGGTGCAGCGGACCCTGCTGGAGGTGTTCAGGGCGCTGCGCGAAACACCCTCACCGCCGCGTCTGAATTAGCGCCTGATGCCACCGCCACCGCTCCCCGGCCGCCTTCACCACCTGCTCCACGTCCCGCTCCAACAGAAACCGCCGCTTCACCAGATCCATCGCCGCCGACCGTATCTGGGCCAGATACCGCTCCCCGTTCTCATACCGCTCTTCAATCGAACGCCGCGGATCGCCCACCGTCTCGCGTTCCGCCTTGCCCCGCGCAAAAGGAAAATACGAGCCCACATTCGCCGCCAGATCCCCTGCCGCCCCGATCTTCTCATCCCGCAGATTCCATCCCGTATAGGTCGCCAGCGGATGCGTCAACTCCGGCGTGCGGACTCCGCCCAGGTCATTGCCATCGGCGTCCACCTGCGGCACCAAACTGTTGAACGGCTTGCCCGCCTTGGGAGGCTCCGCGGCGTAGTCAGAACGAACGAACGGATGCGCCCCCGTCGGCCCTACAACGCCCGGAATACGGGGCATCTTCAGTTTCGCCGCCGCAGTCAGGGTTCCATCTCCGATGCGCGGATAAACGGACGCCGGAGGCGCCACTCCCTCCACCACCCACTGCCGCAGCGCATCCATCAATGCCCGCATCGTCACCGTGTAGGCGTTCGGATTCGGCGCATAGCGTGTGCCGTTCGCTTTCGGCGGGAACGCCGCCGGACCATGCTGGCCGCCCGCCATCATGTAAATCCGCGTGGTCCCGGGAGGCGCCACATCGCGCGCGCCATCCGGGGTTGTGTGAATCAGCGCCGCCGCCGATCCCCAATATTCATAGGCGGAGTTCGTATAAAAGATTTTCGGAGTCGTTTCTGTGGAATACCGGCCTAGCAGTCCCCCCCGTGCTCCCGTCTCCGGGTCGTCGCTTTCCACATCGGTGAACGGAAACGTATCGGTGTGGGAGAATGTCGCGTTGCGATGCGGCCCCGCCGTGCGCGAAGGTTGCGTGAACCGGTGAAAGCTCAGGCGTCGCGCGCCCGCGATGTGCGCCCAAATGCCATCGAAAACCTTCCGCCCCTTTTCATCGGCATTGAACCCGCCCAGCAGGAACGCGCGCAGCGCCGCCCCGCTTTGAGAAGAACCGTAGGCGATCGTGTGCCTGATGTGACGCCGCTGGTCGCCCAGCAGCGTGACGCTGTTGGTTCCGTGTCTCAGGAACGCGATCGTGTCGCGGATTGCCGCTAGTCCAAGCCCGGCCACCGCCGGTTCGCGCGAAGGGTAGATGATCTCGTAGATCCGCCCCGGCTCCAGGGCATCCCGAAGTTTCACCGACAGGCCGTCCTCGGATAGGGACCATCCCCCGCGTGCGATTTCCTTTCGGACTCCTAACATTCCGTCCCGCACACTCACCCGCGCCCTGTTCACATCGGCTACCGGATAGGGGATATGGTTCGAATCGGCCAGCGGGAAACGGTCAGCCCTGGCGGACGCCGTGAATTCGCTGCGGACCCAACCCTCCACTCCCCTCGCCACCGGAGCATGGAGCCGCAGCGCATCGGGCCGGTTGGGCACATCGTGCTGCCAGCCCACCCATACCAGCGTGTAGCCCTGCTCCAGCAACAAACCATCGCCGAACTCACTACCGCCGCCTCTTGCCCGGTTGAATACCCCCATCAGCCCGCGCCCGCCGCGGTTCGGTACTTCAAACAGCGCCACGTGATTCCCCCTGGCCGGATCGCGCGGTTTCAGCACGTATAAATCACTCGAAAATTCCACCAGTCCCGCCTCATTGCGCTGTGCCTTGTCCAGGTCCGCGATGTCCTTGTTCGCTCCATGGGACGGGTCCACCGCGAAGTAAGCCCGCGCCCGGATGCGCTCATAGGGGCCCGCCGTTCCGAACTCGCGCCCTTCGGCCACATCGGCCCGTTCCACAAGCTCAATCCGCAATAGTTCCGCCGGAGCCAACCCGGCAATCAGCATTAGAAACAATGTCCGTGACATAGTGGGTGTGCAGGGAGTATCTCACGCCCTGTACAATCGCGGCAAGCACCCATGGCGCCAGAAACCAATCCCTTGAAACTCGGCTTCGATACCTATTCGCTGCGCGCGTGGCGCTGGAAGGACATCCAGTTCCTCGACTACGCCGCCAGCCTCAAACTGGATTCCGTCCAGATCTCCAGCGTCAATGACTACGCAAGCCTCGAGCCCGCGCATCTCGCCAAAGTCAAAGATCACGCCCACCGCCTTGGCCTCACCATCGACGGCGGAACCGGCTGCATCTGCCCCACCACCAAATCCTGGAGCCCGAAAAACGGCGATCCCGCCGCATATCTTCTGCAGGGGTTGCGCGTAAGCAAGGCCGTTGGCGCCACTTCCATGCGCTGCTTCATCGGCTCCCCCACTGACCGCGCTCTGATTGGGCAGATCCCCATTGCCCGCCACATGGAGAGCACCCTCGCCGTGCTCAGAAAGGTGCGCGCCGAAGCAACAGACACCGGTGTCCGGATCGCCATCGAAAACCACGGTGATCTTACCGCCCGCGAACTGCGCCAGTTGGTGGAAACCGCCGGCACGGACTTCACCGCCGTATGCCTCGACACCGGCAATCCCGTTCTGCTTTGCGAAGATCCGCTGCTTTCGCTGGAAGTGCTGGCGCCCTACACCGTCACCACCCACATCCGCGATTCCGTCATCTTCGAACATCCCCGGGGCTGCGCCACACAATGGGTCGCCCTCGGCGATGGCTCGCTCGATTGGAAGCGCCTCACCGCCCGCTGCCGCGAACTTTGCCCCAACGCGGTCATGCAACTGGAAGTCATCACCGGCCGCGCCCCCGAAGTGCACCCCTACTTTGAAGCCGCCTTCTGGAAGATGTTTCCCGATCTGCCCGCCGCCGACTTTGCGCGCTTCGTCGCACTGGCCCGTGCCGGCCATCCCTTCATGGGCCAGATGGTCATCGGCGACGTACGCGGCCGGACCCCGCCGCCGGAACTGGCCGAGGCGCTCAAGCACCAGCAGCGCCATGATCTGGAACGCAGTTTCCGCTACGCCATCGAAACACTGTCCATCGGCGCTCGCGCTACAATCTAGGTTCCTTCCGAATGGATTTCATTCTTCTTCTCAAGGCCCTCGTGATGGGTATCGTCGAAGGCCTCACGGAATTCCTTCCGATTTCCTCCACCGGTCACCTCATCCTGGCCGGCGATCTGCTGGGCCTGAACACCGACAAAGGCAAGGTATTCGAGATCGTCATACAGACCGGCGCCATGCTGGCCATCCTGTGGGAGTATCGCGTCAAGTTCCTCGGCATCCTCGGCGGCCTGTTCTCTGACCGCAACGCGCAGCGCTTCGTGCTGAACCTCGCCATCGCCTTCCTGCCCGCCGCCTTCGCCGGACTCGCCTTCAGCAAGATCATCAAGGCGCACCTGTTCAAGCCCATTCCGGTGGCGCTGGCCTTCATCGTGGGCGCCTTCGTCATTCTGTGGGCCGAGCGCCGCAAACACACCATCCGCATCGACGATGTGGACAAGATGACGTGGCTGGACGCGCTCAAGGTAGGCTGCGCGCAGTGCCTGGCGCTGATTCCCGGCACCTCCCGTTCCGGCGCAACCATCATCGGCGGCCTGCTGTTCGGCCTCTCCCGGAAAGCCGCCACCGAATTCTCCTTCTTCCTCGCCGTCCCCACTCTGATGGCCGCCGGCGCTTACGATTTTTACAAGGAGCGGGCCCTGTTCTCCGCTTCCGATCTCGACTGGTTCGGCGTGGGGTCGGTGGCTTCTTTCCTCTCGGCGTTCCTGTGCGTACGCTGGCTGCTGCGCTTCATCAGTTCGCACGACTTCAGCCTCTTTGCCTGGTACCGGATCGCCTTCGGCATCGTCGTCATCGCCACGGCCTATAGCGGTCTGGTCAACTGGACCGTCGGCCAGTAACGGACTCTCATTTCGCCATCAGCGCGCGCACGTGGGCCTCCACCGCGGACGCCAATCCGGTCAGGCTGTAGCCGCCCTCCAGCACCGAAACCAGCCGCCCCTTGGCAGAATCGTCGGCGATCTCCATGCAAATCCCCGTCAACTCGGCGAAGTCCTCATCGGTAAGCCGGAACCGCCCCAACGGGTCACCCAGCCGGCTGTCAAATCCCGCCGAAAGCAACACCAGGTCCGGCCGGAACGCCTTGGCCGCCGGCATCAGCTTTTGGCGGAACGAACCTGAGATCTCCTCCCGCCCCGCGCCCGCCGGCAGCGGGCAGTTCACAATCTTTCCCTTGCCCTTGCCCTCACCCGTTTCATCGGGATGCCCCGTTCCCGGGTACCACGGGGACTGGTGCGTACTGAAGAACATCACCGTACCGTCGGAATAGAAGATGTCCTGCGTGCCGTTGCCATGATGCACGTCCCAATCCACGATCAGCACGCGGTCGAGCCCGTGCTTTCGCTGCGCATAGCGCGCCGCGATGGCCACGTTGTTGAACAGGCAGAAGCCCATGCCGCGGTTTGGCGTCGCGTGATGGCCCGGCGGCCGCACCGCGCAGAAGGCGTTGCCCTCCACCATCACCGCATCCACCGCGTTCAGTACGCCGCCGGCTGCGTGTAGCGCCACTTCGAGCGATCGCGGTCCCACCACCGTGTCGCCCGTGGACAGGTCCCGCAACTCCAGCCTCAGTCCGCCCACCTCCCGCTTCACCGTGCCGATGTAGTCGCGCGTGTGGCAGGCAGCCACCTCATCATCGGTCGCCGCGCGGTGCTTCAGGCGTGGCAACGATTTTGCAACGGATTTCTCCAGCGCCGCCGTCACCGCCTCATACCGCTCGGGCCGTTCCGGGTGGCCCTGGCCGGTGAGATGCAGGCGGTAGAGAGGGTCCAACAGAAGATGCGTCGTCGCCATGACCACACCATTTTGTCATAGCAGGAACCGTAACCCGGCTCCACCGGCCCGCGTCCCACCTAGCGGGTCTTTCATCGGTTGTATACTGAGAGCTAGCGTAAACGCTTCACTGTCACCAAGTTTCATGCGTAGATCGAGTTTCGTTTGTCTCCTTCTGGCGGCGGCCACGATATGTCCGGCCGCGGATTTCTTTACCGGCCAAGCGGCCAGGGTCGTCATCGGACAGCGCACCTTCACCGAACAGAAGTCCGGCGCCGCCGCCGACCTGCTGGGCGCTGTCGGCGGGCTTGCCTATGCCAACGGCACTCTGGTCGTAGTGGACGATAATCGCGTTTCCGCGCTACCCCAGAACAACCGTGTTCTGGTTTTCCGCGACGTGGCGTCCTTCATCCCCGAACCAAACAGGGAAATCCCCATCAGCGAAGAGCGTTGTCCGGTGTGTGTCGGCAAAGCCACAACTGTGATCGGGCAGCCCGATTTCGAGAAAACCGACCTTGCCCTGAATGAGCGCGGGTTCAACCGTCCCACCGGTATCGCCACCGACGGCCAGCGCCTGGCAATCTGCGATACCGACAACAATCGCGTCCTCATCTGGAACTCGCTTCCTTCGGCCAACAACCAGCAGGCCGACCTGGTGCTCGGGCAACCCGATTTTCGCAGCCGTGCGGCCAATGAGGGCAGCATCACGCCCAGCCAGCGCAGTCTCAGCGGACCGCAGGGCGTGTGGATCCAGAACAACCGGCTCTACGTCGCCGACACGCTGAACAATCGCGTGCTGGTGTGGAACACGTTCCCCTCGCAGAATTTTCAGCCCGCCGACATGGTGTTGGGCGCTCCCAACTTCACCACCACGCCTCCCCAGGACCTGCGTCAGCAATCCTTCGATCCCAAACCGGAAAACATGCTGCAGCCGGTTTCGGTGACTTCCGACGGCACGAAGCTTTTTGTGGCTGACCTCGGCTACAACCGCGTGCTGATCTGGAATTCCATTCCCACGCAGAATGCCGCGCCGGCCGATGTTGCCGTTGGCCAGCCCGATCTTCGCAGCGGCCTGGCGAACAATACGCAGAATCTGTGCCCGGAAGAGCGCACCAAGAACGCCGATGGTGAGGATGTCTTCCCGCCGATGTGCCGCGCCAGCATGGACTTTCCGCGGTTCGCACTTTCCGACGGCAAACGGTTGTTCGTGGCTGACGGCGGTAACGACCGTGTCCTGGTATATAACCAGATTCCAACGCAGAGCGGCCAGAATGCCGACGTCATCCTCGGCCAGATTGCTTCCCGCCTCAATCAGGTTTCCGATAGCGCCAATCCTCTGGGCCGCAGCAGTTCCGATTCCGTCGCCACCCCGATGGGCCTTGCTTTTGACGGCACCAACCTTTACGTCAGTGATCCGTTCCGCCGCCGCGTGCTGGTCTTCACGCCTGGCGAAACGCTGGTTCCCTACTCCGGCGTGCGGAACCTGTTCAGCCGCGCGGTATTCGCCGTGGGTGTCATCACATTCTCCGGTTCGGTGAAAGAAAACGACGAGGTCACGCTCAAGATCGGCAAGGATATTGAGGACGAAGGCATCAAGGCGCGCGAATATAAGTACAAAGCCAAGGCTAACGATACGTTCTCCAATATTGTGAATGGGCTGGTGGAAGCCGTGAACACCTCCAACAACGGTGATGGCGACCGCGATGTGCTCGCCTCGCCCAACCTGCCCTTTGACACCATCGTTCTCACCGCACGGTTGCAGGGCGAGGCGGGCAATGCCGTCGAGTTCTCGTCAACCGTATCCACAGGCGCCGAAATCGCCATCAGCACCAGCGGGGCGACACTCAGCGGCGGCCAGGACGCGGCCAAGATCGCTCCCGGCGCGCTGGTGACCATTCTCGGTGAAAGGCTGTCCGACCAGACCGTTTCCGCCCCGGAAGGCATAAACCCGCTACCCACCGAGTTGGGCGGCGTTCAGGTCTATTTCGATGGCATCCGGTCCCCCATCCTCAGCGTCTCTCCCGATGAGGTGCGCGCGCAGGTTCCCTTTGAGGTCAACGACGCCAACAGCATCAGTGCCTATCTGCGCATCCGCCGCGCTGGCGGCGTGGTGGAGACCACGGCTGCGGTCGCTGTTCCGGTCATTCCCCAGAACCCAGGCATACTGGCCGAGGAGAATGTGCCCGACCCGCGCCCGGGCTTCGTCTATCACTTCAGCAGCAACTCAACAGCCACCGTATCGGTGGATGGTTCGGTGAAAGCCAACGACGTCGCCACCGTCATCATCGAAGGCCGCGAATACACCTACACCGTGAAGGAGGGCGACACGCTGGAGTCCATTCGCGACGCTCTTATCAATCTCATCAATGAGAATCCCGAGGAAAAGGTGACCGCCTCGGCCGCCGGCGTCTTCACCCGCATCCGGCTTCGCGCCAAGGTGGCTGGCCCCGAAGGCAACGGCATCCGCATCGAAACACGTGTCAGCACTGACGCCCAGGTGATCCTCACTGCCACGAATTCGGCCACCTGCTGCGCCAATCAGGCAGGCGCCCGCGTCACCGAGGACAACCCCGCCGTGCCCGGCGAAACGATCGTCGTCTTCGGAACCGGGCTTGGACTCGTGAATCCCAGGGACGCCCAGTTCTCCACAGCCACCGGCTTCCGGTATTTTGGACCTGAGATCAACCGCCCCGATGAATTCGTCTCTTCGCTGGCCGGCGGCAAGACAGCCAACGTACTCTACGCCGGTCTGGCTCAGGGGCTGGTCGGGATCTACGAAGTTCACCTGGAGCTGAATTCGGACCTGCCCACCAATCCCCGGACGCAGGTCACCATCGCTCAGGACATCTACGTCAGCAATATCGTCGCGTTCCCGGTACGCAACATCGCCGGCACCGCCACCACGCCCTGACGCCCGCTGCGCCGTGGCCGGTTAGAGCAGCTTCGCGAACTCGTCCACCGTCGTCACCGGAAGCTGGCAGGTGAAGTTTTCGCAGACATAGGCCGCCGCCCGGCCCGCCTGCGGCCTCATCTCCGCCACCGCGGGATTCCATTGCGCCAGCCTGTCGCGTGTCTCATCGCGATCGAGCCACAACGTGATCGCGTTCGGCAGAAAGCGCTTGCGCGCCTCGGCCAGCAGTTCCTCCGCGCCGGCGCCGGCAAGGATGATCTGCCGCGGTTTGGCCGCGTGGAACATAAACGCCACCAGCATCTGCGGAACCGAAACCGGCGCCGTATTCATCCGCCCGGCAAAGTAGCGCAGTGTCGCTTCGGCGGCCTCCTGGAAATCCTTGCGGCCGGTGATCCGCGCCAGTCTAAGCAGGTTCAGCGCGGCCACCGAGTTGGCCGAAGGTTCGGCGCCGTCGTAGTCGTCCTTCATGCGCAGCACCAGCGACGGGTCCCCCTCGGCGGTGCTGAAGAACGCGCCCTGTTCATGATCCTGGAACCGGGCGAGCATGGTCTCAGTGAGCCGCACCGCCAGATCCAGCCGTTCCACGCGGAAATCGGCTTCATAGAGATCCAGCAGCGCCTGCACGTAGAAGGCGTAGTCGTCAAGGAAGCCTTCAATCGCCGCCTCATGGTCCCGGTAACGCCGCAGCAACATGCCGTAGCGGTACATTTCCTGTTCCACAAAACCGGCGGCGGTCTGCGCGGCCGCAAGGTAGCGGCCGTCGCCCAACACCTGCGACGCTTTTGCGAAGGCCGAGATCATCAACCCGTTCCAGGCCGTCAACACCTTGTCATCCAGGTGCGGCCGCACCCGCGTGCCGCGCACTTGCATCAGCCGCGCCTGCGCCTCCGATAGCGCCTGCTTCAGTTCCGCTTCCCCGATTCCGAACTGCCGCGCCGTCTCCTCAATGGTGTGTGCCTGGTAAAGAATATTGCGGCCCGTGAACTCCCGATGCGGATCTTCGATGACGTTGCCGCCCGGCTCCACCCCATAGCGGTAGCTGAACCAGTCCGCTTCCGGTTTCCGCAGCGCCTCCTCAATCTCACGCGCCGTGAAGATATAAAACGCGCCTTCTCCTTTATGTTTCGGATCTGCCGGGTCGATCACCGAATCCGCGTCTTCGGCCGAATGGAAACCGCCCCTGGCATCGGTCATATCGCGCAGCACGTAATCCAGCGTCTGACGGGCGATCTCCTCGAAAACCGGCTCGCGCGTAATCTGCAGAGCCTCGATTGCCGAGATCGCAAGCTGCGCCTGATCGTACAGCATTTTCTCAAAGTGCGGCACGAACCACCGCGCGTCCACCGAGTAACGATGGAAACCGCCGCCAAGCTGGTCGTACATTCCGCCCTTGTACATCTCCTTCAGCGTATGTGTGGCCATCTCCAGTGCTTCTTCATTTCCGCCGCGCTCGTAATAGCGAAAAAGAAAGTTCAATTGCACTGGCCGCGGGAACTTTGGCGCCTGTCCGAATCCCCCGAGCCGCGAATCAAAGCTGCGCCGGAAGGCGAGAAAGCAGCTCTCCACGCCGCTTTCATCCATCGTCTGCCGCGCCGGCTGCGCCGCCATCATCTGGGATAGCTGACGCAGCACGTCATCGCCCGATTCCAGCACCTTCTGCCGCTCATTCTTCCATGTGGCGGCGATGTACTCGAGCAGGGCGGGGAAGCCCGGCCGGCCGTAGCGGTTGTCCGGCGGAAAGTAGGTGCCGCCGAAGAACGGCTTCAAGTCAGGCGTCAGCCACACTGACATGGGCCAGCCGCCCGAACCCGTGGTGGCCTGCACGAACGTCATGTAGATGCGGTCGATGTCGGGCCGTTCCTCCCGGTCCACTTTGACACAGACGAAGTCGCGGTTCAGAATCTCGGCGGTGGGCTCGGATTCGAACGACTCGCGCTCCATCACGTGGCACCAGTGACACGTGGAATAGCCGATCGACAGAAAGATCGGCTTGTCCTCGCTGCGCGCTTTCTCAAAGGCCGCCTCGCCCCACGGAAACCAGTCCACCGGATTGTGGGCGTGTTGCAGCAGGTAGGGGCTTTTTTCTTGTTGGAGGCGGTTGGTGTGCATGTCGTGAAAGAATTATTAGATGCTGCCGTCTGTGTGCTGGATGCTGCTAAGCGCGGCGTTTTCTCAGGAAACTTTGACCGAAGACCGCGGCGCGGTTGGCCTGGCGCAAACGCTTCGCAAGCTGGAAAGCGGCGTCCGCGTCCTTCACATCGCCGCCCATCCCGATGACGAGGATTCCGGCACGCTCACCTGGCTGGCCCGCGGCCGCGGCGCGCACCTGGTGCTGCTGGCGTTAAATCGCGGTGAGGCGGGCGCCAATCTGGTCTCAAGCGATTTCTTCGACCGCCTTGGCGCGCTGCGCACCGTGGAGTTTCTGCGTGCCGCACAATACTACGGCGCCGCCGGATTGCGCTTCACGCGTTTCATCGACTATGGCTATTCCAAGAACGTGGCCGAGACCTTCCGCAACTGGAATCGCGAGGACGTGCTGCGCGACGTGGTCCGCATCATCCGCCAGGAGCGGCCCCACATTGTGATCTCGCGCTTTCAGGGCACGCCGCGCGACGGGCACGGCAATCACGAAGCCGCCGGAATGCTGGCGCGGGAGGCCTTTGATGCGGCGGGCGATGGCGCGCGCTTCCCTGAGCCCGGCGTTGAGCCCTGGCAGCCGCTGAAGTTCTACACCGGTACGCGCGGCGAGGATTGGACCCTGCGCGTGGATTCCGGACAATATGATCCGCTGTTGGGGCGCTCCTACGCGCGGATGGGGCGCGAAGGATACCGCAGGCATCGCTCGCAGGGCGCCTCGCCGGTCATTCCACCGGCCGGGCCCAGCTATGCCTACTACAAACTGGCGGCTTCGAAAGTAGGGATGGCGGACAAAGAGGCCGACTTCTTTGAACGTGTGCCCCGCGGACGCGCCTGGCTCGCACACGCCGGGTTCAACGCACAGGATCCGGCCGCGGCCGCCCCGCAGTTGGCCCAGGCGCTTTCCGCCGCGCGCGCCGCTCAGGGAAAGGACGCCGAGGTGGCCCGCGCGCAGATCCTCACCGCGCTCGAACAGGCGCTTGGCATCGATTTCACCGCCCTGGCCGATCCGGACGAAATGCCGTCAGGCCCGTTCTCCGCCTTCCGTGCCTGGGAGAGTTTTCGTTACGCCACGCCGGGCCAGCGTTTTACGGTCACCACCACGTTCCACTCTCCCCACAACGCGGTGAAGTTCGAGAGGACCGAACTGCAGTCGGATGGCTGGGCCGCCGAACCGCTTGAGCCCTCCCGCTTCTCTGTCACCGTGCCGCCGGACGCCACGCCCACCCGTGCCTACTGGTGGAGGACCTCGGTGCGGGATACCAGCTACCGTTTGGACAATGAGAAGTGGTTCGGGCGTCCGCTGCCTCCTTCGCCGCTGCGGGCCAGGGCGTGGTATCGAATCCACGGTGTCCAGGCATGGGTGGAACGCGATGTCGAGACCAGTCATCTCGATCAACTCGGCCTGCAGTTTCGCCGCAGTCTGGCCGTCGCACCCGCGGTTTCACTCCGCTACGCAGCCGAAGCGGGATATCTGCCACGGGGGAAACGAACCTACCGGCTGGAAGTGGCTGTGACCAATCACCTGCACGGCGCCGCCGAAGGCGCGTTGCGACTGAAAGCGCCGCCGGGCTGGCGATGCTTACCCGAGCAGGCGGCGTTCAAGCTGGCAAACGAAGGCGAGGAAGCGGTGCGGGTGTTTGAGATTGCGCCGCCACCCGGCGTGAAAGAAGGCGAGTATGCGGTGCGCGCGTCGGCATCGGTTGCGGGCCGCGAAAGCGCGGATACGTTTCTGCCCGTGACACAGCCCGAAATGGCCACCGTCTATCTGTCGCGCCCGGCGCGGCATTCCATTCGAGTGGTGGATGTCAACGTAGCGCCAGGTCTTCGCACGGGCTACATCGCAGGCACCGGCGATGACGTGCCGCAGGCCATGCGCCAGCTTGGCATCAGCGTGGAGATGCTCGATGCCTCAGCCCTTGCCAACGCCGATCTGTCGCAATATCACACCATCCTGATGGGCATCCGCGCCTACGCCGCCCGCGCCGATGTGCGCGTGTTCCACCACCGGCTGCTGGACTATGTGAGCAAAGGCGGCGTCCTCATCGTGCAGTACAACACCCAGGAGTACGACCACAACTTCGGTCCGTTTTCCTATTCGATGACCAGCCGCGCCGAAGAAGTGAGCGAAGAAGACGCTCCCGTCACCATTCTCGAACCCGGCGATCCGGTCTTTCTCAAACCGAATCGCATCACGGCCAAAGATTTCGACGGATGGGTGGAGCAGCGCGGATCAAAGTTCTTCACCACCTGGCATGAAGCATGGAAACCGCTGATTGAGACACACGATACGGGGCAGGCGCCGCAGAAAGGCGTCTGGCTCACCGTGCGGCACGGCAAGGGACTTTACGTCTATTGCGCGCTGGCGTGGTATCGCCAGTTGCCGTTCGCCGTGCCCGGGGCGGCGCGGATTTTCGCCAATCTCGTTTCCCTCGGCGCTCTCTACTGACCATCCACTAGCTGTCTGACTTGGCCAGCACGTGTTCGGCCAGGCCGAAGGAGAGCGTCATCCCCGCGCCGCCCGCGGCCGTGACGATACGCACCCCTGGTGACGGCTTATGCACAAGAAACGGCTTGCCCGGGATCTTCGAATAAACGCCATGCCAGCGTTGCCCGATACGCATGTCCGGAAACCTTGCGAATGTCCTCAGATAGGCCAGAATGAGTTCGTCCACTTCCGGCCGGTCAAAGATGTCGATGGCCAGACCGTACTGATGGGAGTCCCCGATGGTCACCTCGCCATAATTGGTCTGCGAAGCCATCACGTGAATGCCCCACTTGTCGTATTCGGGCGTCTCCATGGCGATCCGCGTTTTCAGCCGCCCCACGGACGGACACATTCCAAACGATTCGTAGAAGCGCAGCGTGAGTCCCGCGGCAAGACACGGCCCCAGACGCCAACCATCGGGCTGTGGCACGGTGCGCATCATCTGCAGTTTGCAGCGGGTGATGCCGCTCTCGCGGAAGGCCGAGGGGTAAAGGGTCTCGAAGTCGTCACCTGCGCATACGACCGCGCGGTCTACCGTCCAGGTTTCAGATCCCGTCTCCACTTCCGGCAACTCGATCCGCCTCACCACGGCGCCGTATCGCAGCACCACGCCGAATCGCTCATGCAGGAACCGCGGAAGCTGCCAGATCACCGCCCTGGGGTCCACGTTCATCTCCGTGGAACTCCACAATCCGCCGCGCAGTCCTTCGGGTTCGGCCGAAGCGCTCTGCTCCAGCACCTGGGCGGGCGTCAGCCATCGGCAATGGTAATCGTGCTCCGGGGCCAGTTCGGCGAATTCGCGAGCCACCTGCTCTTCGTCTTCCCTATAAACCAGATGCAGCGAACCGCTCGGCCAGTAGGGTAGCTTTGAGGCCCGCAGCACTTCCACCCACAGGTCCCGGCTGCGCATCGCCAGGTCGTGGAGCAGTCCGGCGGGCTGTCCGATCGGCCAGATCATGCCGAAGTTGCGGATCGAGGCGCCGTGCGCCCGCGGGTTGCGCTCAAACAGCACCACGCTGTGTCCCTGCCTGGCCGCGGCCCAGGCGTGTGCCAGGCCGAGAATGCCGCCGCCCACCACCGCGACATCGGCGCGATTTTCCGTCATTGCGCGGCCTCCAGACGGAAATTCCACCTAGCCGCCAGAATCGCCGATCCCAGCAGGCTCAGCGCCACGAAGCACAGAAACAGCGCATCCCATCCGAACCGGTCAACCGTTAAGGCAACCGCATAGGGCGACACCAGTTGTCCGAACGAACCAACGCCGTTCACAAAGCCCGCTCCGCTGCCCGCCGCCCCTCCCGGCGCCAGATCCTGCACCGCCGCGCCGCCCATCAGCGTGTCCGGGCCGTAGGTGACAAACCCGATCGCGCCGATGGACGCCACCACGGCCCATACTCCCAACTTCGCCGCTACCGGCGGCAGCAGACAGGCCCCGGCCAGCAGGGCCATCATCAGGCTGCCCACGGCGAAACGCAGAGCCCGGAAAACGTGGTCCGAGAGGTACCCCGCGCCCAGCACACCAAAAAACCCAATCAGTTCGAAAGCCGATGACGCATAGCCCGCCCGGGATGGATCGAACTGCAGACGTTCCACCAGGTACATTGGCAACCAGAACAGGAACGCGTAGCGGGTGAGTTTCAGAAGGAAGTATGCCGACGCGATGATGCGCATTTCCTTGTTCCTGGCGATTCCGAGCATCGGCCATATGCCGTTGCCGCCGGCCGGTAAGGCATGCCGGATCGGGCCGTTGCGGGCCAGCGACAGAAACAGGCAGCCGCCGCCGAACAGGATTGCGGCCGGCATCCAGGCCCCTCGCCGCCATTCCAACTCGCCCGTGAAGGCCCCGCTCACAAACCACGCCGCCGCCGTGGTAGCCACGAATCCGCCCAACGCATAGTTGGTGGACCACCAGCCCATCACCACTCCTCTTCTCTCGCTGGTGAACCACTCCGACATCATTTTCACCAGCGCACTCCAGCCGGCCGCCTGCGCCATTCCGTTAAGCGCCTGCAGCGGAATCAGCGCCGCCGGTTCTCTCACCAGCGTCATTGCCGCGGTGGCTGCGGCGGAAACCAGCATTCCCCCGCCTGCCACCAGTCTGCCTCCGAACCGGTCCGCCAACAGGCCCATCAGAAACTGGCCGCATGCGTAGCAGAGGCTATAAACGAAGACGACGTGCGCCAGGTCTGTCCTGGCCATGGAGAACTCCCGCTCAATCAGCGGCATGATGACGCCGAGATTTTTGCGGCAAAGGTAGTAGCCGGCATAGGCCAGCCATGTCAATGCGAAAATCCGCATCTGCGAACCGCGATCCGGCCTGGGGAATGGCAACAAGCCGCCAATCCTACCCCATCCTTGTTGCAGACGTCTTTCCGCGGCTTGAATATCGTGTGACGGAGCGGGCGTCCTATGTCGCCAGATGCTCTCCCAACTCCCTGGCAAAGACATCGGGCGGGATGAACTCTCCGGCGTTCAGGCGGTCAAGCAGGCCATCAATGATCTGCTTGGCCTCCTCTTTCCCGAAGTTGCGGATGAATCCGTCCATGTAGTGATCGCCCGCCATCGCGCGGTTGATCTCGGTTTCCTTGTTATGGTCCTGCAACTCGGTGAAGTAAACCACCCGGTACTTGCCGGTGTAGGTACTTTCCCGGTAGACCTCGAACATCGTCTTTTCGGATTCAAACGCCATAAGTCACAATCTTTCAGGATAGCGCGTTCACAGCGAGGCGAGGCCGCGCAGATTCCACCCGCTGATCCAGCTCGCTTCGAACTTGTTGTTTCCAGGCCCGGCCCAGTGGGTCTCAAGGCTCACGAAACCCGGATAGCCATCCGCCTTCAACGCCTGCATCTGCCCTTTCCAATCGATGGACCGGGTGCCCAGCGGCCCCCATACGTACTTGTGATCGGCGGCAAGCTGGCAGTCCTTGGCGTGGACATGGGCGATGCGCGAAGGCGGCAGTTGCCGGTAGCCTTCGGGAAACGGATTCTGCCCGGAGATCAGGCAGTTTGCCGGGTCCCACACCACCTGCAGGTTGTGGTTAGGCAGCGCATCCAGTACCTTGAGCGTTTCCGCCGCCGTTGCGATGTTGCAGGCGTGCTCGTTCTCCAGTCCGATGGTCAGCCCTTCGCGGTCCGCCTCGCGCGAAAAGCGGTCCAGTGCCTCGACAATGCCATCGAAGCACTTCGCGGGCTCAACCGTGCGCCAGTAGGAAAACACGCGCACGATCGGCGCGCCCAGGAACTTCGCGATAAAAAACGCCCGCTCGGCAAGCCGCGGCTGATCCTCAAACGTGTGCTTGGAAGCGAACACGTCATGCTGGAAGCGCGTGTCGATGGGCGGTGAATCCGGCAGCACGCACTTGAGCAGTGGCGATGCGATCGAGATCACCTTCAGGTTGCGCTCATTCACCATGTCGCGCGCCCATTTCAACTCGTCGTCGGAGAGATCCATAATGTTCTTGCCCCAAAGAACGCGCAACTCTGCGCCGGTCATACCGGTCTCGACCATTGCGTCCAGGGCTGTCGCCAGGTCCGGGGAGTACTCGTCCGTGATGGCGGCGATGGGGATTTGAGGTTGCATCGCATTCGATTATGGCAGCCTCGCGGCGTCATCCGCCAGTCGAAAAAATGGAACTGCCGTTGAACTCTTCCCCTTGCCGAATGTCAAGGGAAAAAACTGTCGTGTTGCCAATCCATTACAGGGTGATTGACAGCTTCAGAGGGCTTTGCTACGTTCACTTAGGTTTTGAACAACGTGGCTCCTCGCTCGGCAACTCCCAACAACGCATCCTCCCGAATTCTGCTGGTGGACGACAACGAGAATGGCCTGAAGGCGCGCCGTGCCGTGCTCGAGGAACTCGGCTACCACCTTACCTGCAGCAACGATCCGGCCCAGGCCCTCGACATCTTTCGGACAGAGAAATTCGACTTGCTGGTGACCGACTACCGCATGCCCGGCATGGATGGCACCGAAGTGATCAAAGGCGCCAAGCAAGTGAATCCGGAGATCCCGGTGATTCTGCTCTCCGGCTTCGTGGACGCGCTGGGCATGACCGAGGAGAACACGGGCGCCGACGCCGTCATCCAAAAAAGCAACAGCGAAGTGCAGCACCTGTTGCGCGCTGTCGGCCGGCTGCTGCGCAAGAAGAAGCCCGCGGCCTCGATTGCGAAAAAGAACGTCAAAAGCGCCCGCCAGGCGGGCTGAAATCCCGCCATTGGCCATGTCTCGCATTGCCAGCTTATCCTGAAGGTAATGCTCAGCCGAAGTCTGATCGTCCTGCTGCTGCCGGGTCTTTCGATGTATGCGTGGGGGCAGCAACAGCCATCACGGAACCTGAAGCCCAGTACGGCCACCCAGTGGCTGCGCAGTCTCACCCTGGAGCAGCAGATCGCCCAACTGGTGGTCATCCCTTTTTATGGGGACAATCCCAGTTCGCGCTCCCGCGCCTACCAGCAGTTTGCCTCGCTGGTGGGCAAAACCGGAGCAGGCGGCATGATTCTGGTCAACCGCGTCCACCGCGGCGGTGTCGTGCATGCCGAACCGCATGCCGCGGCCGCATTCCTGAACCGCATGCAGAGGCTGGCGAAGATTCCTCTGCTGGTGGGCGCCGACTTCGAGCGCGGCGCCTCCATGCGCGTGAATGGGACGACCAAATTTCCTCACAACATGGCCTTCGCCGCTGCGGGCGATCTGGAAGGCTCGACGCAGGAAGGCGCCGCCACCGCGCGCGAGGCTCGCGCCCTGGGCGTGCACTGGATCTTCGCGCCCGTTGCCGACGTCAATAACAACCCCGACAATCCGATCATCAACATCCGCGCCTATAGCGAGCATGCGGCCGACGTGGCCGCCCATGTCAAGGCCTACATCCGCGGCGCAAAGGCCAATACCGCCAATCCCGTGCTGGTCACCGTCAAGCATTTCCCCGGTCATGGCGATACGGCCGTCGATTCACACGTGGGACTGGCGAAAGTGGAGGCCGGAGGCGACCGCTTGAAGGCCGTGGAACTCGCGCCCTTTCGCGCCGCCATCGAGGCGGGTGTGGACTCCATCATGACAGCCCATCTCTGGGTGCCGGCACTGGAGGAACGGGAACTGCCGGCCACCGTCTCCCCCGCCGTATTGACCGGGCTGCTGCGCAAGGAACTGGGATTTAAGGGATTGATTGTCACCGACGCCATGGACATGCAGGGACTCAGCCGGCAGATGACGCCAGCGGAGGCCGCCGTGCGCGCCATCGAGGCTGGCGTGGACGTTCTGTTGATGCCGCCGCAGCCGTTGGTGGCCATCGCCGCCGTGGCCAAGGCGGTACGTTCAGGACGGCTCAGTCGCGCTCGCCTGGAACAGAGCGTGATGCGCGTGCTCAACGCCAAGGTAAGTCTGGGGTTGCACAAGAAGCGCACCGTGGACCTTGAAGAACTCGCTGACGGGATCGAATCCGATGAGGCCGAAGCCGTATCCCGGCGCGTCGCCCGCAAGGCTGTGACGCTGGTCAAGAATGAAGGCGGCATGGTGCCACTGGGTGACCCGGAGCAATCCTGCTGGTTCGTGCTTTCGGAAAACCGCTACGGCTCACAGGGCCGGCGAATGATGGAGGTGCTCGATCAGCGCTTCCCCAAGGCCCGCCGCTTGCTGCTGGACCCGCTGGTGAGCGCCGGCGAACTGGAGAGCGCCGCGGCCTCGGTGCGTGATTGCGCATCCGTGGTGGCCGCCGCATTCGCCTCGCCGGCGGCCTACCGGGGCACGGCGGGACTGAGCGAAGAATATACGCGCCTGCTCGAATCGCTGCTTGCTTCGGGCAAGCCGGTCGCGCTGGTTTCCCTTGGCAACCCTTACCTGCTGCGCGGCTTTCCCAACGTGTCCGCCTACCTTGCCACCTTCAGCACTTCTCCGGTAGCCGAAGAGGCCGCCGTGCGCGCTCTGGCCGGCGACACCGCCATTGAAGGCAGGCTGCCGGTAAGCATTCCTCCGCTGGCGAAATCCGGCGACGGATTAAGGCTTCCGGCACGGTCCGCGCCACAGCCGGTACAATAGAAATTTCGCCTTCATTAGGGTACTCTCACTCTTGATCAATAAGCTGGTTATCGAAAATCTCAAGCATCGCTGGGTGCGCACGCTGCTCAGCGCGGCGGCGGTGGGCGTGCAGGTGACGATGATTCTCACGCTGGTGGGCATCAGCTTCGGCATGTTGGACGATATGGGCCGCCGCTCGCGCGGCGCCGGAGCGGACATCCTCATCCGTCCGCCCGGCAGTTCCATCATCAGCATGAGCACCGCGCCGATGCCCGAAAAAATTCTGGAATTCGTCAACTCACTGCCTCACGTGGCGCTCGCCACTGGCACTACCGTGCAGCCCATCGGCGGCTCCAATTCGGTCACCGGCATTGATCTGGACGCCTTCAGCCGTATGAGCGGAGGCTTCCGCTACGCCGCCGGCGGCCCTTTCCAGAACCCCGACGACGTCATCGTTGACGAATACTGGGCCAGACAGAACGGCCTGCGCGTTGGCTCAAAGATGCAATTTATGAACCGCGAGTGGTATGTCCGCGGAATCGTCGAGCCCGGTAAACTCGCCCGCTTGTTCGTGCCCATCCGGCTCCTGCAGGAGCTTTCGGCCAACACCGGCAAGCTGACCATGGTCTACGTGAAGCTGGACGACCCCGCCCATCTTCAGGCCACCATTGCCTCCATCAAGGCTCAACTCCCCGACTATCAGATCTTTTCCATCGATGAGTATGTCTCGCTGATTTCGATCAACAACGTGCCGGGGCTGAAGGCGTTCATCGTTGTCGTCATCGGCGTCTCGGTGATCGTGGGTTTTCTGGTCGTGTTTCTCTCCATGTACACGGCGGTGCTGGAGAGAACGCGTGAGATCGGCGTGCTCAAGTCGCTCGGCGCATCGCCCGGCTTTGTGCTGAACATACTGGTGCGGGAGACGGTGGTGCTGGCGCTGGTGGGTTCGGCCATCGGAATCGCCCTCAGTTTCGCCACCCGGTGGGCCATCATGAACTTCGTGCCCGGATCGCTGTCGCAGATGATTGTGCCCCAGTGGTGGCCCATCGCCACGTTGGTCTCGCTGGTGGGGTCGCTGCTCGGCGCCTTGTATCCGGGATGGAAGGCGGCGCGCCAGGACGCGATTGAGGCGCTGGCGTATGAATAACGGCAAAGACCATCTCATCGTCGTAAAGGATCTGAAGAAGATTTACCGCATGGGAGACGTGGAGGTGGCCGCTCTACGTGGGGTCGATCTCACCGTCGAGCGCGGTGAGTTCGTGGCCATTGTCGGACCTTCGGGCTCCGGCAAGTCGACGTTGTTTTATATCCTGGGCGGATTGGCGCAAGCCAGCGCCGGCAGCGTTGTCATCGACGGCAAGGATCTGGCCCGGATGGGCGATGCCGAGCGCACCGCCATCCGGCGCGAACTGGTGGGCTTTGTGTTTCAGAAATACAATCTGCTGCCGACGCTTTCGGCCATGGACAACATCTGCATGGCGCGCTACATCGCCGGCAAGCCGCCGCGCGAAGATGAATGGTTCCGCAAGACGCTGGACGTGCTGGGCGTGGGGCACAGGCTGGAACACAAACCGCGCTCGCTTTCAGGCGGTGAGCAGCAGCGGGTGGCGATCGCCCGGGCCATCGTCAATCATCCGGCGCTCCTACTGGCCGACGAGCCGACAGGCAACCTGGACACCGAGAATTCGGAAATCGTGCTGAAGCTGATGCGCGATTTGAATGAGCGTCTGGGGCAGACCATTCTGATGATCACGCACAATCCGGAGGCGGCAGCCTATGCCCACCGCATCGTGCGCATGCGCGACGGAAGAATCGCCGACTGATTGGCGGCGTTATTTCTCCGGGAACAGGCCAATCCGTTCGGTGGCGGCCGGCGATGGCGTGTTCTTGATCGCCTCGCGAATCGATAGCGCCATTGATGCCAGTTCTTCGGCGATCTCCTCGTCACCCAGCCTTCGCAGCACGCGGGCCTCATTGTGCAGCAGGCGCGCCTTGCGGCTAAGATCGCCGCTGGGAGCGCGTTCCATCCACTCGCGCGACTGCCGGTAGAGGTCGGCTGCCTCTTCGAGACTCCCCTGCTGGTTCTTGAGCTCCGCCATTGTCTCCAGCGCGTTGCTCAGCGACGGATCCTCGGCCTTGCTCAGCGTGCTCATGGCCAGCTTCAGCAACTGCTCTGACTCGTTCCATTGGCCCTGCCTCCGCAAGGCGTCAGCGAGGTTGTTTTTTAAGCCGGCAACCACCGCATCGGCTTCGCCCAGTTCCGGCTCGTAGATTTTGATCGCTGCCCGGAAACTGGTGGCCGCTTCTTCGTATTCACCCCGTTCCATGTGCAGCAGGCCCAGGCTGGCGCGCGCCGCCGCCACGCTGGAGTGCCCGCCTCCGAACATGCGCTCGCGAATCTCCAGCGCCCGCCGCAGGCTCTGTTCTGCCTCGTGCAGCCTTCCGGTGCGCATTTGCGCTTCTCCGCAGTTCACCAGCGCCGTTGCCAGTCCCGGATGGTTTGGTCCGCATTGTGTCCGGAATGTCTCCACCGCCACGCTCAGATGATCGAGCGCCTGCGCGTGTAATCCCAGCCGGCAGCACGTCACGCCCAATTCCTGCGAATAATAGCCGGCATGGAAGCTGTGCTCGCCGTCGGCTTCGCGCCAAAGCCCGATCACCGCCTCATAGTAGGGAATCGCCTCCGGATACCGCGCCTGCTTCACCAGGCTGTCGGCCAGCACCGCCAGACAGTTGCGTACTTCCGGATAGCTGCCCTGTATCCCCAACTCCAGGCTGTTGCGAAGGCTGCCGATCGACTGAAATGCCTGCCTCGCCGCCTTCTCCGCCGGCCGGTACTTGCCCAGCCGCGCCAGCACGTTCGCCAGATTGTAGTGGGCCAGGAAAAAAATCGGCCCTCCCCGGACCCAGGCCGAACACGCCGCCGCCCGCTTCCAGATCCGCTCGGCGCGCGCCAGATCGCCTTCATCAAAGGCCGCGCCTCCTTCGGTCAGCAGCAACTCGGCGCGGCGCGTCTGCGCCTTGCCCACCAGGCAGTCCAGCGCGATTGCAAGCGCCAACCCGCCCAGCACCAATCCTAGGAGTGCGAGCATGACGTTCTCATCGGACGTTCGCCAGCGGAACTTTAGATGTTCATCCGTCTTACGGGCATTTCCTAGGACGCCCGCTCCTTTGTCCTGCTTGACGCACCCGAAAACAGACCCCTACAATAGAAGAGACGACGTAAAGGAGGCCCGATGAGATCGCTTGGCCCTATGGAACTCCTCATCATCTTGGGGATTGCCGTGCTTCTGTTTGGAGGCAAGAAAATTCCCGAAGTGGCGAAAGGCCTGGGTGAGGGTATCCGCAACTTCAAACATGCCCTGAAGGGCGAAGAAAAACCCGAAGGCACGAAGCAGGCATAATCGGCTTCCCTTGGCCGCCCGCAGTTTGGGCAGCGCCATCCGTTCGGTTCCCAGAAACACGAAAGCCCCGCCTTCCCTTCCGGGGAGTGCGGGGCTTTCGCTTGTCCCGGAGAACCTCTACTTCGCCTTCTTCGGCGGTACGATCGCGTCCTTCACGCTCTTAGCCACGCGGAATTTCACCACCTTCTTGGCGGGAATCTTGATCGATTCGCCCGTGGCGGGGTTCCGGCCCGTGCGCGCCTTGCGCTCCACGCGGACCAGCCGCCCGATTCCCGGCAGTACAAACACGCCCGCCTTCTTCGTTTCCCGCACCGCGATGGCGGCATACGCTTCCACGATCAGTTTCGCTGTTTTGTTGGGGACTTCCGCGCCTTCGGCAAGTTCCCGGACCAGTTGAGTCTGCGTCATTCGATCAGCCATAGAATCTCTCGTCCTCCCAATTGTCAACCTTTGTCTTGTTTTGCCGCTCACCGGCCCGTAGTGGGGATCACAGCGCGCCGGCCCGCGGGCTAAGGGGCCAGCTTCGATTCCAGCCCCAACGCACCCTCATCATACGCGATGATTCACGCGCCTGTAAAGGGAGAATCCGCGCAAACGCCCGATTTTTGGCCATTTTTCCCATTCCACCCCCTCCAAAGCCCGGTTTTACAGGCATCCCACGCCAAAACATTTCATCCTGTTCATGTTTTTGCTGTGGAAAACTCACCCCAGCCGGCGCGTGGCCGCCGCCGCCCGCCAGGCCCGCTCCGGGCCCTTCCGCTCCACATCGTACAACGCCGGCCCCCGCAGTTCCACCCACCCCTCGGCAAACGGCGCCGCCAGCTTGTTCTTGATTGTCGAAAGCTTCAACGTCTGCGCGGTCCCGCTCCGCTGCTCCACGTTCAGCGCCACGCGCACCGCCGCGTGCAGCGCCAGGGCCCGGTACCCCGCGCTGCGCTCCTGCCCGTTGCGGTCCCGCCTGGTCTGGTTGAGAATCAGCAGGCATGCCGAACTGCGCAGCGCCAACATGCTCAGCCGCCGCAGACACCGCGCCAGCAACTCGGTGTGCGAATCCATTGGAAGATCCTCCACCGGCGTCGCCAACTCGCTTTCCGACACCAGCGCCGCCGCTGAATCCACCACCAGCAGGTCCACGCCGAATGAGGTGAGCAGCGATTCCATCATCGCCGTCCCTTCCTCGGCCGAAACCGGCGAAAGCACAATCAGGTCCTCCAGGCGCGCGCCGCAGGCCACCGCCCAATCCGGATCGAGTGACCGCTCCAGATCCACGAAAACGGCGTTCAGGCCCTGGCGCTGGGCCGAGGCGATCCAAAGCAGGCTCAGCGTCGTTTTGCCGCAGCCCGAGGATCCGAAAAGCTCCACCACGCGCCCGCGCGGCAGCCCGCCGCAGCCGAACATGGCGTCCAGAGCGTCCGAACCGGTGGAAATGGATGAGGGAATCGAAGACACTGCCGGAGGCCTCCCGCGCCTCGTCTATAAAGTGGCGCACCGGGCGCGGGAGTCTCACAGTCTTTTGCGGAGGGGAGCTACAGACCCTTCTTGGCCAAAAAGCCGATCAGGTCCACAACGCGGCAGGAATACCCCCATTCGTTGTCATACCAGGCCACCACCTTCAACATGTTGCCGCCCAGCACCTTGGTCAATTCCGAATCGACGATCGAGCTGTTCGGGTTGCGCAGCATGTCAGAGGAAACCACCGGATCGGAGGTGTAGGCCAGAATGCCCTTGAGCGGGCCCTCGGCGGCTGCCTTCAGCGCGGCGTTCACTTCCTCAGCCGTGCAGGGCTTCGCCGTTTCGCAGACAAAGTCCACCACGGAGACGTTCGGCGTCGGCACGCGCATCGCGTAGCCATCAAGCTTGCCCTTCAGCTCCGGCATCACCAGGCCGATCGCCTTGGCAGCCCCGGTGGTGGTGGGGATCATGTTGATGGCCGCCGCGCGCGCCCGGCGCAGATCCTTGTGCGGAAAATCGAGCACGTTCTGGTCGTTGGTGTAGCTGTGAATCGTCGTCATCGACCCCTTCACGATGCCGAAGGTTTCGTGCAGCACCTTCACCACCGGAGCCAGGCAATTGGTGGTGCATGAGGCGTTGGAAATCACGCTATGTTTGGCCGCGTCATAGGCCGAATCGTTCACGCCCAGCACCACGGTGAGATCTTCGTTCTTGGCCGGCGCCGAAATGATCACCTTCTTCACACTGCCGCGCAGGTGTTTGCAGGCGTCCTTGGCGTCGGTAAACCGGCCCGTCGATTCCACCACCACTTCCACGCCCAGCGACGGCCAGTCAATCTCGGCCGGGTCCTTGGTGGCAAACACCTTGATGTCGTGTGGCCCCACGGTGATGCTGTCGGCGTCGGTTTTCACTTCCTGGCCGATCGGGCCGAGGATCGAATCGTACTTCAACAGGTGCGCCAGCGTCTTGACGTCGGTGAGGTCATTGGCGGCTACAAATTGAATGTCCGGGTTGCCGAGACCGGCCCGGACGACGTTACGGCCGATGCGGCCGAATCCGTTGATACCTACTTTGACTGCCATTCTGTGTATGGTTCTCCTAAATTAAGTTTGAATGAAGCGGCGCGAGATCACCGTCCGGAGCGCGGTTCGCAACGGGGGCCGCATCCGGCGCGGAGCAGGACTTATCATGGTAGCAAATCGCCTGGGGGCGAACTATCTCGGCGGCAACGGCGGCGCAGTCGAACCGCCGAGCCCGGCATAGGCATCCTTCACCTTCACCACCTTCTCACCCTTGAAAGTGACGAACGTGATCTTGCCTGGCGGCAAGCCGAATACCCAATCCTCGTAATCAATCCCGTCGCGCGTTTCTCGCGATTTTGACCGCGGCCGCCCGGCAACCATGATCACCGTCTCGCGGTCCATTCCCTCCACGATCCGCTGATCCTTGATCGCCTGCTGGATTTCCGGCGGCAGCGTCTCCACGAACTGCTCGGTCGCCGACCGCCTCTCGAAGTCCATCACCGGCAACAGGATCTTCTTGATCTCGGCCGCGCTCAGCGGAGGAACCCCCTTGGGGAAAAGCAGTGCGAGGTTACTGCCCACCGTCGCCTGACCGCCTCCACCCACGGGCGATGTGCGCGAACCCATGCCAACCTCGATCCGGTCATACCACTTGCGGCCGCTCTTCAGTCCGCCATTGATTTCCAGCAGAATCTTGTCGCCCTCAATGGTGACCTTGGTGATCTGCACCAGATCGCCCACCCTGCCCGCCGGCCCCATCTCCTTGGCCGCCTGCTCCCACTCCTGTTTATCGAACTTGCCGGTTTCCTCTACCGGCAGGGCTTTCTTCGATCGGGGCAGCAGCGTCTTCAGGGTGGCGTATTCGGCGGTCAGGCCGCGCAGGATCTCCACGCGTTCATCGTCGGTAAGCTTGCGGGCTTCGGCCGCCGAGGCGGCCACCAGTGCCAGACAAACCAGCGTTCGCACGTCACACCTCCCGCTCGGCCTCAATGTCGTCCCCGGGCTTGTACAGCGACGAAACCTGCCTGATTACCGGGGCCTTGCCCAGCGCCGCGAACAGCATCACCACCGCGGCCGTGGTCAGCAGACCGGCTTCCGGGCCGTATTCGCCGCCGCTCCACACATCGGCGATCTTCCAATGCATGGAGTAGCCCGTTACTTTCATTGTAAATCCGCTGAGGTTCGCTCCGAACAAGGGCAGCACCAGGTTCCAGCCGTAGTGGATGCCGATGGGCAGCCACAGGTCGCGGCTGTGCAGGAAAGCGAAGCAGAACAGCAGGCCCCACAGAACGGTGTTGACGATGCCCAGCGTACTGGCGTTTTGATTGTTGGAATGCGCGGCGCCGAACAGCACCGCCATCGGCAGGATGGTGGCAAAACGCCCCAGGGTTCCCAACAGCACCTGAAATCCGTAGCCGCGGAAGAGCAGTTCCTCTCCAATAGCGCCAAACAGCAGCACCAGCGCCACAAAGCCAATGCTCGCGGCGCCGCCTTCCCAGCCCTCCGCCTTCTTCCACTCGGCCAGCCCCAGCGCCAGCGCCGGGGCCAGGACGAACAGCGCCGCCGTCACTCCTCCGGCCAGCCCGACGATCAGATTGCGCACCGACGCCGCGCTCCATCCCAATCCCACCGCGCTCAAGTCGCCCCGCTCATACACCCGCACCGCCACGGCGTTGGCAATGGCCGCCGCCCCGAACGTGCTTAACGCCGCCGCCACAAGGTATCCGCCGATGGGCAGCATCAGCGGGCCCAGGATGGTGAGCCCGGCAATTTCCATGAACGCGAAAATCCCCACCCGCAACAGTATGCCGAGTTTGCCGGTGGGTTTGGACTGTTCCATCAGTTTCGCGTTTTGACCTGCACTCCCCTGGGAGCCACTTTCACCGGCAGCACTGTGGCGCCTTCGGCTTCAATCGCCTGCCATACACGCTCCCGGGCGCCGCGCTCCACCAGAAAGAAGACGCAGCCGCCGCCGCCCGCTCCACACACCTTCGCCCCGCGCGCGCCCCGCTTGCGCGCCGCCTCCACCAGCCGGTCAATCAGCGGCGTGGTGATGCCCGGCGCGTTCTTCTTGCGGTGCGCCCATTCCTCGCGCAGAAGTCTGGCCACCTCGGCCCAGTCGCTTTTTTCCAGCGCTCCGCGCATGGCGTTGGCGATTGCCGAAATACGTTCGAAGTTCTTGTGCACGGTCTTGTCGCCGTCAATATGGGCCTTGTTCACTTCCCAGTTGTTGATGCCCGAATTGCGCGGCTCGCCCGTATAGGCCAGCACGATACGCTCGTTGAAATCCTCCAGGTCTACCGGGATTGGCAGGCGGCGGATTCCGGCGCAGTCCATCTCGATGGCGCTCACGCCGCCATACATGGCCGGATAGTAATCCTGGCAGCCGGTGGGCACACGGATGATGCGCGCTTCGTTGTTCTGCGCCACCTCGCGGATCTTTTCGATGTTGTAGCCGGCGCCGGTTAGCTTATTGAGCGCGCTGGCAATGGAGATAATCAGAGAAGAAGATCCGGAAATGCCCGCTCCCGCCGGCGCCTCCGAATCGGTCTCCATCACGAAGCCCTGCTCGATGCCGTGCTTGCCGGCGAAAAATTCCACCAGCCAGGCCAGCAGCGGCAGCTTGTATTTTCTGCGAGTCTTCAGGTCTTCGATGGAGGCGAACGTCTCCTCCGCCTTCAGGTCGCGCGAGCGCAGCACGATCTCCGGCGAGTCGTGCGTGGTGATCGAACAGCGTGTGTAGCGGTCTACCGCGAAGTTCACCGTCACCGCGTTTGCATGGAAAAGGTAGAGTGGCCAAATGTCGAGCGTGCCGCCCGCTAGATCCACCCGGCAAGGGCCCTGGGCTGTAATGTTCATCAGAGAATAGACCGTTTCCCACTATAACTTGAACAGCGGACCTTCGGACTCTTCCTCTTTGCGGCGGGCTCCGCTGCGCATCGCCGCCAGGCCCAGCACCAGGAAAACCGCCGACACCGGCAGAACGAACATCGAAATCCGCCCCGAACTCAGCCGTTCCTCCACCGATTGCTTTGCCCCGGCCGGCCCCATCCGCGCCCACATCACCACGCCCAGCAGCAGTAGCAGAAACCCCCGCCGCGCGAATCCCTTCGCCTCCCTGGCCGTCTTCGAATTCAGCGCCAGCAGGCCCACTACGGCCGCCGAAGCCAGCGTCAGCGCCAGTCCCAGCGCAATCGCATTGATTAGAATCGGCGCTGGCGGCAGCAGCGTGCCCATCGCGCGGCCTGTCAGATTCACCACCGCGATGCCGCCGCTCAGCACCACAACTCCCCACAACCACGCGAAAACGGCCGCCGCCAAAACCTGGGCGATGTAGAGATTGCCGGGCCCGGCAGCGTCGCTTTCCGCCGTTGACCGCCACTCCAGAACCGAATCCGCCACCATCGGCGAAACAAACAGGCTGGGCAGGCAGGCGTAGGCGAGCATAAAATAGACGTCCAGGAAATCCAGCCCGTAGCGCGCCGGCACAACGTAGGTGAAAAGAACCGCCGCCAGCCCGTAGCCAGCCCAGCCGCGCACACCAATGCGCCGGATGAGGTGACCGAATTCCTTTGTGAGCAGACTTGCCGGCATCTGGCCAATCCTAGCAGAGCTTACAACCCCTCCAGGATATCGTCCTCGCGCGCGCGAACCTGTACGCGCGACAGCGCAAGGCGCAGCGAAACGAACCCGCCAAGCACCGTCCGGTTGAGCGCGCTCCAGCTATCCATCAGCGCCGGCTCCCACTGTGTGAGATGGCAGCCTATGGCCTGATCGGCGGCCTCCAGATCCTCCCGGCAGTCCACCGTGGTGGTGAGCAGGCTGGTGTCCACGGGCCGGGCGAGCATTGCCCGCCGCAGCAGATCGCCCGCCGCATCGGGATCGTGCACCGCCGGGTAGGCTACGTAGTACAGTTTCCGCACCCGGCACCCCGGTGTCTGCGCCAGTTCGGTGACAGCGCTCGAGATGATCCGGTGATCGGTGTGTCCGGAAGCTCCTTCGGGGCCGAACGTGATGACCACGTCCGGCTGAAGATCGGCCACCACGCCGTTCAGTTCCCCGATGATCTGGTCGATCACGCCGCGCGCGGCCACTTCACCGTCTTCGAACCTCAGCACTATCGGCGGCTCGATGCCCAGGCACGCACAGGCCCTCCGGAACTCCTCCATCCGCGCCGCGCCCAACTCGTGGCCGGCTGCGTAGGATGTGTGCGGCCGCACGCCCTTCTGCCCTGCTGTCACCGCCACCACCCGCACCCGGTGGCCCAGCCGCGCATAGCGCGCCAGCAGCGGGCCTACAGTTACTTCGTCATCCGGATGGGCAAAAATCGCAAGAATCGAAAAGGGCATGAGAAAAACCTTGAGAATTTCTTCACCGTGCCGCCACTTTCCCATTGAGGGCCGAGCACGATGACATTGTTTGAACAGGCAACCCCGGTCACCGCCGACGAACTGCGGCGCTTTAACCACATCTACCAGGAAGTGAAGACCAACGGCATGCTCGCCGAAATTCCCGATGGCAAATACACCGCTACTATCGACGCCGTATCGCTCACGCGCGCCACCACCGGCAACCCCGTGCTTGTATGGAAGCTGCGGGTAACCGGTCCCCAGTGCGCCGGCCGTATGCTCTGGAAACGGCGGGCCATCACTGAAAAGACGATTCCCTACATCAAGGAAGACCTGGAAATCTGCGGACTTACGTTGGCGCAGTTCTCTGAGCTGCCGCGCGAGATGGGCTCCATGGCGGGCACCGAGGTGGACGTCAACAAGCGGACAAAGGACGGGCGCTACGACGTCTATTTCGTCCGTCCGAAGGCCAACGCAGCGGCCGCGGGAGCCGATGCCGCCCTCGACGAGGATGTTCCGTTTTGAACGCTCTCCGCACCCCCGCGCCGCGGTCTGCCTGGTGTTACCATAATTTTCTCAATGCCGGCCCGCCGCATCCTCCAACTCGGCGACCCCACGCTGCGCGAAATCTCCGCCGCCGTCACTGACTTTTCGCGCGCCGCGGAAATCCTCACCGACCTGCGCGACACGCTGCACCAGTTCCAGCGCGCCAACGGCTTTGGCCGCGGCATCAGCGCCGTCCAGATCGGAGAACTACAGCGCATCATCTACATCGAATTCGAAGGCTCCCCCTACGCGCTCATCAATCCTGTCTTCCAGCGTCTGAGCGCCGAGACCTTCGAACTCTGGGACGACTGTTTCTCATTCCCCACGCTGATGGTCCGCCTGCGCCGCTCACTGTCGGTCCAACTGCGTTACTTCGATGAAAAAGGCGCCCAGCACCACCTGTTGGCCTCGGGCGCATTCGCCGAGCTTCTGCAGCACGAAATGGATCACCTCGACGGCATCCTCGCCGTTGACCGCGCCATCGGCCGCAATAGCCTGGCGATGCGTGAGCAGTACCTTCGCAGCCTCGAAAATGCCTGACGGCAAGGGGGATTCCCCCGCCGGAGGCGACATCCATTCCGGGGGGCGACGCAGGTTGGCGTTAGTTCAGATCGAAAACGCACCGCCGGTGAGCGATCAGCAACTTGTCAGCGCCATGCTCCGCCGTGACCGTAAGGCGGCGGCGGAGTTTGTTGAGCGCCACTCCGGCGCCGTCTATAACTACGTGCGGCGCCGACTGTCGCCGCGCATCGACATGGTGGATGACCTGGTGCAGGAGGTGTTCCTAGCCGCCTGGTCCCGGCTGGTGGACTATCGCGGGGACGCCGAACCGCGGGCCTGGCTGCTGGGCATTGCAAGACACAAGGTGGAGGATCACTACCGTGCCCGGCTGCGTTCGAAGATGGACCAGGAAGACGAGGACTCGCCCATCGAAGCCACTCCGGCGCCCGACCCGCCGCTCGATTTCTGGCTGGATCAGGCAAGGGTGGAAGACCGAACGCAGCGTATTCTGGCTTCACTGCCTGAGCACTACAGCGCGGTGTTACAGTGGCGGTACTGGGAAAAGCGAAGTGTACAGGAAATGGCCGCCGCCCTTGGCCGTACCGAAAAGGCTGTGGAAAGGACGCTGGCCCGCGCGCGGGAACAGTTTAAACTGAGGTGGAGCCATGAGTGAATCAGACCGCAGTGAACGGTTCCTCGAAGCGCTCGCCGGCCAGGAGGATCTCACCACCGGCGGCGCGGCCCCGTCGCGCCTGAAGTCGCGCATCTACTCCGCCATGTTGGATCAGATGGCCGAAACTGAGCCGCTGGCCAGCGTCACCGAAAGCAAGCAGTGTGGCGGACAGTTGTGCATCTTTGAAGAGATCATGGAACGGGCGCCGGTGGGCGATACGGCCAAACGATGGAACTACTGCGCCGTGTGCCATGCGCGCGTGTTGGGCGAACGCGTGGAAAACGCCCCCATCTATTGGCCCGGCTGCCCCTACGCGCAGTTCCAAAACCGTTAGAACCTCTTCACCATCCCGATCAGATTCTGAAAATTCGCCAGGTTGCGCGGGGCGGCGGGCGTAAGCTGGGCGCTGAAATCATTCTTGCGGATGGTCTCCGAAAAGCTGTAGCGAAGCGCCCAGCCGCGCGCCACGGCGATATCCATGCCGACGGCGAACCGCACTGCCGGCCTTGAGGATGCGAACGACGCTGGCGGCGCCGGCAACGCGCCAGGACGTCCCGTCAGGCCGGCCGATTCCGATTGGAGAGAAACCAGCCCCGTGCCAATCGAAAGGTACGGCCGGATGCGGCTTGACCGCGGCCGGAAATAGACCAGCAGATCGGCGATGGCTGCCTGCTGCCCGCTTTGTCGCATTTGCTCATAGAAGCTCTCGCCGGAAATCGAGATCAGCTTCACGTCATTGCGATTCCAGATATAGTTGCCCTGCACGCTTACCCAGTCGTTGAAGTGGCGCCCGGCAAAGAGATTGAGTGCGGCCCCGTTCTCCGGTTTGTACTGCGACGTGCGCGGCGATGCCCCGCCAAGCTCCGCCGTGGCGTCGCCGGAAAGCGTGGAGACTCCTCCAATGGCCCCGGCGTACCATTGGCCTGCCGCGCAGGGGATTAACAAGAGGAAGAGAAGGGAAGGCCGGATCAACCTTCCAGCTTACATCGGTCCAACGCGCCGCTGCCTGGGATCGGTGGAAAGCATCACCGCGGCGAACAGCTGCTTTGTCAGATCCATGCGCAAAGCCGCGTGCCGCGCATCGTCCCAAAGATTGTCGAACTCGTTTGGATCCAGGAGATGGCGTTTTCCGCGCACCACGTCACCTCGTGATGGCGTGCGGCGATGCCGGAGTTGAACTCGCGGGGCCGGTCCGGGAACTGGCGGGCGCCATATGCCTTCGCAAAATCGATGCCCTGATCCTCCAGCCACCGCCGGTAGCCCGCGTCCTTGAGGATGCGCGGCAGAAGGCGGGGAGTAAAGCGGTCCGGAAAATATTCGTTGCCGTTGCGGTTGACGTCGAGTGACGAGGCGTAGCAGCCCGTGAAAAAGGAAGCGCGGCTGGGCGTACAGATCGGCGTCTGGCAGTAAGTGTTGGTGAAGGCCACGCCGTCGTTGACCAGTTTGTCCAGGTTCGGCGTGCGGATGTGCGGGTTGCCCAGCGCGCCAATGGTGTCGTAGCGCTGCTGGTCCGTGCGGAAAAGCAGGAGATTGGGGCGTGGAGGCTGTTGAGCCTGCGCGCTTGCGGCGAGGCCCGCCTGCAGAAAGGCGCGTCGGTCGATCGGCACACCAAAGAGTCTACGTCGAGAATTCGATATCGCGTCGGGCTGAGCCTGACATGAACTTCGTTGGTTGGGTAGAGCGGGGGCGAAAACAGATGAAATAGGCGTAAACGTTGCCCTGCACTTCACCATGTTCAAAAAGTGGGCACGCTTCTCTCCAGAAGATGGCCGTCAAGATATTCCGGCGTGGGGCCTTCGAAGCGTGTGGCCAGATACTGCTCAACGGGCATGACAGCGGCGGCCGCCATGCTTCATTTCAGCATCCGGTTCACTTCGTCTATGTCGAACGCCTCCGGATCAAACTCACCGCCGATCCACTCCGACAGCTCTTTGTGCTGTTCGTGCTTCGGATCGGCGATCGCCTCCAGAAACTCCTCGTAGCCCCATGGCCCGCCACAGTCCTCCGGAGGACACGCCCGCTTGCCCGCCACACACATCGGATAGGCCTTCCCCGGCTCAGGCGGCAGCACCTTTTCCACCGCCAAACTGTGCTCCCATCCGTCGCCAAAGTCGTAAGTGTACTTGCCCTTGGCCCCCTTGACGCCCAGCACATCCCGCAGTTTCACCTTGCGCTCGTCCACCCCGTCGAAATCCGGGTCCTTGGCGCCGAAACGCCGGCCGCCGATCTCGAACTCGTGCAGATGACAATCCATCCATCCCATCGCCACTTGCAGGATCTGGTGCAACTGCTCCAGGTTCAGGTTCGATGGCAGCAGCAGCCGCCGCCACACGGGCGGCTTCGTTTCCCGCAGGGTTACCTTGATCTGCAGGATGTCCGGCTTTACTGCATTCCCCATAACTTCTCCCTCAGCTTCGTCCAGGCGAATCGCGACGGATTCACGGCCGTCGAGCCCGGCGTATCCACCGTAATGATTTTCGCCGACACGGGCTCATAGGCCGCCCGCGGCGCGATCGTCCCTTTGGCCACCAGAATCCGCTGGCGTTCGGGATAAATCCCAAGGCTGACAAGCTGGTGAATGCTGAACGGCACCGTGCGCCTGGAATTCAGCACCAGCAGGTTCAACACGTCGGGTGTCGAGCCTTCCACTTCAATCACCGCCGTCATGCCCTGATCAAAATACCGACCCCCGCCGTGGCGTGTTTCCGTCTCGATGTACTTGCCCTCGTGCAGCCCCTTCACGCGGCCGCGCACGCGCACCGGCTTGCCGTGCATGGAATCGATCTTTCCACCCACCGCCATCTCAAAACGCCCGCCGATGCCCGATTTCACCGCCGCCTGCACCGCCTCCGGGTCGCAAATCGTCATCACCCAGCCCGTGGCCTTCTGCTTCAGGAATTCTTCCAGCAGGAACGTGCTGTCGCCCGCCGACCCGCCGCCAATGTTGTCGCCCGTATCCATCAGCGTGACGGGGAATTTTTTCTCCGTCATCGCCTGCGCTACCGCCTGTGCCGGATTCGGCACGCGCAGCGCGATCTGGCTGCGCTGGTTCCACAACTGGTCGGAAAGCCGCTGGGCTTCCTTCTGCGCCAGCGCCGCGTCGCCGTCGGTCACCACGATCACGCTCGGCCCCATGTAGGGAACATCGGCGTACTGATAGCCGCCCGAAACGCTCACCGCCAGGATCTTCGGATTACGCTTCTCAAGCGCGATGCTCTCATCGGTCACCGCTTTCAGCGGCTGCGCGTAGGTGTTCTGGTAGATGATGTTGTAGACCATGGGCGGCTTCACGATGGCCTGCACCGGGTTTACCTGCTTGCGCAGCACCTTCGCCATCACGTGCGCCGCCTGCTGGCCGCGCTCGCGCGTATCCAGGTGCGGGCACTGTTTGTAGGTGATCAGCGTGGTGGAGAGCTTCACGATCTCCGGCGAAACGTTGGCGTGAAAATCGTGCGTCACCACGATCGGGAACGAAGGGCCCAACTCCTTGCGCAGCCGCCGCACGGTTTCCTCATCGGCGTGTGGAATGTGTTCGGCCACCATGGCGCCATGCAGCGCCAGCAGCAGGCCATCCACCTGCCCCGCGGCTTTCACCTTGGCGATCAGCCGGCCCAATATCGTCTCGTAGGTCTGGCGCGCCAGCGGCCCCTTCGGCGTCGCATTGGCCGAAAGTGTGGGCACGGCCTCGACGCCTTCGGCCTGCAGGCCTTCAAGGTATCCCGTCATCTCGTCGTTGGACTTGCGCCAGATCGCCAGCACGTCTTCCTTGCCGGCTTCCTCGATCCGGAAATCCCCCAGCAGGGTCTTTGCGGGATTGAACGAATTGGATTCGTGGGTGAAGCCGGCGATGGCGACACGGAATTTTTTGGTTTGTGCTTTGGCGGGCATGAGCGAAAAAAAGAGGGTAAGGACCGTAATTGTCAGTCGCATGTTGGTCAACATCTACTCAGGACAGAATCTCACGAATCACATGGCCGTGGACATCGGTCAGGCGGCGGCGCAGCCCGTTGTGGTAGTACGTCAGCTTCTCGTGGTCGAGCCCCATCAGGTGCAGCACGGTGGCCCAGAAGTCGTGGATGGTGGTAACGTTTTCGGCCGCGCGCCTGCCGAAGTCGTCGGTAGCGCCATAGGAGACGCCGCCCTTGATCCCTGCGCCCGCCATCCATACCGTGAAGGCGTCCGGGTTGTGATCGCGGCCCAGAGTGCCCTGCTGATGTGTGGGCATGCGGCCGAATTCCGTTGTCCACACCACCAGCGTATCGGACAGCATGCCGCGTGCCCGCAGATCCTTCAGCATCCCCGCCAGCGGCTTGTCCAGTATTGGGCAGTGGCGCGAATAGTCGGCTTCGAGCGTCTTATGCGCATCCCAGTTCAACAGACCGTCGACGCCCGAGGCACGCGAGGCGCAGTAAAGCTGTACATACCTCACGTTGCGTTCCAGCAATCGCCGCGCCAGCAGGCAGTTCTTTGCAAACGCCGCCGTCAGCGGGTTGCTGTCACCGGTTCCATACAACTCGTGCGTCGCCTTGGATTCGCGGCTCAGGTCCGATACCTCGGGTGCGGAAAGCTGCATGCGCCCGGCCAACTCATAAGCCGCCACCCGCGCCCGCAGATCCGAATTTCCCGGATAACGCCCGATGTGCCCCTCATTCAACAGGCCGAGAAACTCGCGCGTGGCCCGTTCTTCGTCCTCTGAAATCTCCGCGGGACGTTTCAGATTCTGAATGGGCTCGGCCGCGTTGAAGGCGATGCCCTGATGCTCGGCCGGAAGAAATCCGGCGGTCCAATTGGCGGGCCCGGAAGGCGGAATGCCGCGGATATCGGGAATCGCTACGTAGGCCGGCAGGTTGTCGTTCTCCGATCCCAGGGCATGGCTCAGCCACGCGCCCGCGCTGGGAAACCCCTCGAACACATACCCGGTGTTCATCATCACGCAGGCCGGCCCGTGCGTGTTTGTCTTTGTCGTCATGGCGTGCAGGAAGGCCATCTCGTCGGCCACCCCGCCCAGGTGCGGCAGCATTTCCGTCATCCACTTTCCGCTGTTGCCGCGCTGTGCGAACTTCCACGGGCTACGCATCAGGTTGCCGTTGGCCCCCTGGAACGACATCTCCTTGTCGCCGCCCGGCATCGGCTGTCCGTGGCGCTTTTCCAGTTCCGGCTTGTAGTCAAACGTGTCCAGATGGGAACAGCCGCCCGGACACATCACCTGCAGCACGCGCCTGGCTTTTCCCTCGTAGTGTGGCGCCTTGGAGGCGCCCATTAACTGGTGTAGCGCGATGGCCGGCAGCCCCAGAACAATATCGCCAAGGAATGTTCTTCTTTGCATCACATCACGTAGACAAACTCGTTCGAATTGAGCAAGGCGCGGCAGAACGCCGCCAGCCCATGCTTTGCGATCAGGGTCTTCGCGGCGGCGCGCTCACCTGCCTCCGGCTCGCGCCCATAGGCCAGTTGAAACGCCAGGCCCACCGGGTCGTCCGGTGATTCCCTCAACAGCCGCCCGGCGAAATGCTTCGCCTGGCCGATGAGGAACGAATTGTTCAGCAGCGCCAGCGCCTGCAGCGGCGACGTAGTCACCACGCGTTTGGGCTCCGGCAGCGACGAATCCGGGCAGTCATACTGGCCCAGCATTTCGCTGCGCACCGATCGCGCCGCCTGCTGGTACACGGCCCGCCGCCAGGTATCCTCGCCGAATTCCTCCAGCGGATAGTAAGTGGCGACGTTATCCACCGTGTAACGGAACAGCCGGAAGCCCGGTCCGCCCATGGTGCGGTTCAATTTGCCGGACACCGTCAGGATCGAATCGCGGATCGCCTCGGCCTCCAGCCGCCGCGGCGGGAAACGCCACAGCAGGCGGGCCTCGCTGTCCACCTTCGCCGAGCTTTCATCATACGATCCCGATTGCCGGTAGGCCGCCGACATCATGATCTCCTTATGCAGCGGCTTCAATCGCCATCCGTAGGCGATCAGCCGCGACGCCAGATAATCCAGCAATTCCGGGTGCGTGGGCCGTTCGCCATTAAATCCAAAGTCCGACGGCGTGCCCACAATCCCCCGCCCGAAATGATAATGCCATACCCGGTTGGCCAGCACGCGCGGCGTAAGCGGGTTCCGCGCATCGGTGATCCAGCGCGCCAGCGCCAGCCGCCTTTCGGACTCAGGGGCGTTCAGGTCCAATTCAAAGCCCGGCAGCGCGCTGAGGCTGCCCGCGGGCACCGGTTCCCCGCGGTCCATCACGCTGCCGCGCTTGAGCAGGTAGGCGGGCTCCTTGGGCTGCTCAAATCGCCCCACGTATCCGGCGGGAGGCTTCTCAATCGCTGCCAGTTGCTTCTGCAGCGACTTTTCCCGCGCCTCGGCCGCCTCAAACTGACGCGCTTTTTCCCCGGGCAGCACCGCCATCAACAGCAGCCGCTCCCGCTGGGCTTCGGCCACCGGCAGCCGGCCTTTCGAACTCGCCACTTGCTTCCACACGGTCCCGTCGCCCGATACCTCGACCCGATAGACATTGGGGATCGGGCCGCCGAAGCGTCCCTGGAAACCGCCCGCCCGGTCGCGCGACCACGACACCCGCTGCACCGCAACCTCTGCCGGCAGTTCCACCGTGATCGTCACCGGCTTGCCGTCGGCCGGGAACCACCGCCTGTCAAACCTGCCGTCGATCAGGTGCTGATCGGAGTAGGCCTCGGCGTCGTCGTCGGCGCGGCGCACCGAACTGGCCCGCACTTTCGCACCCGCGGATGCCAACGCCACGTTCGTTTGCCCCGACCAGACTTCGATCTCCTCAAGCGCCGCCGGCCCGCCCGTGCTGGTGGCATCGATTGCCAGCCTCACCAGCCGCGCCTTCTGTGCGGGGAAAGCCTCTTCGGTCAGTTGCGCATCCGGCGCCGGACGATAGCGCGCCAGAATCGCTTCCCTTTGCGCCTTCACGGCTCCTGCCGCCTCCTCGCGGATCGCATTTAATTCCTTGCCTACCGCGGCCAGATCGCGCTCCACGGGCCCGGCCTGTTGCTCATAAGCGCGCCGTTCCTGTTCGGTGGCCACCTCCCGCTCGCCGTGAATCACTCCGGCAAAAACCGCCTGCATCCGGTAGTAGTCAGTCTGCGCGATGGGGTCGAACTTGTGGTCGTGGCACTTGGCGCAATTTACCGTAAGCCCCAGAAAGGCCGAGGCGGTGGCGTTGATCATGTCGTCCAGGTCGTCGGCCCGCTGCTGGCGCCGCGCCATCTCGTTCTGATTGCCCACCGTATCGTGCGGCCCCGCCACCAGGAACCCCGTTCCCACCGACACCCAGGGATCGCCGTCCGCCAGCACGTCGCCTGCAAGATGCTCCTGCAAGACCCTGTCGAACGGCTTGTCGCGGTTAAACGAACGGATGATGTAGTCGCGGAACGGCCATGCATTCGGGCGCAGATGGTTCTGCTCATATCCATGGCTTTCGCCAAAGCGGATCACATCCATCCAGTGGCGTCCCCACCGCTCACCATAGGCCGGCGACATCAGCAGCCGGTCAATGAGCCGCTCATAGGCATCGGGCCGCGTGTCGGCGGCAAACGCCGCCACCTCCATGGGTGAGGGTGGCAGGCCCAGCAGATCAAACGTGGCGCGGCGGATGAGCGTCCGGCGGTCCGCTTCCACCGACATCTTCAGACCTTTCGCGCTGAGCGCCCGGCGCAGGTATTGGTCGATCGTTGCGCCTGCTTCCACCGGACCAAGCGGCTGCAAAGACCACCAGTCCTTGCCCGCCCGCTTTCGCTCCACGGCGGCGATCGCGCCGCTCCATGGAGCGCCTGTATCAATCCACCGGGCCAGCAACTGCCTGTCGGAGGAGGGCAACGGATTGCCAACCGGCATCGTTCCCTCCAGCACCCGTTTCGCCAACGGACTGGCGGCTGAGTTGCCAGGTACGATGGCCGGGCCCTTCGTGCCACCCTTCAACGCTCCGGCGCGGGTTTCCAGCACCAGACCGCCCATACGGGTCTGGCTCCCATGGCAATTCAGGCACTGCTTGTGAAGGATGGATAAGGCCGCCGATTCCAGATCTTGCGCCGGCGCCAACAGGATCAAAGCGTGGAGCAACCCAGTCATAAGAAAAAACCCGCCCCCTGATTTGTATCAGGATGGGCGGGCTTTTTCAATGGTAACCGGCCGCCGGGGGCGGGGAAGCCTCAACTAACGGCGGCGCAGCAGGGCGGTGGCAGCCAGTCCGGCGGCCAGCATCGCCATGGTGGCTGGCTCTGGAATGCCGGTCTGTTCGTCCAACTCCACGCTATCGAGCATGATGCCCAGGTTGTCGCCGCCGGCGTGGGAGAAGCTGATGCCGCTTGACGTGTTCGCCAGCGGCGTCACCGTGATCGAAAACTGGGTGAACGGATCGGATGAGGCAATCGCCGTATGCGTGTTGGTCTGCCCGCCGAAGGAAACCGTCAGAGTGTCCGTACCGCTGCGCTGGTTGCCGGAGATCCAGTAGGTCAGCACGTAGGTGTTGCCCGCCAGCAGGTTGAACGGCGTTGTGCTCACCAGGTCGCCGGCGTCGGTGGTCGATCCATCCAGATCGATGCAGCCTCCGGCGCCGCCCAGGCAGGCGAGTCCGAACGCGCCATTCCGGATGTAATCGATCGTCCCGTTCACCTCATTCCAGCCGGGAATGTCAGCGTTCAATTGCGTGGCGCCCAGTGACGCGTCGAAATTGTCGCTGAAAATGATCGAGCCAAAGCAGGGCGCGATGCTCATGGTAATGATCGCCAGGAATTTCAATTGGGCCTCCTTCACAGCGGCCTTAAGTTAAGGCAAACTACTGAGCTAAGGTAAGCCTAATGGCAACGATCGGGTACGGTCAATGGCCGGTTGGCCCGTCCTTGCCCTAGCGGGCCGCAAGCAGCGCGCGCAGGTGCCGCGCCCGCTCCGGAGACCGCAACTGCCGTAGAGCCTTGGCCTCAATCTGCCGGATCCGCTCGCGCGTGACGTCGAACTCCTGGCCAATTTCCTCGAGCGTATGTTCACGCTCACAGCCGATGCCGAAGCGCAGCCGGATCACTTTCTCCTCCTTGGGGGAAAGCGTCTTCAGGATATTTGCCGTCTCATCGCGCACGTTGGAGTCGATCACGGCATCGACGGGCGAGCCAACCCAGCGGTCTTCGATCAGATCGCCGAGCGCGGATTCGCCGTCCCGGCCCACTGGGGTTTCCAGTGACACCGGATCCCGGGAAATGGTCTTCAGCTTCTGGACCTTCTCCACCGGAATGTCCATGCGGCGGCTGATTTCTTCATTTGTAGGAGCCCGGCCCATCTCTTTTTCCAACTCGCGTGTGGCGCGCAGGAACTTGTTCATCGACTCGTTCATGTGCACCGGGATGCGAATGGTGCGGGACTGATCGGCAATGGCGCGCGTGATCGCCTGCCGGATCCACCAGGTTGCGTAGGTGGAAAACTTGTAGCCACGCCGGTATTCGAACTTGTCGGCCGCCCGCATCAGGCCGATGTTGCCTTCCTGGATCAGATCCAGAAGGTGCAGTCCGCGATTGACGTATTTCTTGGCGACCGAAACCACCAGCCGCAGGTTCGCCTCCACCAGGTCCTTCTTGGCCCGCTCGGCCTCCAGTTCACCCTGCCGAATCACCTGCAGACTGTGTCGGAGATCGTTCAGGCTGGCTCCGGCGATCTGCTCCCTCTTCTTGATCTCGCGCTTGATCTCGCGAATGCGGGGCTGGTTGAGGGAAGGCTTGTCCTCCAGCCGGCGCAATTCGGCGTCCATGTGCGAGAGTTCGTCCACGGTCCGCTCAATTTCCCTGGTGAAGTCTTTCCACTTCAGGCCCTGCCACGGGATGGCGCGAATGAGCTGCGAGGTCGAAACCCGGCTTCGATTCCACTTGCCCGCCCACTTGCGGCGCAGTTTCTTGTTCGAAACGGCCACCTCGGCCATCTTCTCGGCGTTTTGCTGCTGCTTGCGGTAGCTGTTCAGCACTTCCGAAAACTGGGCTCGCACCTCGGTGCGGCGCTTGGAATCGGCAGGAGTGCCCTCTTCGACATCGCCCAAGTCCACCAGGCTATCGATTTCTTCTTCGCCTTTTTTCACCTGCTCGGCCCAGTCGACGACGATCATCTGGATTCGCGCCGAACGGCTTAAGGCCTTCTGCATCTTTAGCTTGCCACGCTCCATTTTCCGCGCAAGGTCCACTTCCCCTTCCCGCGTTAACAGAGGAACCGCACCCATTTCGCGCAGGTACACGCGTACCGGGTCGTCGGTATAAATCGACTCTTCCACCTGCTGGGACGCCTGAAATTCGTCGCCTTCGGTGACCTCTTCCGGGTGGAAGAAGCCTGACTCTTCGTCGAACGGCAATCCCAACGGTTCGTGGCTATCAGCTAAATATTGATCGTCAAAGTGATCCACGTAGACTCACCTCCCCCGCTGGCGCCAAGTTCTTGTTTTTATTGTCATTTGCCTTTGCGGGGTTCACTCCGGGCACCCAAAACGCATTCGGCGGTCTCCCGCCCTCGCACTTCACCTGTCGTCTGGGTCCCGGTTGCGGGTACGCACCGGTACACCCCGGATATCATAACATCAAGAACCACCGAAGTTAAGCCCCAATTGATAAGATGTTGCAGTTCGGTTTTGGTTACATCCATTGACGCAGATGGACCTGAGGGTACCAATGCTCCCCGCGAACGAGGGGAAGCCCCCAGTCGTCAAAGCCAGCCTAAACCCATAGCCTTCATCAATATAGTGCATGCTGGCCGCGAAAAATCTCACGATCTTTTCTTCTGCAGCAGATCCTTCAGTTCGTCCAGAAACGCCTCCACGTCCTGGAAGTCCCGATAGACGGAGGAGAATCGCACGTAAGCCACCTTGTCGATTTCCCGCAGGCGGTCGATCAAAATTTCACCTATTTTTGTAGTTGTTATCTCCCGCTCGGCCGACTCCGACAGCGTCTGCTCCACCTCGTCTACCAGCTCGGCCAGCTTCGACATGCTGATCGGCCGCTTTTCACAAGCCCGCAGCAGTCCGGCAAGAACCTTCTGGCGGTCGAACTTCTCCCGCCGGCCGTCCTTCTTCACCACCAGGTAAGGGACTTCCTCCACCCGCTCATACGTCGTGTAACGCTTCTGACAACGCAGGCATTCGCGGCGCCGGCGGATCACATCCGCTTCTTTGCTTTCGCGCGAATCGATCACTTTGTCTTCAATGTGACTGCAGAAAGGACACTTCATACCGCTTCCAGGTTCTTCTTATCCATCAGCTTGCGCCACTGCAATCCGTCGCGGAGTGCCAGCACCAAGCCGAAGGGCACGACCATTACAAATGTAATAAGCCAGATCAGGATCGCGATCCCGCTGGCAGTCTCAAGGGGGATCCGGAACAGTTCGGTGAGAATCAACACCGTCGCCACCTGCATCCCGCCCCCCACGCCCGGGATCTGGATGGCAGAACCGAACGCCACAAATCCTACAACAATAAGACTATCGATGAACCCCAATGCCTCCGTCGCCGGGAAGGCCTTGAACAGGCTCAGAAAACTCGCCGTGATCAACAGCCATTCCGTGAACGTGTAGAGAATGAGCAGGCTCACGAACGAGAAATTGCGCGTCGATCCGGTCCCCGCCACAAACGCCTTCACCATGCCCTGCAGCCGCTCCTTCAGCCGCCCCGGCAGCACTTCGATCACCGCGAAGAGGCGCTGCTCGACGAAGTCCGGAAACAGACCGAAGGTGACAAGGATCGCCAGGCATACCGTGCACAGGATGCCCACCATGTGGCCGCCCGTCTGCAGCACCCATTCCACGCCCGGGCCCACCTTGCTCGAGGAAGATGAGATGCGCGACAAGGCAAAGCCGAACAGCAGCAGCACGGAAAGCAGATCGTAAATCCGTTCCAGCAGCCACGCCGCCACCTGTGAGGAAAACGAAACCCGCTCGCGCAGGGAAATCAGGTAGGGCCGCACCAGTTCACCGGCGCGCCCGAACAGCACCACGGCGGTGAATCCGATCACCGTTGACCGCAGCAGCCCGCCAAAGCTGGGGTTTTCTCTTACCGGCCGCATCATCAGCCGCCACCGCACCGCGCGACCGACATAGGTGAGCGCCACCAGGCCCATCGAAACCGAGAACCAGCCCCAGTTCATGCGCGTGAAGGTAGCCGCAAATACGCTCCATCGGAAATCCCGCTCTCCCTGGCGCCAGGCAAAGTAGATCGCCACAGCCGTGGCAACCGCAAAAAAAAGTACCAGGCAACGGCGGATCCATTGCTTCCGCCCGTCCCCCACCCCGCTCTGCTCGCTCACCACCCGGTCCCGTGGTTCCACACCAGCCGTCGTCCTCCGCTCGGTCTACAATAGAATCTTCCGCCATGGGCGTGTCGATGCATGGGCACACCATAGCTTAATGGATTTCGTGCGAACTTCCCATGATAATTCCTCGTTTAGCAGAGTGGAAGCGAAAAACCGGAATCAACGGAAGCTTTCAACTGGAAGGATTTCATGGCGGCCGCATTCACAGCAACCGGGACCGGCGATGGGACCACCCAATGGGGATGGCCAGCAAGCCGGCCCAATACTGGCTGCCTGAAGTGGGCAAAAGGCTTGGACTCAAAAGTCTTGGATGAAGACGCCAGTCTGGTGGAGCGGTGCCTGGGCGGAGAAGATTCGGCCTGGGAGGATCTGGTGCGGCAGCACTCGCGCCGCGTCTATTCGGTCTGCTATCGCTTCACCGGCCGCGAGCACGAAGCACAGGACCTGATGCAGGACGTCTTTCTCCGCGTGTTCCGGACGTTGAAGACGTTCCGCGCGGGCGAAGGCTCATTCTCCGTCTGGCTGATGCGGCTTACCCGCAATCTGCTGATCGACCATTACCGGCGCGGCAGGTTGGCCCGGGCTACCGATTCGATTGAAGACCAACTGCCGGTGCTTGAGGAGAAAGGGGCCCTTTCATCCCGTCCCGACAGTATGCTGGCGGGCAGGGAAGCGGGCGAATTGTTGCAGGGGGCGCTCGCCAGGCTCTCGCCCGAACTCCGTGAGACGCTGGTGCTGCGCGATATCGAGGAAATGGAGTATCGCGAAATTGCCCAGGTGCTGGGCGTTCCCGAAGGCACCGTGAAATCCAGACTAAACCGCGGCAGGGCTGAACTCGCCCGCCTGCTGAAACGGTATAAGGTGGCGATATGCTGACGTGCGCCGATTTTGAGCTTTTGCTCTGCGATCACATCGACGGCACGTTGTCCGCTGAAACGCGCCAGCGTGTCGAAAGCCATATTGCGCAGTGCCCGGCCTGTGCCGCATTGGCCGAAGACTGCGCCGGAGTGGTGAACTTCATCGGACGGGTGGAGCAGGTGGCGCCGCCGCCGGCCGCCATCACCCGGATCCTCCAGCAGATTCCCGTCCGCCAGCCCGCCGCCGGCCGCGCCCGTGGAGCGCTCGCCGGGCTGCTGGGACAATGGTTGTCGCCCGTGCTGCAACCCCGCATGGTGATGGGAATGGCCATGACCATTCTTTCCTTCGCCATGCTCGGCCGCTTTGCCGGCATCGAAGCCAGGCAGATCAGGCCCGCCGACCTCCAGCCGGCCCGCGTCATTGAGGCAACTGAAGACCGTCTGCACAGGCTTTGGGTGGGCGCCGTGAAGTACTACGACAACCTGCGCCTGGTTTACGAAATTCAGTTACGCCTTCGCGAGATGACAGACGGCGAAGAACAGGAAACGGAACCCGCGCCCGATAGCGCCGGACAGAATCCCAAGGGAGGAAAAAAGCAATGAACCCGCAACCGGAATCCAGCACCAACCAGGAGCGGACGGTCACCGCCTATTGCCGGGCGTGCGGCAAAGGGCTGGCCCAGGACGAAGTGATGCACTATCAGGGCACCGTTTACTGCAGGGAACATGTGCCGCAGGTGGCGCCGCAGAATCCATATACCGCGCCTCCTCCGCCGGCGCTTTCGGGAGCCGTCTCGCCCGGGCTGGCGTTTGTACTGGGACTCATCCCTGGTGTCGGCGCCATCTACAACGGCCAATACGCCAAGGGCTTCATGCACGTGCTGATCACCGGCGTGATCTTCAGCCTCACCGACGGGCGTTCGGGCATGGAATACTTTGCGCCCTTCCTGATCCCCGCCTGGTTCCTATACATGGCCTTTGAGGCCTATCACACCGCCCGCAAGCGCCTGATGGGCGAGCCGGTGGACGAGTTTTCCTCGATTCTGCCCGCCAAGGCCGCCCAGGGCGGATCGGCCGCCGTGCCGATGCTGCTCATCGGTCTTGGCCTGGTGTTGCTGCTGCACCAGTTGGAACTCATCGATTTATACCGCGTCCGGCGCTATATCGCGCCCGTTATCCTCATCGCCGCCGGCCTGGCGATGCTCTATGGACGGCTGAAGGGCAACAGCGGCAGTGATTCCGGTCTGCCCTCGGGGGAGATGTACCATGAACGGAACTAGTCTGGCCCAGGCCGTGCGTGGCCCCGTACTTCTCATTACGCTCGGCGTGCTGTTCAGCATCGACCATTTCGGCCCCTATGGCTTCAGCCGCACCTGGCCCGTGCTTCTCATCGTCGTCGGCCTGTTAAAGCTCTGGGAACACCGCTCCCGTCAGGCAGGAGGACAACTTTCATGAAACCGCGTTCCATCGTCGCTCCGCTCATTCTCATCGCACTGGGCGTGCTGTTCCTGATGCACAACCTGTGGCCTGAGATTCCGGTGGTGGATCTGTTCAGCCGCTACTGGCCGGTTCTGCTGATCCTGTGGGGCGCCGTGCGCCTTGGCGAAGTCCTGATCTGGCACACGCAGGCAAAGGCGCTGCCGGTGTCCGGTGTCTCCGGCGGCGAGTGGACGGTGATCGTTCTGCTTTGCCTGGTCGGCTCGGGCCTGTTCTGGGGTTCCCGTTATGCTTCGCGCTTTCCGGCCGGCCAGATCACGATGCGTGGTCTGGAAATTTTCGGCGAACCCTATGAGTTTCCCGTCTCGGCGGCGAAGTCAGTGGGAAAAGCGCCGCGAATCGTGCTGGAAATGGGCCGCGGCGATGCGCGTATCGTCGGCGCCGACACCGACCAGGTGCAGATTACCGGCCGCAAGACCATCCGCGCCTTCGAACAGGCCGACGCCACCCGTTCGGACAAACAGACGCCGCTTGAAATCGTATTCATGGGTGACCAGGTGGTGATCCGCACCAACCAGGACCGGGTGGAGCACAACCGCCGCATCTCGAGCAATCTCGAGATCAGCATCCCCAAGGGGGCAAGCTTTGAAGGCCGCGGCCGTTACGGCGACTTCGATGTCTCCGGTCTTGCCGGCAATGTCGAGATCAGCAGCGACAATGCGGGCGTACGCGTCCAGAATGTCGAAGGATCCGTGAAGGTGGACCTGCGCCGCAGCGATATCGTGCGCGCGGTCAACGTCAAAGGGCCGGTCGAGGTGAAGGGACGCGGGCAGGATCTGGAATTGGAATCCATTGAGGGGCTGGTTACCGTCAACGCCGACTTCACCGGCGAGGTCTCCTTCCGCAATCTGGCCAAGCCGCTGCGCTTTGAAAGCTCGCGCACGGCCCTCAGGGCGGAAAAAATCCCCGGCTCGGTGCGCTTTGCCAGCGGCAACATCATCGGAGAAAAAGTGGCCGGGCCCATCGTGCTCAACACCCGTTCCCGTGACGTGCAGTTCCGCGAGTTTACCGACGGCGCCGAAGTCACCGTCGATCGCGGTGACATCGAACTGCGGCCCCTGGCCCAGTTCGGCAAGCTCGATGTCCGCACCAGCAATGGCAACGTCGATTTCGTGGTGCCGCCCGGGGCGCGCTTCGACCTTTCGGCCAAGACCAGCCGCGGCGAGATCATCAACGACTACGGCGCGCCGCTGCGCGAGGAATCCGAAGACAAAGGCGGATCGCTGAAGGGCTCGGTCGGCTCCGGGCCGCAGGTCTCGCTCACCACCGAACGCGGCTCCATCACTGTGCGCAACGTCGGATCCCCCGCCCCGGCGCAGCAAACCGGCAGCGTGCCGCCGGCGCCACCCACGGCGCCCTTGCCGCCCGTTCCGGCCCTGCAGCGGCAATGAAGTTTGACACTTCCGCGCCTACCCAGTACACTAGCGGTTTGCTGGAAACAGCAGAACGCCGCCCTACAGGATGCTACTCGCCAAAGAATTCATCCAATATTTAGGTAAGGAAATCGTCAAACGACTCCATCCGCAGGTGCTGGAGACTTCCGATCCTGTCGCCGGCAGCCAATTGGTTGCCGATGTCATCGAAGAGGAACTCGCCGTCGAAGACCGCCTGAATGAAGAGGTTCGTGAGATCCTCAGCCAATATTCGGAATACATGCGGCGCGAAGGCGTGTCCTACCAGGACATGTTCCGCCGCATCAAGAATACCCTGGTCACCCAGCGCAAGGTGATTCGCGCTTCGGGCCGCGACACCGGCGACTCGATGAAGCTTTCGCGCGACAAGATCAACGATCTTTCACATAAAATTGTCAGTGCGTCAGCCAAGTCCCGGGCTTTCCGCCTCAAGAAGCCAGCCAACGATATCCGCCTTCTGATTGTCAAGACCATGACGGATCTGCTTTCCACCGAGGAGAAGGTGGATCGCGCGGCGCGCCAGAAGGTGCGCTCCATGAAACGCGAAATCCCCGAAGGGTCCGAGGAATGGGATCTGCTGCACCGCCGCTACTACGCCGAGGAATTGAAGCGCCTCGGCATTGACCTCAGCCGATGATTCCGGTCGTCACCGTTCTGGGCAGCCTCAACATGGACTTCGTGGTCTCTGTCGAGACGCTGCCGGCGCCCGGTCAGACGATGCTCGGTTCGGGTTTCCGCATGATTCCCGGCGGCAAGGGCGCCAATCAGGCCTGCGCCTGCGGACGCATCGGAGCGGGCAAGGTGCTCACGCGCATGGCCGGGCGGGTTGGCTATGACATCTTCGCCGATCATTTGAAGGCCAGCCTCTCGGCGGCCGGTGTCGATGTTTCCTCCATCCACGCCACCCGTTCGCACCCCACCGGAGTGGCGCTCATCTGGGTCGATCGCCAGGGCCAGAATTCGATTGTGGTGGCCTCGGGCGCCAATCACGCCGTCACGGCTTCGGAAGTGGAGGGGCTGCGCGCTTCTTTCCGCGGCGCCGCCTGTGCCTTGTTCCAACTGGAAACCCCGCTTCCCGCCGTGGCCGCGGCGCTTGGCCTGGCCCGCCAGGAGGGGGCGCGCACGATTCTCGATCCCGCCCCCGCGCAGCCGCTGCCCGCCAGCCTGTTGGAGCATGTGGATATTCTCACGCCCAATGAGACCGAGTGCTGCGTGCTGCTCAACCGGCCGCCCACCCGTGTACTTGCCGCCGAGGCGCCTGAGCTGGCGCGCGCCCTGCGCGCACATACCGGCGTCCCCGCTGTTTTATTGAAGCTGGGAGAACACGGCTGTTTCTGGTGGGACGGCGCTGTCCAGTTGCATGTGCCCGGCTTTGCCGTCAATGTCGTGGACACCACAGCCGCCGGCGATACCTTTAACGGCGCCTTCGCCGTCGCCCTGGCCGAAGGCCGTCCGCTCGATGAGGCGCTGCGCTTTGCCAACGCCGCCGCCGCCCTCTCGGTGACACAGGCCGGAGCCCAGGCATCCATTCCGGGCCGGGAACAGGTGCAGGCGCTGCTCGGTGGCCGCTAGCCGCCTTCCGGCTCAGCCCACAATCCGCACAAAACGCGCCGCGATCAGCTCCGACAGCATCTCCACGAATTCCACATCCGTCCGGTCGGCCGGCTCCAGGCCCCGCCCCTGCATCTGCTCGCGTGCCTGGCGCGCCGTGCGCCTGCCGTCGCACAACAGCAGAAACTCCAGCGCCGCCGGATGAAAGTCGATCTCGGTCTCATAGGGAATCGCATTTCGCAGCGTTCCCTCGCAGACCGTGAGATTCCCTTCCGGCATTCCGTGTACCGTGGTCAGCCGCCAGTCCGTATTCGCCTGCAGCTTCGAGTCCATCAACATCGCCGCAAACCCCGGCTGAAAGCGCTGCATCTCCCAATCCATCAGCCATTCCATCTCGCGCATACCAGCGGTGGCATGCAGGTTGTTGCGCCAGTGAAATCCCGCCCGCTCGATCTCATGCCGCTGAATGATCAGGTGCCCGATCACCACACGGATCGCCCTCAGCTTGCGGTAAAATTCCGCCCAGTCATCCAGCGCCCAGGAGTCGGTGTTATCGGCCAGCACCTGCTCCACCGCGTACTCGCGCGGGGTCATCCGGTCGCGCAGGAAAAGCAGCAGGTCGAACTCCTCGTGCCGCTCTCCCAGCCAGCTCCGGATGCGCATGTCGAACAACTCATCCACGCGGTCGGTGCCTGAAACCTGGCAATAGAGCCTGCCCCCCGGCTCCAGATGCTCCTGCGCCCCGGTCACCAGCCGCCGCATGATCTGCTCGCCGTCCTCCCCGCCGATGGAGAACACATAGTTGCGCTTCAGCGGCGGTTCAAACGGCGGATTGGCCGCAATGCGGTCGAAGGTCACATCCCCCACCGGCTCAAACAGATCGCCCTGCAGCACGCGCATATTCTCAATACCGTTTAACCGGCGGTTAAATTCGGCGAAATGTACCGCCCGCGCCGAAACATCGACGGCCCACACCTCATCGGCCAGTTTGGCGTTGGCCATTGCGGCCAGCCCTGTTCCCGCTCCCATATCCAGAAAGCGCCGGCAGCGCGTCGGGGGCAGGCTTGCCACATAGCGGCGGCAGATGGCTTCCGTGCCGCTCAACACATAGTCTGACCCCATATATCCTCTGCTGCCATCGGGGTATAACGGCCGGTCGGCGGCGACGAACAGGTTGAGCGCCGGATACACCACCACCGGGCAGCGCACCGCATCTCCGGGCTGCGGCTCAACCAAACCCAGCGCCTCGAAATCCGCCATCACCAGCGCGCCCGCCTCCCGCAGGCACTCTTCCTTCCCGATGGTGTAGCCGCGCAGCAGCAGGCGCGACAGGAAAAGGGCCGCGCCTGGACCCTGGCTCAAATGGTGCAGCTTTTCCCTGCGCCGGTCGCCATAGGCGTAGAGCAGGTCGTGCAGGCTGGGGACTTCGAAGTGCTTCAGCAGAAACTCCTCGGTGTAGCCCGAGGCGGTGAGGAAGGCGCGAACGCGCTCGAAGCATTCATCGGTGGCGAACAGAAGCGGGTACATTCGGTTCCATCATCCCGCGTTTCCACTCCAAAAAACCGGAAGGCCCGAACCGGTGCAGCGACCGGGCCGGGCCTTTGGAGCCAGTACAACAGCGCAATCTGACGGTATCAGTGCGCCATCTGGGTCCGGTGAGACTCCAGCATGGCCATCATCTGATCCTTGAGGTGCAATTTCAACTTCTTCAACTTCTGTTCTTCCACCAGTTCTTCGTCGGTGGGATGGGACTTGTGCTCAAGGTAATCCACGCGTTTTTTGTATTCCGCGTGCTGTTCAGCAAGCTTGCGGAATTCGTCGTTGGATTCCATCAGACGCGCTTTCAATTCTTCTAGTTGCGTGATCTCCATAGACAGGGTTTCTCCTTCTTTGAGGTACCACGCCGAGTCGGGTTGTCCTGAGGATAGTCTGGCTCGGTGTGCGAAGTGAATGATCGAATTGTGAGGTCCGGTCACCATCCGGAAGGCTCATCTGAATGCACGTTAACACAGTTAATGAGCCGTGACAATGGGGCGGACCGGCTATTCCGTTCTGTGCACTCCCAACCAGATACCTTGTGAATCCGCCGGCCGGCCATGGCCAGAACGGCGCCTGGCGTATCCGCCCGCCAGGCAACACCGGCATCGCGCCCCAGGCCAGAAACTGCCACACCACCGCCACGCCCATGGCGATCACAACGAAGGCGCCCAGCGTCTTTGCCAGTTGCCTTATGCCGCACTCTTCCACCGCGAACAAGCTCAGCGCCTTGCCCAACATCGACGCCGGCATCATCACGGCCATCCAAGATGCCCACAGCCAGATCCAGAATGCGGGCGCCAGCAGCATGCCCGTTTTCCACCCCCGCGCGATCTCGGCGCCATGCGTGTAGACGGCCCGCGCGCTTGGGCCCAGCGCCAGCAATGCGATGGCGCACACGCCCGTCAGACACAGGATGGATTGTTTACCGGCCAAGCGCCAGTATAGCTTCACGCTAGAATGAAGCATGCTCGCCCGTTTGTTGGCCGCTGCCGCTTGTGCCTGCAGCCTTGTCTGGAGCGCGCCTCCCGCGGCCGCCACTGTCCCGAAAAATGCCGCGCGTCCGGTTGCCAAACCAGCCGTTCGCGCGCCACTCGTCCCGGTCCTGCCTCTGGCCGCCCGCGCCGCCATCGAGCGCATCAGTCCTCACTCCTTGCGCGGCAATCTCTCATTCCTCGCCTCTGATCTGCTGGAAGGCCGCAACACGCCCTCCCGCGGTCTGGACATCGCCGCTGATTTTATTGCCTCCCGTTTCCGCGCCGCTGGCCTTGCGCCCCCCACCGCTGACGGCTATTTCCAGAAGGCCGAGTGGAGCTACCGTCAGATTCCCCTTCAACGCGCACAGGTTTCCTTCCAAAGCGGCAGCCAACAGATCCGCATCGATCCCTCTCAACTCAGCGTCACGTCGCTTGACGCCATCCGGGCCGAGAATGCCCCGGTGTTCAAGGCCACTACCGCCTCGGCCGCCGGATTGCACAACATGGCCGAAGGCGCGCTTGCCGGTTCCATCGTTCTGATCGAAACGGTTTCCTTTGACAGGATGCGAAAGCTCAGTACGGATGAGCGCAGCGATCTGATGCGCAAATACTCTTCCGCCAATGATGCCCTCCGACGCCTCAAGCCCGCCGCCGTCATTGGTCTGCGCCGCGATAGCGGCACGGGAGCTGGAGCCACTGCGCAACTGATCGATCCGAAAGCCGAAAAGCGCCGCCCGCGGCCTGGATCGGCCATTCCGAATCACATCCACTCCCGCGAACTGATGGCCATTTACGATGCGCTCCCCGACGGCGCCAGCCAGGCCACAATGACGTTCGTCCTGCCCGAGGCCGAACAGCGTCCCGTCGCGCTGAAGAACGTGATCGGCGTGCTGCCCGGCTCCGACCCCGTGCTGCGCGATTCCTACATCATCCTCACCGCCCACTATGATCACGTCGGCCTCGGCGGCGAGGAACAGGGTGACGCCATCTACAATGGCGCCAACGACGACGCCAGCGGCACCGCCTCCATCCTTGAGGCCGCTTCCGCCCTCGCCCAGGGAACCGCGCGGCCCAGGCGTTCCATCGTCTTCATGGCCCTGTTTGGAGAAGAGAAAGGTCTGCTCGGCTCTTACTACTACACCCGCAATCCCGTCTTTCCGCTGGAAAAGACCATCGCCAACATCAACCTGGAACATATGGGCCGTACCGACGATTCCGAAGGTCCCCAGGTGGGCAAGCTCTCCATGACCGGCTTCGATTATTCCGATCTCGGCCCCATCTTTCAAACCGCCGCCCGGCAAACCGGCGTCGATTTTTACAATCGCGAAAAGCAGAGTGACGCGTTCTTCAACCGCAGCGACAACGCCGCTTTCGCCGAAGCCGGCATTCCCGCCCACACCCTCACCGTCAGTTACGAGTTTCCGGACTATCACGCCCTGGGCGATCACTGGGAGAAGATTGACTACGACAACCTCGCCCTGGTCAACCGCACCGTGGTGGCGGCGCTGTGGACGCTCGCCAACCGTTCCCAGGCGCCGCAGTGGAACCAGAAGACCGATAAAACCGAAAAGTATCGCTCCGTCCGCGCGGCCGAAGGGAACAAATCGGTCCAGTGACATCGTCTTAGAGATTGGTGAGCATGGAGGAATACGCTGTTGAAACCGTCGATCTGCGTAAGGTGTATCGGGCGCGCTGGAGTTCCCGCCAGGTGCGCGCCGTCGATGGCGTTTCGCTGAAGGCCGCGCGCGGCACAACCTACGGCCTGCTGGGGCCGAACGGGGCGGGGAAGACCACCACTGTCAAGATGCTGCTTTCGGTCGTGCATCCCACCTCCGGCGAAGCCCGCATTCTTGGCCGCAACGCCGCCGAACCGGCGGCCCGCCGCTCCATCGGCTACCTTCCCGAGAACCACCGTTTCCCCACCTACCTCACCGGACGCAACATGCTCGATCTTTATGGCTCCCTTTCCGGTATGGACCGCCAGCGCCGCCACCGCCGCATTCCGGAACTGATGGAACTGGTGGGGCTTGAGCGCTGGGGCGACATCCGCCTGGGCAAGTATTCCAAGGGCATGCTGCAGCGCGTCGGGCTGGCGCAGGCCCTGATGCATGAGCCGCAACTGCTCATCCTTGATGAGCCCTCCGATGGCGTTGACCCCGTCGGCCGCCGCCAGATCCGCGATATCCTGCAGGCTCTGGAGCGCAAAGGCGTCACCATTTTCGTCAACTCCCACCTGCTGGCCGAAGTGGAAGCCTTCTGCCGCGATGTGGCCATCATCAACAAAGGCAAGGTGGTGCTGGA
>JANRLE010000237.1:0-6531 GCA_033762895.1 Bryobacteraceae bacterium | reverse complement strand
ACCGCGTGCAGTTCGTGGAAAGCCGCAATCAAGTTCCTGTATTCCGGAAACAAGCATGAAACTGGCGAAAAGAATGGACCGCATCCTCGTGGAGGGTGCCTTTGAAGTGCTGTCGAAGGCGCGCGCGCTGGAGGCTAAGGGCCGCAGCGTGGTGCATCTGGAGATCGGCGAGCCCGATTTTGAAACGCCGCGGCATATTATCGAAGCTGGCAAGAAGGCGCTCGACGAGGGCTGGACGCACTACGGGCCCACGCCCGGCTACAACGACTTCCGCGAGGTGATCGCCCACTACGTCAGTTCGACGCGCGGCATCAAGGCCGGCGTCGAGAACGTGTGCGTGGTGCCAGGCGGCAAGCCGATCATCTTCTTTCCCATGCTGGCGCTGCTGGAGCGCGGCGATGAGGTGATCTATCCAAACCCCGGATTTCCGATCTACGAGTCGATGATCCGGTTTCTGGGCGCCAAGCCCGTACCGATTCCGCTGCTGGAAGAGCGCAGCTTCTCGTTCGACCTCAAGAAACTGAAGGATCGCATCTCGGACAAAACGAAGATGCTGATACTCAATTCGCCACAGAACCCCACCGGCGGCGTGATACCGGAGGAGGACATCGCTGCCGTCGCCAGGCTGGTGCGCAAGCGCGACCTGATTGTGCTGTCCGATGAGATTTACTCGCGCATTTACTATGGCGCCGCGCCGCGGTCGATTTCCAATTACCCGGGCATGGCGCAGAAGACGATCATTCTCGACGGCTTTTCCAAGACCTATGCCATGACGGGCTGGCGGCTGGGCTACGGTGTGATGCCGGCCTGGCTGGCCGAAGCCGTAGGCAAGCTGATGGTGAATTCCAACTCCTGCACAGCGAGTTTCACCCAACGCGCCGGCATGGCGGCGATCACCGGACCGCAGGAGGATGTGGAAAAGATGGTGGCTGAATTCCGCCGCCGGCGCGACGTCTTCGTCGCCGGATTGAACAAGCTGCCGGGCTTCCGCTGCCAGGTGCCCGAAGGCGCCTTCTACGCTTTTCCTAACATCAAGGCCACCGGCTGGAAATCAAAAGATCTGGCCAATGCGCTGCTGGAGCAGGCCGGTGTCGCCTGTCTTTCCGGCACCGCCTTTGGCGCCTACGGCGAAGGCTACCTGCGATTTTCCATCGCCAATTCACTGGAGAACCTGAACGAGGCGCTCAGCCGTATGCGCGCATTTCTTGCCGCCTGAAATCAGAACACCAGCCGCAGCGCCCCCTGCATCGTCCGCGGCCCGCCGATTGTCCTGCTGATCAGCCCCGCCGTTCCCGGTCCGTTCGCGGCGAACGTCGATGCGGGATTGCGGAACGACGGCGTATTGGTCAGGTTGTACATCTCCCAACGGAATTCCGTGCGCAGCCGTTCGGTGATCGCCGTATTCTTACCCACGATCATGTCGAACTGGAACTGGCGCGGCCCACTGAGGATGTTCCGCCCCGCGTTGCCCCAATGATCCAGCGAGTCCTGAAACGCCGTGACATCGTAGAAATTCCGCAGCCGGTTCTGCACCGGTCCGGACTGCACCGCATCGGCCCGCGTCTTGCCCGGCGCATAGTCCAGGCGTACTCGGCCGGGCTGTGCGAACACGGCGTTGCGCCCGGCGTTGCCCAGCGGCGTGAACGGCAATCCAGTCTGCCACGTTAACAGGCCCGCAAGATTCCAGCCGCCCGTCAGCAGCCGCTCCGCTCCGGAGCCTTCCAGTAACTGCGGCAATTCATACCGGGCCGATGCCGTAAGGCGCTGGTTGATGTCGAAGTCCGACCGGCCGCGGTTCATCGCAATCCGCCGCGAGTCGTGTTCCACCAGCGCCAGATCGCCACTGATGGTGTCCAGCGTTTTGCCGAACGTGTAGGCCACGTTGTAAGTGGCGCGCGATCCCATTCTTCCACGCCAGTTCACCTGCAGCGCGTGATACGTGGACTTACCCCAGTTGCTCAACTGCTGGAATCCCGCATTGCGGTTTAACCCCAGGAACTCCGGCTGCACAAAGAAGTCCGGGTTCAGGAACTGGCCCCGGTTGTTGGTGATGTCTGTGAACCCGTTCACGGGAGTTTCGCGCGGATCGAGCGGCTGCGCCAGGTTCAGCGTTCCCAGCAGGCCCACGCCGCGCGAGCCCAGGTAACGCATGTCCAGCAGATTTCCCGGAAGAAATTCGTACTGGATGTTGTATGTCCACTGCTGCACATACGGCGCCTGCAGGAATGGGTCAATGAACGTGTTGTTCTTGGCGTTAAAGGGTGACTGCGCCGGAAACGGCGTGCCATCGGGCCGCACCCACCGCGCGCCGCCGTCGGCCAGACGGTCGATCCGCACATTCAGCGGTATCTGGAATGGGTTCACATTCAGCCGCGGGTAGGGATCTGCCATCTCCGGCGGCGCCGGCACGTGCTGATAGATGAAAAACGGCGCCGCCCGCTGCAGCAGGTACTTGATCGACGCCGACGGCCTTTCAAAGAACATGCCATATCCGCCCCGTAATACCAGCTTCCTTGCGAAACCCGGCTGCCAGGCAAAGCCGAACCGCGGCGCCAGGTTGTTCCTGTCGGTCTGAATCGTCGACTGGTACTTGGCCCTGTGAACCATGCTGTAGTCCAGTTGCGTACCCGGCTCCACCACCAGGCCCACCTGGCTCGGCTCGAAGCCTGGTGCGAAGACAATCGAATTGGAGGGCACCTGAAATCCCGTGGGTACCCCGGCAGCGCGAGCGATGTTTTCGGGGTAATAGTTGCCGATCCGCCCATTGTTTTCCACCAGTGGTCCGAACAACTCATAACGGATGCCGAAGTTGATGGTGAAGTTGCGCGTCACCTTCCAGTCGTCCTGCAAATACAAGCTGACGTCGCGAGCCAGAAAGTCCCGCCGCGTATCGCCCTGATCCAGATCGCTGGATCCGCTGGCTGCTCCGTGGCCGGTGAAGAAGAACACCCAGTTGTTATAGTCCAGGTCGCCGTTGGTGCGCGACATGAATTCGCCCTTGATGTTGACGCGCCGCCATTCGCCGCCGAATTGAACCGAGTGTTTTCCGCGAATCCAGTTCACCGCGTCCGATGCATACCAGTTTCTTTGCCGGTCAAAGAAGTCCCAGGCGTTGCCAATGCCGCCGGAGTTGCGTTGCGTGTTGATGTCGATGGTGGGCATCAGCGCCGCCAGTCCGCCAATCGCCTGCTCGATCGGGTTGAAGATCCCGAGGCTCGAATTGGTGATGTCGCGGAACTTGGAAATCCGCGTGTTGTAGAGCTCAAAGAACCCCGCACGGAAATCGTTCGTCAGGTTCGGGCTGATGACGTGCTGGTCCGACAGCGACGTAACGTAGGAAGTGTTGTCGGCCAGCGTTGGCGAAGGCGACGCATCCGCCCATCCGAACGCCTCCTCAATCTGTTGCCGCGTGCGGATATAGTTCAGCCGCAGCCGGTTCTTATCGCTGAAGTTGTGGTCAATGGTGGCCGATCCGTTCCAACTGTGAAACGTAGTGGGAATTACCTGCTGCAGCAGAAACTCCCGCCCGTATGTGCCGTTGCCGCTGAGCACCGGCAGCGAGGAGGAGGGGGTGGGAATCAGAAACTGCCCGTTTCTTCTGGTGTTCAGGATGTTCACCGCCACCGGATGGATGTCGTTTGGCGTCAACTGCCGAAGGAGCAGCGCGCCGTTGTTGCGGTTTGCCAGAATGTCGGTGGCGTTCGAGAAGAACTTGCGGATCAGCCCGTCCTGCTGCTCAGCGGGAAACGCCCGCAACGCGTTGAGGAAGTTCGCCGCAAAGCGGGGATTATCCACGTTGCCCGTCTGCAGCCACTCATTGGCCGCCGCGCTGATCGTGTCGCGGTTGCGGACATCGCCGAGCCCGGTGGGCAGGCCCGCCGCGGCAAAAGCGTTCGGGGCATAGCCGGAGACAAAATCGGTTCGCTGCATACCCGCGAAGAAGAAGGTCTTGTTCCTGCGAATTGGGCCGCCGATCGCCCCGCCGCTCTCGTTGCGCCGGAATCGCGGCCGTTGATTGCCAGCCGAGTTCAGAAAGTATTCATTGGCGTTCAACTTTTCATTCTGCAGGTAGTGGTACAGCGCGCCGTGAAACTCGTTCGTGCCGCCCTTGGTGATCAGTTGGATGTTGCCGCCGCCATTGCGCCCGGTCGCCGCCGAATAAAGCGCCGTCTGCACTTCCACCGCCTCCAGCGCGTCCAAAGGCACCTGCAGGTTGTTCCCCAGCCCGCCGCGGCTGCTCAGCATGTTCGTCGTATCCACTCCGTTGATCGACAGCGCGTTATTCGACGGGCGGGCGCCGTTTACGGAAGGATTGATCGACTGGCTGCCGTCATCCTCCTGGCCTCCTGGCGTAGTCGCAATCTGCATTCCTGCGCCGGTGCGGTCCGGCAGTTCCGCGCTCACCCCTGCCTGATTCACAATGAGGTGCGTCACGTTGCGAGACGCCGTTGGCATCGTCACGATCTCGCGGCTGGTGAGCGTCGCCGACTGCGTGGCCGTTGCCGGCTGCAACAACTGTGCCGAAGCCGCTACCTCCACCTGCTGCACAACCGCCCCGGCCTCCAGAACCGCCGTGACCTGCTGTGTTTCGCCGGCCCCCAGAGCGATTCCCTTGATGATCTTCGTGGTGAAGCCCGCATAAGAGACTTCTAGCTGATATTCACCCGATTCAATATTGGCGAAGACGAATTCTCCCGACGCCGCCGACCGGGTTTGCCTCAATCGCGAAGCGCCGGTGGACATCAGTTTCACGCTGGCCCCGGCAATGGCCGCGCCTGTTTGGTCCTGCACCACTCCTCCAACGGCCGAACTGCGCGATTGGGCGGGCAGGGAAGCGGCGGCGGTCATCCACAGCAGGATAGAGACACAAGTTCTCTTCATCATCTACGGCCTCCAGGGAAAAGAATTGAAGAAACAACGGCGAGACTGTTTGAGATTAGCTGGCGAACATGAATTGCACGCTACAACGCCGACAATGTTCTGCGAATCTGCTGGACTAAGGCTGGCATCATGCGGCGCCTATCGCTGCGCTGTGGTGTAGAATTCAGGTCTGACAAGGAGTCCATACCGGATGCATCACAACAGGCCCGCCCGCCGGGCGTTTCTCGCCACTGCCGCCGCCCTGCCGATGGCCGCGGCGCAGGGCGATACGATCCCGATTATCGACACGCATTTCCACCTCTACGATCAGACCCGGCCGCAGGGCGCGCCCTATCCTTTCACACCGAACGCGCCACCGTTCCTTCCCAGGCACTTTCGCGAATCTGCCATCGCGCTGGGGATCAGCGGCGGCATCAAAGTGGAAGCCAGCCCGTGGGTGGAGGACAATCTCTGGGTGCTGATGATCATCGAGAACGAGCCGATGATTGTGGGAATGGTCGGCAACCTGGACCCCTTGAAACCGGAATTTCGCGAGTATCTCGAACGGTATCACCGCAACAAACTGTTTCTCGGAATCCGCTACGGCAACATCTGGAAGGGGCACGATCTGGTGTCGGCCGTAAACCGGCCGGAGTTCATCGACAACATGAAGGCGTTCGCGCAGACGGGACTGACGCTGGAGGTGGCCAACCCGCGTCTGGACCTGATTGAAGCCACCCTGCGGCTGACGGAGAAAGTCCCGGAACTGCGCGTCGTGTTGGGTCACCTGCAGGCGCTCGCGCTGCCCACCGAAGCTGCCGCATTCAAGCGCTATGCGGAGAATCTGAAGGAACTCAGAAAACGCGGGGCCTATGTGAAAGTTTCGGGGCTGCACCGGCCCCGGTCCAGCGCCGATGCCGGGTTTGATCCGTCCGTTTATAAGCCGGTGATGGATTTCATCTGGGATATTTTTGGCGAAGACCTGCTTGTCTATTCAGGGCGCAACAAAGCGGCGCTGGAGATTCTGAAGGCGTACTTTCTGGCGAAGGGGCGGCCGGCGGCGGAGAAATTCTTCTGGAAAAATTCGGTGCCCGCGTTCCGATGGGTGAGGCGGGATTCGAAACAGCCGCAGTTGGGTTGATACTAAGATCGAGAGATGATGCGCCGCCGTTTCCTCGTCACATCGCTGGCCGTTCCGGCCTTTGCGCAGAGCCTTCCGCGCAAGTACGAAGCCCGTTGGGAGTCGCTGCGGCGGCATCCGCTACCGGCGTGGTTTGACAATGCCAAACTGGGCATGTTCATCCACTGGGGTCTTTATTCGGTGCCGGCGTGGGCGCCGCCGACGGGAGAGTTGGGCAAGGTGGACATGAGTACGTGGTTCCAGAAGAACCCCTATTCGGAGTGGTATCTGAACACGTTGCGGCTGAAGGGCTCACCGACCCATGAGCATCATGCCAGGACCTATGGAGCCGGGTTCGGCTACTACCGGTTCGCCGAAACGTTCAATCGCGAAGTCAGGAAATGGAATCCGCAGGCCTGGGCGGACCTGATTGCCCAGACAGGCGCCCGTTACGTGGTGCTTACCAGCAAACACCATGACGGGTTCACGCTGTGGCCGAGCAAGGTGGCGCATCCGTTGAAGCCCAACGTGCCCATTCATTGCGAGCGCGA
>JANRLE010000236.1:0-13000 GCA_033762895.1 Bryobacteraceae bacterium | reverse complement strand
GGAGTCCACCGATTCGTCGATCTGCCGCTTCCAGCTTTGGCCCCAGGCGAGTTGGTCGCGATCCTGGTAGATCACAAAGTCCCGCAGGCCCATCTGCTTGCGGATTTCGGCCTGGAGCTGCTTCACGAAGAAGGTCACCAGGCCTTCGTCGTCATCGGCGTGGGCATAGCTCAGGAATGCGAACAGACTCATGGAACTCTCTATGATACTCCGGCCCACCGCGCCAGGAATAAACCCGGACCGGCTTCGCTTTCGCTACCACAGGCCCGGGCTCGCTTGTTGTTCGACGCTCCGCTGCCGGCGCGTCCGGAGCACGATCCGGAAGTGAAATGGGCTCACACCGGACAGCCGTAACCAATCCGATCTCCGGCCGCGGAACCGTACAGTCCCGCTTTTCACATCCCGCACACTCCGCAAACCGATATTGTTGTTGCGGTTCTCAGGTTGGTTCCTGTTGCGGTAGGAGACGCGAACGTTCGTTGAATCATTGTTCCACGAACCCCCGCGCAACACCGTTGGAGACCGTGCTCCTTGGTCTAATCTTGTACCGCGAGAACAGGCTCCGGCGCAACTGCCATGTATCCCCATGATTGGCGTGCGCGATCCACGCCCGGACCCGCGTGCGCAATTCCTCAACGCTGACGGCACCTGCCCGGTATTGTTCCACCATCGCCCCCAGCCGCTTCCGGAATCGAACGGCGTTGCCGCGGTCCAGCCGCAGGCGGTCCGGAAATATACGCCAGCCCAGGAACGTGACGCCGTCCGCTACCCGGTAGATCCGGCTTTTTCCGGGATGCATCTGCAACCGCAGGGGCGCCAGAAATTCCTCGATCCGCCGCCGGAGTTCCTTCAACTCGGTTTTCCTGGTTCCAAACACCAGGAAGTCATCCACGTAGCGGACATAATCGGCCGGGCAGAGGATCTGCCGGACATGATGATCCAACGGGCTCAGGTACACGTTGGCGAAGAACTGCGACGTCTGGTTGCCCAGTGGCAGACCCCGCCGCCGTTCGAACGGAGTGAAGAGGTTGTCGCCGGGGTAGTAGGCGATCACCTCCTCCTGCGGATTTGAGCCGTCGATGATCCGGCCCGCCAGTTCGAGTGTTTGCGGGCACTTGATTACCCGCGCCAGCAGGGACCGAAGGATTTCATGGTCAATGGAGGGAAAATACCTTCTGATGTCGCATTTAAGCACATAGGGATACTTACGCGCCGCCAGCCGCGCCCGCTCCAGCGCTTTGTGAGTGCCGAACCCTTTCCGGCAGGCGAAACAGTCGGTGGTGAAACGGCGGTCAAAGACCGGTTCAATCACGCGAGTCAAGGCGTGATGCACTACGCGGTCCCGGAACGGCGCTGCCGAAATCTTCCTTGGCTTCGGATCCTTAACCTCGAATGTACGGTAGGGTCCCGGCTGGTAGGTTCCGTTAACCAGTTCCTCTCGCAGTTTGTGCAACTCCGGTTCCAGGTTCATCAGGAACTTCGCCACATCCGGCCGCCTGCGTTTACCTTTGGCCGCGGCGTGCGCGGCGGCAAGCAGGTTTTCGAAGCTGACGATTTGGGGCCACAGTCCGCCTACGCGTTTCATGCCCTGCGCATCACCGATTTCTGCCAGCCGCCCACCATGCGGCCGATTTCTTCCACGCAGCCGGTGGAGAAGCCATAGGAGTCGATGCTCATCAGATGCAGATCCTTGGCGATGCGCAGCAGGTAACGCAGCGAGTTTGTTTGTGCGCTGGCAACTTCGAGAAGCTTGGCTTTGTCGGATGTGTAAGCGCAGCGGACCAGCGTTTGCAGCAGGTCCAGGACATCCTTGGTGATCCGGTCACCGACGCTGAATCGGTAGGACTTGGGGAAGTGTTCCACTTTTTGGATCAGCCATATCGTGAGATCGTAGGCCTTGCCGACCACCACCGCCGGTTCGTTGGGTGTCTTTGCGCCGTCCATCATCGCATCCCCCAAAAAAATTTTCGCCCAGGGCATAGCCCTGGACCCATGTATTTTAGCCCGTTCTCCCGGCAGTTGGGTTAAGGTACAAGGATTTAAATTTTAAGGGATTTCACTTCCCGCACACTCCGCAAACCGATACTGATGTTGCGGTCCATAGGCAGGTACCAGTTGCGGAAGGAGACGCGAACGTTCGAGGAATCAAAGTACCACGAACCCCCGCGCAACACCCTGTATGCTCCCGTTTCTGGCCCGGGCGAAGGGTACTCGCCGTACCAGTCCGCACACCATTCCCAAACGTTGCCGAGCATGTCATAGAGGCCTTCGGATGTTCTGCCCAGTGGGTAGAGGCCCACAGGCGTCGGCCGGCCAACGTCCCTCTTATAGTTTGCTCGTGTGGCATCCAACTGCCCCTTTCCCCAAGGATAGCGGCTGTTCTCTGGACCCCGTGCCGCGCGCTCCCATTCGGCCTCCGTCGGCAACCGGCAGTCAGCCCACTTGCAGTAGGCCGCCGCCTCAAACCAGCTCACGCCTACGACGGGACGATTTGGAAAGGCCCTCTGTTCGGCCCAGTCCTCCGGCGCGTCGAACTTTCCGAAGCCGCCTTCTGTCCAATTTTCTTCATTCTGATAGCCGTCCTCCTCCATGAACCGCGCGTACTCCTGCACGGTCACCGGATAGCGGCTCATCTGGAAGGCCGCGAGTTGCACTTCATGCACCGGCGCCTCCTCGTTACCCGCTTCCGGATCCACATTGCGATTCCCCTTCTTCTGCGCGCCCATCCAGAACCGGCCAGCGGGAATCGTGACCCAGTTGTCCTCCTCCAATCGCGGATCGCCCACCTGCCCTAACGCCTCGGCCGCCTCCACCCGCACACCAATCTCGATCTTCCGGGACTCCGCGGGATCGAAGATGCGGTTCACCGCGAGGACCGTTTCCCGGAAGCGGCTATCTTTCGGTTCAAAGCCCTCCTGCCGCAGGTCACGCATCATGGCTCCCAGCAGAGCCGCGCAGCGAGCCTGCTCCCGCAATTCCGGTCGCGGCCCCAGCAGGTTCAGGACTGCGGTGAACAGCCCGTCCAACTTCTCTTTCCCCTGATTCTTCAGCACGCCCGCAAACAGCAGCATCACTTCGCGCCATTCGGCCCGATACAGCTTCCCGCTTTCCACCAGGAACGCGTACTGCCTGGCATCGCCCCAACCGGCAATCTCACGCGCGCAGAGGTACTCCTGGAAACTGCGATGCCAGAACCGCACGTCGCCTGCGCGGCTGACGACGATGCCGCTGTCACCTTCCTCCACTTCCAGAAATCGCAACGCGGCGGCGCGGTCCGGGAATTCGGCGGCGATCTGATCCGCCGCCCACCCGCGCCCCACCTGCACCTTCAACCCTTCGGTGTGATCCTGCATAGCCAGTGCGACTTTTTGAAGGTGTTGCAGGCAGGTATCCCACCGCACGCGGCCCGGCCTTTCCTCGCGTGACTGCGCCAGCCATGTGAGGATGGACTCATACAACCCCACACGCTCTTCCGGCAGGCGGCGGCTGTTGGCCTGCAGGACGGCCAGCGCGGTGAGCATCACCGGGTTCTTGGCCATGCTGGCGATCTCTGAGCGGCTGGTGACCGAATACAGCAGTTCGGCGCGGAAGGCTTCGGCTCTCTCCGGCTCCTTCGGATAGAGCGCTTTTGACCATTCGCCCAGAAAGGCGCGGACGGAATCCCGGTTCAACGCGCCGATTTGCGCGACATGGAAGCCGCCCGGCGCATCGGTGGTTTTGGGCCGCGCGGTGATAACGAACTGTGCGGCTTTGTAAGTGGCGGCGGCGTCCGTGATGATGCGGACGACGCGGCGGCGGATTTTGTCGTCCGGCGCTTCGTCCAGGCCGTCGATCATCGCCAGACACGGGCCGGTCTTGAGTTTGCCGCGAAAGTATTCGATGGTCAGGCCGTGCTGGGCGCACTTGCTGGCCAGGAAGTGGGGGATCCAATCGGCGGATTCGGCTTCGGCGGGCGGGTGCTGGGCGGTAGTGAAGTAAGTGGTGAGGTCGGAGGCGCGGATGAGGATCGGGAATGCGCTGAAGCCGGCGAATGCGCTGGGATCGGGGCCGCAAAGCGCGAACGCGAGACGGCGGAGAAAGGTGGTCTTGCCGGCGCCCGGATCGCCGGTGATCATCAGGCGAGGCTGCTTCAGGGCGTCCTGCAACGGCATGTCCCGGCGCATCCCACGTTCTTCGGACACCTCGGCGGTGGTGGTCAGGGGGATGTAGATGCGATCGATTTCGAACTGCCTCTTGACGCCGTCGGAGACCTGCAAGCCTTCGATGTCGATGTAGTGGCAGATGTTCCGGAGCGCTTCGAGATAGGCGGCCGGATCGCCGGGGGGAGGAGGGCCGAATTGTGGGTTCTTCTCACGCCACGCCGTCAAGGCCTGGAGCACCAGCTTGCCCAACTCGTGATCGGTGGAAAACTGCCCGGCATGCCTGTTGAGCAGCCAAGCTTTAAATGACGCAAGCTGCGTAGCCGCCTGCATCGCTGCCTGCAATGCAGCGGTATCGCCCGAAACCGCGGCCTTCTGTAGCGCCGCCGCATCACGAAGCTCGAAGTCCCACGGCGCGTCGTCCTTCACCAGAAACGGAATCACGTGCCGGGCGTGTTCACACTCCAGCCATGTGTAACTCTTCGTATTGCCTGGCGGGCAGGAACCATAACGGTGGGCCACCAGCACTACGAGAACGTCGGCGGCCTTCACCCTTTCCAGGCAGACCTCAAGCGGATACTCCCCGCTGGGAGCGAACGTCTCCATGCCAGTGACGGCAAACCCAGCGCGCTCGGCCGCATCGCGGGCGGCGGCTCGATAGGGCTCCAGATCCAGCCGCGTGGAAGAGATAAAAACCGTGGGCTTGTTGTCCAAAGTAAGATTATCGTATCTTACGGGCGTGGGCCTGCGGGAGATGGGCCGGTATTACCGCGGGCGTCCAGCGTCGCTTGGTTACTGAGGCGCCGCAGAATCCTCAGGCGAACATGCCCTCATCGATCTGTACGAGGATTTCTTCCACCAGCCGTTCGCCCGCTTCGTTCGCCAGCATTTCAAGGGGAGTCCGGCCGCCGAATCGCCGTTTCGGCTCCTGCATCCAAACGAGAGCCTTCTCCGGATTCCCGAACGTGGATTGTGCTCTCGCGAGGATTCTCGCAGCCCGGATCGCCCGGTCCGATGTGGCCATCCGCGCCTCCTGGCGACAGTATGCCACAAGTTGTGCGGCAAACTGTCCTGCCCGTTTGCTTACCTTTTCCTTAGCCCACCCTTACGGCATTTCACCCGGGTTCCCCTAAACTCGGAATACGAAGATGCAGCCGTGACGGAACCCGGGCTGCTATACAGACCAGTACGGCGCCCGGGTACCTTGACACTGCTTCGACGCACCTTCTTGTCACGGAGCGAGAGAGAAAATGAACAGAGCGAACAGGATTTCGAAGTTGCTGGGGACGGCTTCGGCAGCTCTCCTTGGACTTTACATCGCCAATCACACTTCCGCCATCAGCCAGCAAGCGCCCCTACCCACGCAAAACCGCTTCAGCGGCCCCACGTCTTCGCAGACGCTGGCCCTGGATGCGGCCGGGAACCTGCTTGCCGTGGCCAACCCCGACAACGACTCCATGTCCCTGTTTGATGTTTCCGGAGACCGGAACCGCAAGATCAGGGAAATTCACACGGGCCGGGAGCCCTGGGGCGTGGTTCTGAATCCGCAGGGCACGCGCGCCTATGTGGCGAACACGGCCGGCGGCACGGTAAGCGTGGTGGCGGTGAACCGTGAGAACACGGTGGCGCGGCTGCTGCTGGATATCAAGGTAGGAACCGAGCCTTACGGCCTGGCGCTGACGCCCAACGGCACCAAGCTGTATGTGAGCAACCGCAGCTCCAACGGAGTTTCGGTGATCGATACTTCCACCAACCGGGTGATCAAGACGATCGAAAACGTGGGCTTCCACCCGCGGGGCATTGCCATCAGCAACGACGGCGACGCCGAAGACGACGATGAGACGGTGTATGTCACGCAGTTCTTTGGGATGCCGAACGGCAAACCGGATGGCGAGGACGACAGCAAGCTGGGATTGGTGAGCGTGATTCGCACGGCGGCCGATGAACTGGAATCCACCATCAATATCCTGCCCATCAGCGACACGGGATTCAAAGCGGCCGGCGATGCGCTGGCCAAGGTCGCGCCTCCGGCCACGGTCACCGAGAACGATTTCCGGTTCCTGACCGGCGCCTACGCCAACCAGTTGAACAGCATCGTGCTGAAAGGGAACTTCCTCTATCTGCCAAGCACGGGCGCTTCTCCCAATGGGCCGGTGCGGTTTGACGTGAACACGCAGAGCCTGTTGAGCGTGCTGGACGCCACCACACTCAAGGACACGGAAAAGACCATCAACATGCACCTGGCGGTGCGGCAGCAGACCGGGAGTCCGCGGCTGTTCGTTACCGTGCCGTGGGCCATTGCGGCGAAGAATCGCGAAGATCAGGCCTATGTGGTGAGCGCGGCCAGCGACCATGTGGTGAAGCTCTCACTCGACCGTTCCACCGGCGCGGCCACGGTGGTAAACGATCCTTCGGCGCCCACTTCGGCGACGCGGGTACTGCAGATTGCCACGGGAAAGAACCCGCGCGGCATCGTGATCAACTCCACCGACACGCGGGCTTATGTGATGAACTACATCTCGCGCGATGTGACGGTGATCAATATCGAACAGGGCGAGGACAAGGCGCTGGCCACCATGCGTTCATCGGCGCTGCCCGAGGCGGGTACGCTGTGGGACACCATTCACGCCGGCAAGGAACTGTATAACAGCTCGACGGGCGAATTCGACGGACCCACGCCGCTATCGCCGAAGATCCGGGGCCGGATGTCAGCCGCCGGATGGGGATCCTGCGCGTCGTGCCATCCGGATGGGTTGAGCGACAACGTGGTGTGGCTGTTCGCGGCCGGCCCGCGGCGCACCATTCCGCAGCATGTGGACTACGATCCGGAAAATCCCACGGTGCAGCGCGCGTTCAACTGGTCAGGCATTTTCGATGAGCAGGAGGACTTCGAACTGAACATCCGCGGCGTGTCGGGCGGGCAGGGGCTGATTGTGGGTGACGATGGGGTGACGCCCGCGGCCAGTGTTGTGGGCCTGGGCGCGGTGAATGCGGGCCGCACGCAACTGCGCATCCGCGGCATACCGGCATGGGACGCGCTGAAGGCGTACATCCAGTTTGGAGTTCGCGCTCCGATTTCTCCGGTGGACAAGAACGATCCGGACGTGATCGCGGGTGAGGCGCTCTTTAAGCAGGCCGGGTGCCAGAGCTGCCACGGCACTTCCACATGGTCGAATTCGCGGATTCGCTTCTCCGGGGCTCCGGCTGCCAGCGTGCTGAGCAACGGACAGATCATCGGGGAACTGAAGAAGGTGGGTACGTTTGACGCACAGGCCAAGAACGAAGTCAGGCAGAACGCGGCGCCGCCACTGGGGGCCGACGGCTTCAATCCGCCGACGCTGATGTCGCTGTTCTCCTTCCCGCGCACGTTCCTTCACAACGGCGGGGCCGATACGCTGGAGCAGGTCATGAGTAATGTTACTCACCGCTCGGCGGGCTCAAACGGTGTGGACTTACTGACGGGTGAGGCGCAGCGGCGTCAACTGATTCGCTTCCTGCTGTCGATTGACGGGGCAAGCGCGCCGATTCAATAAGCGAAAGGCAGATGGTTGAGGAGCATGGGCGGGCCTTCGGGTCCGCCCTTTTGTCATGCGGGGCGCTATGGTGGTAGGTGACATGACGTTTTATCCGGGGAGGACGAGCATGTTGCGCCATTCAGCGCGCCTCAGCGTCCATTTCCCGTGGCGGAGGCGTTCCGGCCGGAGAGTTAGTCCGCGCGGTACTCACTTACCTCCGCCGGCGCCTTCCAGGGTTCAATCGATGCCCACTGCGCATCGGCGAAGCGGCGGCGCAGCCCGTCCATTTCCATGGCGGTCATGGGCCTGGATGTCTGGGCGAGACTGACGCAGGTCTCCACATGGGCGATCTGCTGGCAGCCGGCGATGGCGGTGGAAACAGGCAGCGTCCACACGTAGTGGAGGCATTCCTTTTCGGTTGCGGCTTTCTTCTGCAGGATCTGCCCGGCCCCGAAGGTCTTCATGGCGATGATGCCCATGTTGCGCTTCCTGGCCAGGGGGAGGGTGACCTTTTCGAAGCTCTTCTGACTGTTGCCGCCGTCAGTGACGCTGAGTGGCATCAGCACGGTGGCGAAGTCGTATTTGGCGATAGCGCGGTTCAACACCTCGGGCGTGGTGTGGCCGGTAAGGCCGACAAAGCGGACCTTTCCCTCCTTTTTCGCCTTCTCCACCATCTCCATCACGCCCTTGGGGCCGAAGATAAATTCGATGTCCTCGTCGTTGATGACGTTGTGGATCTGGTAAAGGTCCAGGTAGTCCGTGCGCAGGTTGGCCAGGCTCTGATCGAGATCAAGCTGGGCCTGGGTGGCGGTGCGATGGCGGGTCTTAGTGCCCAGCACCACTTTGTCGCGCAGCCCTTTTAGCGCCGCGCCGTAGCGGGTCTGGCTAAGTCCGTAGGCGCCGGCGGAGGCGCAGTCAAAATAGTTGACGCCCATGTCGTAGCATTTCCGCACGACATCGACGGCTTGCTTCTCATCCGGCAGGTTGCCGATTCGCGCGCCACCCAGGCCGAGGATGGACACCTTCAGCCCGGTTTTCCCCAGAGTACGTTTGGGGATTTCCTGCGCGGCGGTGGCGAGCGAGGCGGCGCCAATCACGGTGGCGGCTTTCACGAATTCTCTGCGATTGGGCATAGCACTGACATGTTATCACCGGCGGGCCCGGCTGTTGGATAATCGGGAGCTATGAAGATTCGCGACGTGCGCGCCTTTGGGCTGCGCGGGAAAACGCCGGAAGGCGGATGGTCAAATGAGCTGCAGCCGGAGGATTGTGTTCACACGTTGATCGCCGTGTTGACGGACGAGGGCGTGACGGGCTGGGGCAGCGTGTTCACCAGCGAAGATCTGGTGCGGGCGTCGCTGGCGCTGCTGCGGCCCCTGTATCTGGGTGAGTGCGCGCTGGAGCCGGAGCGGGTGAGTGAGAAGCTGCATCAAAACACGTTCTGGCTGGGCCGCGGGGGCGCGATCACGCACACCATTTCGGGCATCGACATTGCGCTGTGGGATGTGTTGGGCAAGGCTTCGGGGCAGCCCGTTGGAAGGCTGCTGGGCGGGCGGTATCGTGAGCGGGTGCGCCCTTATGCGTCGCTGCTGATGCGCGAACCGGAACGTATGTCCGATGAACTGCTGCCGGTGAAAGCGCAGGGGTTTCGCGCCTTCAAGATCGGCTGGGGGCCGTTTGGACGAAAGGACGCGGCCACCGATGAGGCGATCGTGCGCGAGGCACGGCGGGCCGTGGGCGATGATGCGATGCTGATGGTGGACGCCGGCGCGAGCGACGCCTTCTGGCCGCAGGGCTTCAAGTGGGCGCTGCGCACGGCGGACATGCTGTCGGCCTATGGCGTGTTCTGGTTTGAAGAGGCGATTCAGCCCGATGCGCTGGAGGATTACGTCGCGCTGCGGCGCGCGGCCAGGGTGACCATCGCGGGCGGGGAAGTGTTGACGCGCCGGCAGGCGTTTCAACCATGGCTGGAGGCGGGCGCGTTCGACATTGTGCAGCCCGATGTGACCAAGTGCGGCGGCATCAGCGAAGAGCGGCGGATCGCGCAGATGGCCCGCGATCATGGCGTGCGCTTTATTCCGCATGGATGGAACACCGCGCTGGGGCTGGCGGCGGACCTGCAGCTTGCCTCCGCCTTCGCCGATACGGATCTGGTGGAGTACCTCACCGGTTCGCCGTTCATCGATGAGATTGCGGCTGGGGGCTGGCGGCTGGATGCGGACGGAATGCTGGAGATTCCGGCTGTGCCGGGCCTTGGCGTGGAAGTGAACCTGGACGCCGTGGCGGAGTATGCGCGCGTGCCGCGTGGGGAGTTGAGCGGCTTGTAGCATAATGAACGGATGCATCGCTCGATCCTGTACTGCCTGTTCGCTGTCGCCTCGGCCGCGCACGCCGAGGTTACCCTTCATGTCAAGACGCCGATGCCGCCGCCACGATGGGCGCTGCTGGAGCGCGACGTTTTGAAGTACAGTTCCATCGGCGCCGAAAAGTTTGCCGCGCGCTACCTCGACGAACGCGGGTATCTGGCGCATACGCCCCGCTGGGGCACGCTGGACGGGCCGGACGACGCGATTGAGACCTTCTTCAACTGGACGCTGCTGCACGCCCTCGGCGGATCGGACTCCTCCCTGCAACTCTTCAAGAAGGCGCAGGAGGGCCACCTCAAGCAGTACAGCGAAATTCGCACCAAGCTGACCGAATTGGCGAAGAACGGCGCCTACCATCGGGAATTCATCACGCAGTCGGACTGGTTCCATACCGCCGAAGGCATGCGTGCCTTCCTGTTGCAGGGCCTGGCCGATCCCAATGACGATCTCTACAAACGCCGCATCCAGCGCTTCGCCGCCATGTACATGGGTGAGGATCCCGACGCGCCGAACTACGACCCGGTGAACAAGGTGATCAAGAGCATCTGGAACGGAAGCAAAGGCCCGATGCTGCGTAAGGCCACCACTTATGACTGGGTGGGCGATCCGGTGCCCGGCATTTACCACCTGCTGCACAACCCGGCCGGTCACAGCAAGATGCTGGACATGGACACCCACTATAAGAAGATGCTGGCCCATTGCGATGAATATCTGGACAGCGTGGGCGATAACTTTCTCAACCTTGCTTCCACCATCCTCGGGTTGAACGCCTATTCTCTCACCGGCGATGAGAAATATCGCAAGTGGGTCATTGACTACGTGAACGCCTGGAAACAGCGGACCGAGGAGACCGGCGGCAACATCCCGAGCAACGTGGGCCTCAACGGCAAGCCGGGCGGTGAATACAACGGGCAATGGTGGAAAGGAACCTACGGCTGGAATTTCACCATCTTCGACGGCGAGTTGGAACAGATCGCGCATCGTAATTACTTCACCGATGGCACGTGGCCGGGCTTTGGAAACGCGCTGCTGCTGACCGGCGATCAAAGCTATGTGAACGTGCTGCGCCGCCAGATGGACAACATCTATGCGCAGAAAAAGGTGGAGAACGGCAAGACGCTGCTGCCGCAGATGTATGGCGATCCGCGCGGCTATAAGTACAACGGCGCGCCGCAATGGTATCACTTCACCGAAAACAAGCGCGAAGACCGGCTGATGGAAATCTATCTGTGGTCGATGGACCGCAAGGACATGGAACGTCTTCCGGTGGCCACCAGTTTCGCACCTGGCGGCCGCGGCCGCGACAGCTACTCGGGCGCCGATCGTACCGCCACGTGGCTGGGGTACCTGGAAGGCAAACTTTCCGAGTTTCCTGAGCGCGCCCTGGAAGGCGATCTGAACTGGGTGCGGCGGCGTATGGAAATGATGCGTACGGACCAGACGACGGCCGACACGCGCCTTGCCGACTATCTGCTCGACCTGAATCCCGTGGCCACCAATGCATTGGTGAACCTCACAGTGGGCGGTTACTTCGCCCGCGGCCGCGTGTGGGTGCTGCATAGCCGTTTCCGCCACTTCGATCCGGAAAAACGCCGCGCCGGGCTGCCGGAAGACGTCGGCGCGCTGGTGGAAAAGCTGGGCGCCGATGCGGCCACCATGACGCTGGTGAACGTGAATCCGATCGAGCCGCGGACCGTGACGGTGCAGGCCGGCGGATACGGCGAACATCACTTCGACGAAGTGACGGTGAACGGGCAGACCACGAAGGTGGACGCGCCCTTCCTTACTGTGCGGCTGGAGGCCGGTGCGGGTTCGCGCATCGAGTTCAAGATGACCCGTTACAAGAACCGGCCCACGTTCGCCTATCCCTGGGACCGCGGCTGGTATGGAAAGAACTGACCTGAGGCTGATGGAGGTTCCGGAGATCCTCCGCCAGTTTGAGAAGTGTACGGGCGCGTTTCCGTTTGAGGCCGTGGCGGCTGCCGTGGCGCGGCGCGACGAGATCATTCCGGAGCTGCTCTACATCCTGGAGGAAACCGCCGAGGATGTGAGTAACGGTGAGCAGGACTGGGACCGCATGGCGCACGTCTATGCCACCTACCTGCTGGGGCAGTTCCGTGAACGCCGCGCGCTGAAGCGCCTGATTCGGCTCTTCTCCTTCTCCAAGAATGCGATGGACGGCCTGTGGGGGGACGGACTGACTGAGGACGGAGGGCGCATGTTGGCCTCCGTTTGCGGTGGAGAACTGAAGCCCATCATGGGTCTCATCGAGGATCCGAACGCCTACATCTACGCGCGAGCGGCGGGCTTCACCGCGGTTGTCACCTCCGTGGGCGCGGGTCTGGTTCCGCGGCAGGCCGCGGTGGATTATTTCGCTTCCCTTTTCCGGGGCCAGCTTCCCCGCGAGCCGTCGTTCGTATGGGATGAACTGGTCCTGCACGCCTGCCAAATCTGGCCGGGAGAACTGGTGGATGACATTCGCCAGGCCTATGCCGATGACCTGGTGGATGTCCGCTACGTCAGCCAGGATGAGTTTGAGGAATACCTGGAAAACGGCCTCGACATGCAGATGAGCAAGCTGGCCGATGTCCAGTATCACCGCCTGGTGGAGGATACAGCGAAGGAGATGAGTTACTGGGACTGCTTCCAGGAGAAACTGGAGACGCCCAGGACGCAGCCGGTACGCGTGCAGAAGACGGGCCGCAACGAGTCTTGCCCCTGTGGGAGCGGGAAGAAGTACAAGAAATGCTGCGGCAAGTGAGTTACCCGCGCGCCTCCATTGCCAGCGCCTTCGGGAACAGGATGTTGTTTTCCAGGTGGATATGCATGTGCAGATCGCGCTCCAGTTCCTGCAATCCGGAGTAAAGCGCGCGGTAGGTGTTGCAGGCGTCCGCGGGAAGCGTGAAGTCGCTGGTGATGCGGCGGATTGCAGCCAGCGCCTGCCCGGCGTCGTCGTGCTCATGCTCCATCATGCGGATAG
>JANRLE010000235.1:0-14882 GCA_033762895.1 Bryobacteraceae bacterium | reverse complement strand
GCCGTGGAAGTCCTGGCACACACCTGAGAAAGGTGGAGATGCCAGGTCCCTAAAGGCCCTATCGGCGAAATCCCGTACGGGGATTAGCCATGGCTTGAAAAAACGTTTGAATACAAGCGTTTGCATAGAACTGCGTGGCCCGGGGATCTAGTCCGCCGTGCTCTCAGCTCCACTGCCCCGCCCGCACCTGAAAGGATTGATAAAATCCACAGATGTCCTCCACCCGCCGCAGCCTGCTCGGCTCTCTCACCGCCGCTTCCTATCAGCGTATTGCCGGCGCCAACGATCGTGTGCCGGTGGGGTTCATCGGTTATGGCCTCATCGGACGCCAACATGTGTTCGACTTCAAGAACCAGAAAGATGTCGAACCTGCGGCCATATGCGATGTCCACCAGCCGCGGCTCGAAGAAGGACTACAGGAACTCGGCCCTCGCGCCAGGGGATACAGGGACTTCCGGCGGTTGCTCGATTCCAAGGATGTGCAGGCCGTGGTCATCTCAACTCCCGACCATTGGCATGCCCTGATGACCATCATGGCCTGCGCCGCCGGCAAGGACGTATATGTGGAAAAGCCACTTACGTTGTTCATCGACGAAGGTAAATGGATGGTGCGCGCCGCCCGGCGTTTTAACCGAGTGGTGCAAGTGGGCACTCAGCAGCGCTCCGGACGGCACTATCAGAAAGCCCGCCAGTACATGCGCGATAACTATCTCGGCAAGGTTCATCACGTGCGCATGGGAGCCTATCGTAACATTATGCCCGGCTTCGGCACCTACCCGCCTGCCGCGGCGCCCACCGAGCTTGACTACGATCTGTGGCTGGGACCCGCGCCCAAACGGCCATACCAGCAGATGCGCTCGCTCTATCATTTCCGCTGGTTCTGGGATTATTCCGGCGGCCAGATGACGAACCTGGCCGCACATTCAATCGACATCATGCAGTGGTTTCTGGGAGTAAAAGGGCCCCGCGCCGTGGCGTCCTTCGGCGGCCGCCTCGCACTGGCCGACGACGGCGAGACGCCCGACACCCAGGAGGCCATCTTTGACTACCCGGGGTTTATCGCCTCCTGGTCCCATCGCGAAGCGGCCGCCGGACGGGGAGCAGGGGGACTGGACTTTCTTGGGACGAAAGCCTCGATGACGATCGGACGTGGGGGGTTTGAAATCCGGCCGGAGTTAAAGATCGATCCCAACAATGCTGTGCCCCAGTTCCGGGGCCACTCGGCCGGTGGCGTGCAAAGGTCACAAGCTAAGCCCACGCCCTATGTCGAAGCGGTGAGCGCGAAAGGTTCGGGTGAGGAGCAGTTTGACCTGCACGTCCGCAACTTCCTCGATTGCATCAAAAGCCGCCAGAAACCAGTCGCCGACGTCGAACAGGGACATCAAGTCACCACTGCCTGTCACCTCGCCAATCTATCTCTTCGATTGAACGGGCGGCGAATAGAGTGGGATGCCGATAAAGAACAGATTGTAGGGGACAGCGAGGCCGCCGCCATGATGCGGCGGCCTTACCGCAAGCCCTGGGACAAAGTTATCGCCGATCTCAAGCTGGGCTGAAAGGCGTCAATTCTTGTCCGCCAGCAGAAGCAGCGAGAAGGGCGCGCCACCGCCGGTGTTGTCGACGGCGACCACCGTCCGCACCACGAGGTTCCAGGTAGACCAGCGGCCTGAGTCGATGGCCACCGTGCGCGTGCCCGCCGGAGTCACCCGCGCCTGATAGGTTCCGTACGGCACTTCCAGATAGCCTGAGACGGCCTTAAAAGGAACCGCCGTGAGAACCGGCCGCTTGCCGTCGAGTGTTTCAAACGGAGTGGTGACGTAGACGTCCACTCCGGGAGCGCTGGGAGCCGCGTGCACCACGCGGACCCGCATGTTGCCATTGGCGGGATCCCTGTTGTCGTCCTCGAGGAGTAACAGTTCGAGAGCGGGTGACTTAGTGGCAAAGCCGGCGGCGATCGCCGTGTAGTCGCGGCCCGCCGCAAGCTGCGGCGAGGCCTGCAGCACGATGTTCGTCGTTCCGCTGACGGCAACCTGTATGTTTCTGCTGCCCGCCGGCACCGGCAGGTATTCGGAATACTCGCGGAAAGGGATTCCCTCCAGCACCTTCGCTCCATCCACCCATATGTCGACGGCGGGCGCATCCGGCGAGGCGTGCAGCACGCGGACCCGGGCGGGGTCCTGTCCCATCATCGATACGGCGGCTACCGCCGAAAACACTAGTAGCTTCCACATAGACATCTCCTTATTGGGGGCCAATTGGCCGGTTTGAGAGCGGCAGACTCATTCGCACGTCGCGCCATTTTGCCTGGTGCCGCTGGCGAATGGTCCGGGCCCGTTCCAACTCAGTGGATGCCCGTCCGGACGCGGTGGATGCAAAACCCGCAGACCGATGTCAGACAATCGTCCGCGGCCTTGCGCGGGGTAACGCCCGGAGACGCCGGGCCGGAACCGGTACGCCATGAGATGTAATACAATTATCGGACATACATATAATTACTAATATCAGCTAAAGTCCGTCCTATCAGCGCCGATTGAATTACTGCGGGGAGCTTCCGCGGGCCAGCCGGACAGCGACGGAGCACTCCGCCTCATGGCCATCCCCCGGCAAGTGCATTAACGCTTCGGCACCAGGTGAAACATAACATGGAAGATCAGGAAATTATTAAGGAATTCCTTATCGAGAGCAGTGAGAACCTCGCCAGGCTGGACCAGGAAATGGTCGAACTGGAACAGCGGCCCAAGGACGGTGGCCTGCTCGCGAGTATTTTCCGGACCATCCATACGATCAAGGGAACCTGCGGATTTCTCGGTTTCGGCAAACTGGAAAAGATCACGCACGTCGGCGAGAATCTTCTCAGCCAGGTGCGCAACGGAGAGCGGGATCTGACGCCGCACCTGGTGAGCCTGATCCTTGAAATGGTGGATGCGATCAAACTCGAGCTGCAGGCGATCGAATCGACGGGCGGTGAGAGCGACAGCTCCCGGGAGGACCTGCGCATACGGCTCGAACGCGCCTGCCAGCAGGGAGCCCCCGGCGAGGCCTCCCAACCCGAAGAAGTTCCGGCAGCCAAGGCCGCCGCGGTGGAACCCCCGGTGGCGGTAAAGGCGCTTGAACCCGCTTCAGCCACCGCCGAAGCGCCAGTCCCACGCGCCGCAGAAGGCGAGGCCGCCGCCAGGCACTCCTCGGTGGCTGATTCGACGATCCGTGTCGACGTGGGCCTGCTGGACAAGCTGATGAACCTGGTTGGAGAACTCGTGCTGGCGAGGAACCAGATCCTCCAGTTTTCGGCCCGCCAGGAAGATGCCACCTTCAACGCCACTTCCCAGCGCCTGAACCTGATCACCACCCAACTGCAGGAAGGCGTCATGAAGACGCGGATGCAGCCGATCGGGATGGTCTGGAATAAGCTGCCGCGGGTGGTGCGCGATCTCGCCACCAGTTGCGGCAAACAGATTCAACTGGAAATGGATGGCGCCGAAACCGAACTGGACAAAAGCATCATTGAGGCCATCAAGGACCCGTTGACTCATCTGGTCCGCAACTGCTGCGACCACGGCATCGAGCTTCCCGATATCAGAGTCCGGAACCACAAACCGGCGCATGGCCGCCTGAGCCTGCGCGCGTTTCACGAGGGAGGCCAGGTCAACATCGAGATCATCGACGACGGCGCCGGCATCGACCCGGAGAAGGTGAAGAAGAAGGCCCTGCAGAAGGGCCTCTTCCGGCCCGAGCAGCTTGAGCGCATGAGTGAGCGCGAGGCGATCCATCTGATCTTCCAGCCCGGCTTCTCGACCGCCGAACAGGTGACGAACATCTCCGGCCGCGGCGTGGGCATGGACGTCGTGAAAACCAACATCGAGAAGATCGGGGGAACCGTGGACCTGGCCAGCAGGGCCGGGCAGGGAACGACCGTCAAGATCAAGATCCCACTCACGCTGGCCATCATTCCGGGTTTGGTGGTGATGAGCGGTAATGAGCGGTTCGTCATCCCGCAGGTGAGTCTGCTCGAGTTGGTCCGCCTGGAGGGCGAACAGGGAAGGCGCATGATCGAGCGCATTCACGGAACGCCGGTCTACCGCCGCCGGGGAAACCTCCTGCCGATCGCCTACCTGAACGAGGTGCTGCGCCTTCCCGGATCCGGCGAAGGTCGCGATGTGATCAACATTGTCGTTCTGCAGGCCGAGGACCGCCAGTTCGGCCTGGTCGTCGACGGCATCCACGATACGCAGGAAATCGTCGTGAAGCCTCTCGGAAAGCAGTTGAAGGGGCTGTCCTGCTATGCCGGGGCCACTATCATGGGCGACGGCAAGGTGGCGCTGATTCTCGATGTGTTGGGCATCGGCCTCAAGAGCGGGGTTCTGTCGGAGTCCCGTGAATCCCAGCGTACCGACTCGCAGGTGCGCGATAGCGACCGGGACCGGCAGACGCTGCTGCTGTTCCGCTCGGGCGAATACGAACGGCTGGCCGTGCCCCTTTCTCTGGTCGCGCGCCTGGAGGAATTTCCCAGAACCAAGATCGAGCGCGCCAGCGGAAGGGCGGTGGTTCAGTATCGTGGACAGATTCTGCCGCTGGTTCCACTGGCCGGCGTGCTCGGCTCGCATAGCATGGACCTCGACGAACGCGATCCGGTGCAGGTGATCGTCTTCAGCGATGGCGACCGGCGGATCGGCATCCTGGTCGACCAGATCGTCGACATCGTCGAGGACGTCGTGGTGGCCCGGCAGAATGCCTCCACTCCCGGCCTGCTTGGCTCGGCCGTCGTCGGTGAGAAGGTCACCGACTTCCTTGACCTCCGAGCCGTGATCGATCATGGCGGCGAGTGGTCGGGGAATGACCGCTCAAGCGCCGGCAAAGTAACCGTGATGGTCGCCGAGAGCTCTCACTTCGCCCGGGGCCTGGTCCGCCACTACCTGGAGATGGCCGGTCACCGCGTCGTCGAAGGGGCGAGCGTACAGGACGCCCTCGACAAACTGCAGCGCAACCGCGTGGATGTCGTGGCGGTTTCGCTCGACCTGGCCGGCGGCGGCGGAGCGCAACTGGTGGAGAGGATGCGCAAGGTCTCCGGAGCCGGACGCACGCCAGTCGTCGCACTGACGGACGAGGCCGGCGGCGGCAACGATAACGCCGCGGCGGCCGTCGCCAGGGTCTTCGACGATTTCCAGGGCAAGTTTGACCGCGAGGCGATGCTGCGCTCGGTGGAACGCCTGGCATCGGCGCTGGCGGCCGGGGAGTCCCTGACTGAAACCGGTTTAACGCGCGGAGTTGTCCGATAGGGCCTCACACAGGCGCCCATTTTCAGCAAGGAGATACAACGGAATGCAAAACCACGCGTTTGTGGATTCGAATGCGGCCGAGCACGCCAGCCATCAGTACGCCACCTTCTTTGTCAACGATCTCTTCTTCGGAATCGAAGTTCTGCAGGTCCAGGAAGTGTTGCGCTACCAGGAGATGACGAAGGTCCCGCTTTCACCGCAGGTGATCGAGGGGCTGATCAACCTCCGCGGACAGATCGTTACCGCGATCGACATGCGCAGGCGCCTGAAGCTGGCCCCGCGTGATTCTTCCGAGACGCCGATGAACATGGTCGTAAGGAGCGAAGATGGCGCCGTCAGCCTGCTGGTGGACGAAATCGGCGACGTGCTCTCGGTCCGGCGCGATGACTATGAGCATGCCCCGGAGAACACCTCCCGCGAACTGAGGGAGATGATCACCGGCGTCTACAAGCTGGAAGGCAAGTTACTCCTGGTCCTCGATACCGAAAGAGTGCTTCAGGCCCAGGCCGAGGCATAAGGCAAAGCGCGAAGGAGAGATATGCGAACCAAGACCAACGCAAGGGCATCAACCTCATCGGCCGTACTCGATTCCATTTACGACCGGATCGGCGGGGAAGCGGCCGTGGCGGCCGCCGTCGACCACTTTTACGGGCGTGTCCTTGCCGACAAGGAGCTGTCAGGATTCTTCGAAGACGTGGACATGGCGCAACTGAAGTCACAGCAACGGGCATTCTTCAGCCAGGCGCTGGGCGGGCCTGCCGCCTACCGGGGGGCGGACATGCGCCGGGCGCACGCCCATCTGGCAATCGAGCAACGGCATTTTGACAGAGTCGCCCTCCATTTGGGGACTACTCTTCAGCAACTCGGAGTGGACGCGGGGACGGCCGCCGAGATCATGACGGCGATCGGCGCCATGGACAAGGACATCGTCAACACTCATCCTTCGACAAAACAAGCCAAACAGGAGTCAGCTAACGTGAGCACCAGAAGCAAGCAGAATGGCGCCGGCACAGCCGTATTGGAGGCCGCGGGCCTCGATCGGATGCTGGACGGCCTCAAGGCCGGTCTTGACAACCTCGGCACAAACGTATTTGTGGCCGATCGCGATCTTACTCTCGTTTATATGAACGAACGTGCGAGCAAGATCATGCAGAGCATGGAGGATACCGTCGAAAATCTGTTCGGCGTCAGCGTCTCGGACCTGATCGGAACAAAAATCGACGTCTTCCACGGAGCGAGGGCCAAGCAGATCCGCCGCACGCTCGCTGACCCCGGCAACCTTCCGATCCGCACGGAAATCCGCCTTGCTCATCTGGTTCTCGATCTCAACGTCAACCCCATCTTCGATTCCGAAGGCGACTACGTCGGCATCGTCGTGAACTGGGAGGAGATCAGCCAGCAGAAGCAGCTTGAGTCCGAAGTGGAGAAGATCCGGCAGATTGTAGAGAACTCCCCGAACAACATCATGCAGGCGGACACGGATCTGGTCATCCGTTACATGAATCCGGCCTCGCTCAAGACCCTGAAGCAGATCGAGCATCTGCTGCCCTGCCGGGCCGAAGAGGTGGTCGGCAAGTCGGTGGACATTTTCCACAAAAACCCGGAGCACCAGCGGCGAATGCTGGCCGATCCGAAGAACCTGCCGCACCGCGCCAAGATTCGCCTGGGACCGGAGACTCTCGATCTGCTGGTCAGCCCGATCCGCGACGCTGCCGGCAAGTATCTTGGCCCGATGGTCACCTGGGAGGTGATCACCGAAAAGGAGCGACTGGAAAACGAGGCCGCACGCGCCCAGTCGATGCTTGAAAACGTGCCGATCAACATCATGATGGCCGACCGCGACCTGGTGATCCGCTATCTGAACCCGGCATCGCTGAACACCCTGCGCAAGATCGAGCACGCCCTCCCGGTTCGCGCCGACCAGGTAGTGGGCCAGGCGATCGACATCTTCCACAAGCATCCGGAAATGCAGCGAAAGCTGCTGGCCGATCCGAAAAACCTGCCCCACAAGGCCAATATCCAGCTCGGCGCAGACACGCTTTCCCTGTCGGTGAGCGCAATCCTCGACCACAACCGGAACTACGTCGGCGCCATGGTCACCTGGGATGTCATCACCGAACGTATCGCCCAGGAACGCCGCGAAAAGGAGATGATCGATCGCGAGCGCAAGACGCAGGAGGAACTCAAGGACAAAGTCGATTCAATGCTCGGAGTTGTCAGGGCCGCCGCGGCCGGCGATCTGAGCCAGCAGGTGAACGTCAGCGGCCAGGACGCCATCGGCCAGATGGGTGAAGGGCTGGGTACGTTCATCGAAACGCTGCGCCACAGCATGACGCAGATCGCCCAGAACGCGCAGGCGCTCAGCGCCTCCAGTGAACAGCTCAGCGCCATCAGCCAGCAGATGGCCAACAACAGCGAGGAAACCGCCACGCAGGCCAACGTCGTCTCGGCCGCAAGCGAGGAAGTCTCGAAGAACGTCGGCGTGGTGGCTACGGGCAGCGAGGAGATGCTCGCATCGATCCGCGAGATCTCAAAGAGCGCCAACGACGCCGCGCGCATGGCCCGCAGCGCCGTCAACGTCGCCGAACAGACTAACCAGACCATCAGCAAGCTCGGCGATTCGAGCGTCGAAATCGGCAAGGTCATCAAGGTGATCACCTCCATCGCCCAGCAGACCAACCTGTTGGCCCTGAACGCCACCATTGAGGCGGCCCGCGCCGGCGAGGCGGGCAAGGGATTCGCCGTCGTAGCCAACGAGGTGAAGGAACTGGCCAAGGAGACCGCCAAGGCCACCGAGGAAATCGGGCAGAAGATCGAGGCGATCCAGTTGGACACCAAGGGAGCCGTGAAAGCAATCGGCGATATCAGCGCGGTGATCAACCAGATCAACGACATCTCGAACACGATCGCCTCGGCTGTGGAGGAGCAGACCGCCACTACCAACGAGATTGGCCGCAGCCTCTCGGAAGCCGCCAAGGGCGTCAACGAGATCGTGAGCAATATCACCGGCGTGGCCACCGCCGCACAGAGCACCGCCCAGGGAGCAACCGACACGCAAGGCTCGGCAAAAGCCCTCAGCGAGATGGCGGCCACACTGCAGCAGCTCGTGTCTCGTTTCCGTGTCTAGCAGTTGACCCACTGAAAACCCGGGGCCGCGCGGCTTGAGGCGCGGCCCCTCAACCTTACCAACCGACGCCATGGCAGTCACAATCGTCCGATTCGGGGTAGACTTTCGCGGGGCCAGCATCGCGGTTCGGGAGCAATTGGGCTTCACCGGCCACGAGGTGGTTGGTTTTCTCGCGAAACTCCCCAGGCATATCTTCCGGGAAGCGATGCTGGTGGCAACCTGCAACCGGACCGAACTATATGCATTGTGTGAGGACCCCTCGGAGGCACTTCGGGGGTTTGTCGAGAGCGCAAAGAGTTTCAGGCCCGGCGTTCAGCCTGACTATCACGATTGCCTGCGCTTTCAACAGGAGGGGGAAGACGCTGCCCGGCAGCTCTTCCGCGTAACGGCGGGTCTGGAGTCTCAGATCCTTGGCGACAGCCACATCCTGACCCAGGTGCGGGAGGCGATGGAGGCGGCGCGGCGGGCAGATACTCTCGGTCCGGTGCTCCGCACTAGCGCCGATAGCGCGATACGCGCGGCAAAGCTGGTGCGCAAGCAAACGGGTCTGTCGGCGGGCTCGGCCGGCATCGGAGCGGCGGTGCTCCGCTCGGTGAGGAAATGGCGTGCTGGCTGCGCCGAGTCATTCCTGATCGCAGGCGCCGGGCAGGCCGCCCGCGATATCGCCCATCACGTGGCGAAGCTCCGTCCCAGGCGTCTCGCTTTTACGGCCCGTCGCGGCGAGGCGGCGGCGGAGATTGCCGCCTGTTATTCCGGAATCGCCGCTGGCTGGGCGGACCTTGGCGCCGAGATCGGGAATTCCGATGTCATCGTCACTGCTACCCCGGCGAGACTGGACGCCTTCTCGCAGCGCGCCTTGAGCGGTTATCTGACGAACCGGCCGCGGCTGATCATTGACGCCGGACTACCGAGGAATGTGGACCCGGAGGCGGCGCAGCTTCCAGGTGTTACCCTGGTGGACCTCGATTCCCTTGAACGGGAGCAGTCGGCCGCCCTCGCCGAGCGGGCCCGGCAGATTCCGGCTGCCGAGGCGGTCATCGCGCAGGAACTCGTCCGCTGGCGCCGCCTGATGGCCTGGCGGGAGGTCGAGCCCGAAGTAAAGAGCCTCTACCTGGCGGCCGAACACCTTAGGGCGAGCCTGGCCGCGAGCCGGCAGCCCAGTCAGGATATCGACCGGATTACCAGCCGCTTAGTCAATCAGGCGCTCGCCGGGCCCGTGCGCCGCCTGCGTTCCGCGGTTTTTACCGGCGGAGAAGCCGAGGCCGCCCGGGCGCTGGCCGCCTTTCGCCTGATGGCGCCATTTGTTGCAGAGGAGAGAACCTGAAAATGCCCAAGACCATCCTCCAAAACGGCCGCAAAATCAGAGTCCTGGTGGTGGACGACTCGGTGGTGATCCGCCGGCTGGTGACGCAGGCGCTGAGCGAAGATCCTGAGCTTGAGGTGGTGGGATCGGCGCCCAATGGCAAGATCGCGCTGCAGAGAATCCCGCAACTCAACCCCGACGTGCTGACGCTCGACGTTGAGATGCCCGAAATGGACGGGCTGCAGACGCTGAGGGCGCTACGGCCCCACTACCCGCATCTGGTTGTCATCATGTTCAGCACGCTAACCCAGCGGGGAGCAAGCTCCACCATCGAAGCGCTGTCGTATGGAGCATCGGACTATGTCACCAAAGCGGCGAACGTCGGCTCACTTGACCGCTCCCTGCAGTCGCTGCGTTTAGAACTGGTCCCCAAGATCAAGCAGTTTTTTCACCGGCCTGGCGGAGACCGCCCGTCATCGGCCCAGGGCGTCGCGCCCGCTCGTTCGGCGCCGATCACACTATCGCGCGCCTCGCGCTTGGCCCGCGGCCCCAGACGCCTCATCGCGATCGGCGTATCCACGGGCGGGCCGACCGCGCTTGCCGAGGTCTTCCCCAGTTTTCCCCGTGAGCTCGACGTTCCCATTGTCATTGTCCAGCATATGCCGCCGATGTTCACCAAACTGCTGGCCGAGCGTTTGCAGCAGATTTCCAGGCTGAAGGTTCGTGAGGCCGAAAGCGGCATGCCGCTTGAGCCCGGTGTTGCGGTGATCGCACCCGGTGATTACCATCTCACGCTGCGCCGTGACGGAACGCGGGTGCTGTGCGCGCTTAATCAGGGCCCGCCGGAGAACTCCTGCCGTCCGGCGGTGGACGTTCTGTTCCGTTCGGTCGCCGATCTCTACGGCGGTTCGGTGGTTGCTGTGATTCTGACCGGGATGGGACAGGACGGCCTGCGCGGTGTGGAGACCCTCAAGGCCGCCGGAGCCTATGTGCTTGCCCAGGACGAACCGTCGAGCGTGGTGTGGGGAATGCCCGGCGCGGTGGCCCGGGCGGGACTGGCGGACACCGTAGCACCTCTGGCGCAGATCGCCCCTGAGATCCTGCGCCGGCTCAAAGGCGAATAGGCAATGAAAGCTCCCGGCACGCCAGTGGCGATTCTCGCCGATAACTACAAACTCCTGCAGGATTTTATCCTGCGGCAATCGGGCATCGTTGTCGATCGCGACAAGCACTATCTGCTCGAATCGCGCCTGCTTCCATTGGCGGAGGCCCGGCGGCTTAAGTCGCTCAACGACCTTTGCAACCTGCTCCGCGCGGCCGGCCCGGCCAGCGATGTGGCCCGCGAAATCGTGGAAGCCATGACCACGCACGAAACGCTGTTCTTTCGTGAACCGGCCCAGTATGACGCGCTGCGGATCTCCATTCTGCCGGCCTTGCTCGAGGAGCGAAAGTCCGCCCGGATTTTGAGTTTCTGGTCGGCCGCCGCGTCCTCGGGACAGGAGGCGTACTCACTGGCCATTGTGCTGCGCGAACTGGGGCTTGACGGCTGGACCATCCAGATCCTGGCCACCGATCTGTCCACGCGCATCCTTGACCGCGCACGCCAGGGCCGTTACCTGCCCATCGAAATCAGCCGCGGTCTGCCGCCCCACCTGCTTCACAAGTACTTCCACCACGAAGCGGGCGGCCACTGGAGCGTCCGCGACGAAATCCGCCGCATGGTCCAGTTTCAGCAGTTTGACCTGCGCGCCTCCACCCGCGGCATGGGACCCTTCGATGTCGTCTTTTGCCGCAACGTGCTCATCTATTTCGACCAGGAAACCGTGAAACGGATCATCGCCGGCATCCGGGCCACGCTTCGCCCTGGCGGACACCTGCTGCTGAGCAGCGCCGAGAATCCCTCGCCGCTGGCCGAACATTTCGATCGGGTTGAGACCGCCGGCGCGGTCCTGTTCCGCTTGAAGTAACCTCCCGCTCAGCCCGCCTTCAATTCTCTGTTGGCATTCGGTGGAACTGCAATTGGCGCGCCAGCGTGCGGCGCATGATAGGCTTGAGGCTTCGACTCACCGTCATGAACAAAACGCTGGCCGCTAAAGACGTGGACGAATACCTGGCTGCGGTTCCCGAACCTGCCCACGGCACCTTGCAGAAAGTCCGCGCCGCCATCCGGTCCGCTTTGCCGGCTGAAGCCGTCGAGATCATCAGCTACCGGATTCCAACCTTCAAATACAAGAAGCCGGTGATCGGGTACGGTGCGTTTGCGGACCACTGCAGTCTGTATGTCCTGCACGGCTCGTTGCTTGAATCCTTCCGGGATGAGCTGAAAAATTACCAGACGTCGAAGGGCGCCATCCGCTTCCCTGTGGACAAGCCACTGCCGGCCGCGCTGGTGAAGAAGCTGGTGAAAGCGCGTCTGGAGCAGAACGAAACCAAGTGACAAAGACCGTGCTGGCGGAGGCCGCGCTGCGCACGATCCCTCTCACGGCCGGGGGGGCGGGCACCGGCGCCGATTGGCCCTGCCCGCTGGTGCCCGGAGCGCGGCTGCACAACACGCGGATCGATGTAAAGTTACCGGCGGGCCGCACGCAGGCTGGCCGCATGCATCGCGATGGCGGAGGCCGCGGCGATTGAGAACGTTAGCGGGATGCCGGCGACTTCCACCATTGCCCCTACTACCACGAAGAAGAGGGCGAAGGAATAGAGCCCCAGCAGGATGCCGCGCAACTGCTTGGCTGCGGCCTGGCCTCCGGCGCCGCGGTGGGTGAAGGCGGGCAGCACCGATGCAAACACGGGAAACGGGGTGAAGATGCCGCTCCATTGTGGTCCCAGCCGGTTCGCCGCCGCGGTGATCGAAAGCAGCAGAACGGTAGCGGCCGCCATGCGAAGTAGAATTTCGCCGGCTGGAGCAATGATCGGCGTATCCCGGATGGTGATGCGGGGGAAGACACGGACGGTGAGCGCAAGCGCGCCGAAGCCCGCCACAGCCGAGAAAGCCAGATTCGTTGGCAGCATGGGCAGCAGCGCGGCCACCGCGAAGTAAGCCATCCATCCGCCGGCCAGGCTGGGCGCCCACCAGGTGCGTTGGCTGGTGTGGGCGTACACCAGGGAGTAGGCCGAAAGCGCCACCAGGCCGACAAGCGTACCCTGGGCGGCGCGGGCGGCAAATCCGGCGCCCTGTTCCAGGGCAAGGAACAGGATGATGGGTCCGCCCACAATCGGCAATCCCACCAGCCAGCCGATTACTCCAGGTCCCCAGCGCCTGCCGGCCCAGGTCACCACGCCGATGAGCGCGGGCATCAGCAGGAGCTTCCACCAGAGCATGAACAGACGAGGATAGCAGGGCCCGGCAGGCTCAGTTGGCGACAGGCTCGGCGATGACTCCGCTTTGATTGAGGATGATGATGTCGACCCGGCGGTTGCGGGCGCGGCCCTCCGGTGATTCGTTGGAATCAAGGGGCACATTCTCGGCGTAGCCGGCCACGGCCAGGCGCGCTGAAGCAACCCCGAATTCGCCGGTCAGGATTTCGAGCATCGCGATGGCTCGCGCGGTGGACAATTCCCAGTTCGAACGGAAGCGGGAGTTGTGAATAGGCACCGCGTCGGTGTGTCCTTCGAGGCGGACTGGATTGGGAAGCTGGCGGATGGTGCCGGCGATTTTCTCGAGCATACTGTAGGCCTGGGCTGAAACCGCATCGTCGCCCGGTGAAAAGAAGGCCGCTTCGCGGAGGCTCACCACCAGTCCGCGGGCGCTCATGTGCACGGCCACCTTTCCGCTCTCGATATCATCTTTCAACTCCTGGCTGAGGAACTGTTCCGAAGGCAGCAGTTCCACTACCTTGGCGGGTGTAGCTTCGTCGGAGCCGCGCTTGGTGCCGCCGGGCCCGCGCATCATGGCGTTGCCCCTGCCTTTGTCATCGGCGGTGCCGCCCAGAATGCCGGCGATGGCGGCGGCGAACTGGTTGTCCTCCAGCGCCTTTTTCACCGAGTCAGAAACCTGTTGCGCTTTGCCTTTATCGGTCTGCGAGCTGGCGAACATCACCACAAAGAAGGCGAACAACAGGGTAATGAAATCGGCATAGGACACCAGCCACCGCTCGTGGTTTTCGTGGGCCTGATGTTTCTTGCGTCTTGCCATGGGTGCCTATTTCCTGGCCTTGGGGTTGGCGGGTTCGGCGAACGCTTCGAGTTTCATGCGCAACAGCTTCGGATTGAGGCCCTCGACGATGCCGCAGACGCCCTCCAGAATCATTTCCCGCATGTGGGTTTCGTCCTGCGCGCGGGCTTTGATCTTGCCGGCAACGGGCAGGCAGAACAGGTTTGCCATGCCGACGCCATACACCGTGGCCACGAACGACACGGCGATGCCATGGCCCACTTCCTCGATATTGGCCAGGTTCTTCATCACCTGGATCAGTCCCATAACGGCGCCGATGATGCCGACCGTCGGCGCGTAGCCTCCGGCCTGTTCGAAGACTTTAGCCTGGGCCTCGGCGCGGTTCTCGGCGATGTCCATTTCGAGTTCCATCATCTTGCGCAGCTCCTGCAGGTCGGTACCGTCGACGGCGAGGGTGAGCGCCTTGCGCAGGAACGGGTCCGCAATGCCGGCCGCCTCCTGTTCCAGGGAAGCGATGCCGCCTTTGCGCGCCTGCGTGGCGTATTCAATCAACTGCTCAATCACGACGGAGGGCGAATGCGGAGATTCGAAGAAGACCGTCTGCAACTGTTTGAACGCCCCAAGAAAGGTGGAGAGCGGAGCGTTGAGCATCGTGGCGCCGATGGTACCGCCGAGCACGATGATTGCGGCCGTATATTGGGCGATATCGAGGATCGACCCGCCTTCCAGCAGCAGCCCGCCCAAGATGGCAACCGCGGCCAGCATCAGGCCCGCGATGGACGCCAGATCGGGCTTTCTTGCCGCCTTGCCGCTCATTGGCTAACCTTCGGGCCCTGTTCGCGGGCGCCGGCCACACGCTGGCGGTATTCGATGACCCGCTCCACTACTTCCCCGGCCGGTTCCAGGACGACGTACTTCCGCCCCGTGGTCAGTGTGATCACTGTGTCCGGAGTCGTCTCCATGTGCTCGATCAAATCCGGATTGAGGTAGATCGGCACGTGGTTTAGCCGTGTGAGCCGTACCATTGCCAGATATTTGCCCGCACCGATCTTATCGGCGAGGGCG
>JANRLE010000234.1:0-8422 GCA_033762895.1 Bryobacteraceae bacterium | reverse complement strand
TTCACGCCATTGCCAGAATCGTATCCAGGGCCTTTGAAACCTTCATCAGCCTGTCCGGGTCCTCCGGGCGGTGGCCCAATTCCGGGGAAACGAACCCGCGGTAGCCCACCGTTTTCAGCGCCGCCATCACCTGCGCCCACTCCACGTCGCCTTCCAACAGATCTACAAACCGGCCCTGTTCGGCCCGCATGGAAAGCTTGTAGTCTTTGACGTGGATCCGCTTGATCCGCGGCCCCAGCGTCTGAATCCAATCCTGCGGGTAGCCGAACTGCATCACGTTGCCGATGTCGAAGTGCGCCTGCAGCCACGGGCTCTGGAACTGATCCACGAACGCCTTCATTTCGAGCGGGCTTACCAGGAATCGATTCCACACGTTCTCCGCAGTAAGGCATACGCGCGCTTCGCCGGCGTGCGCCAGGCACTTCTTCAGTTCGCCGGTCACCCGGTCCCACGTATCCTGATAGCCATAGCGGAACTTCGGCCCGTCACCCAATCGCCCGGGGACGATCAATATCGCGCCGCAGCCCAGGTGACGGCAGACATCGATCGCCTTGTGAATCACCCCGGCGCCCTTGGCCCGCACCTCCGCTTCGGGATGATTCAGCGGCGTCGGCGCAATCACGTGCGACACCCAAAGGCTCACGATGGCCACGCCCGCCTTCCGCGCTGCATCGCTCACGCGCTCGGCATCCGCTTTGCTCGAATCGGCCTTTAACTCATCGCCGAAGCGTATCTCGATTCCCCGGAACCCCGCCGCCCGCGCACGCCGGAACTGCTCCGCCAGCGGCAGATCGCGCGGAAAGATCCCGTTGCAGATACTCTTGATGAGGCCATCGCCAGCAGCGGCCATCGCCAGCGGCGCCCCTGCCGCGGCCAGAAACTGTCGCCTCTCCATGACCGTATTATGGCGCTTCGCTGTAGTACCGCGTGATGGTTTCCGCCACGCAGGCCGGCTTCTCCTGCCCTTCGATCTCCACGGTCACCTGCCATCGCGCCTGGTATCCGCCCTTCACTTCACTCAGTTCCAGCAGCAGGAACCGCGCTCTCACGCTGCTGCCGCACCGCACCGGACTGACGAATCGAACCCGGTTGCAGCCATAGTTGATTGTCATCGCGAAGTTCTGGCGCAGGTCCAGCGTCTCATAGGTGAACTTCGGCAACAGCGACAACGTGAGGAACCCGTGCGCGATGGTGGAGCCAAACGGCGATTCGCGCCGGCACCGCTCCACATCCACGTGGATCCACTGGTGGTCATCGGTGGCATCGGCAAACGCGTTGATCCGTTCCTGCGTGATGGTGAGCCATTCGCTAAAGGCCACTTCCCGGCCCTCCAGGCTCTTCAGTTCGCCGATGCTCGAAATCGAAAACTTGGGCATGAGGTTAGCGTATTCCGGCTACAATGGCGATAGCAATGAGCCCCGCCGATTACCAGACTCTGCTCGAAGAAACCATACGCCAGTTCGGCGCCGAAACCGGCACCATTCACCTGCTGGAAAGCGACGGGCTGTTGCATCTGAAAGCCGCCAGCGCCGGCATGCCAGAGCCCGTGCTCAGGATCATTCAGCAAATCCCCGTGGGGAAGGGAATGGCCGGCCTGGCCGTGGAGCGCAAGGAACCGGTGACCGCCTGCAACATCCAGACCGACACCAGCGGCGATGTCCGCCCCGGCGCGAAGCTCACTGGAATGGAAGGCGCCATCGTGGTTCCCATCCTGAACGGCGATACAGCCGTGGGCGCGCTGGGGATCGCCAATCGCAGCGAGCGTACGTTTACCGATGAGGAAACCCGCGCGCTCATCGACATCGGCCGGCGTCTGGCATCGTAGGGCTTACCTTGCCGTAGCGCCGCCGTCCACCACCATCGTGGTCCCGGTAATGTAGGACGCCTCCGGCGAAGCAAGAAACACCGCCATGCCCGCCACCTCGTCCGGCTGCCCCAGATACGGCAACGGCTGCGTCTCCCTTAGCTTCGCCATGTGTTCCTCATCCCGCCAGAAATGCGAGGAAAAATCGGTTTGAATCAGGCCCGGGCAAATGGCGTTCACACGGATGTCGTACTTGCCGAATTCGATCGCCCACACCCGCGTCATCATGATCAGGGCGGCTTTCGTCGAACTGTACACCAGCCCATGCGGCTGCGGACGAAGACCGGCGATAGAGGCGATGTTAATGATCGACCCGCCGCCGCCGCGTTCAATCATCCCCGGCACGATCAGCCGTATCAGCCGGTGCGCGGCCAATACGTTCACTTCCATCGTCTTCAACAGAGCGTCGTCGGTCACTTCCAGCGCCGGACCCTGGCCAATGTTCGTCGCGCTGTTGTTCACCAGAATGTCCACCGGCCCCAGGCGCTGTTCCGTATCCGCCACCAGGCTCTGAAGCTGGTCCACGCGCCCCACATGGCAGGCAATGGGCACAACGCGCCCCGGCAGTCCTTCGCACTCCCTGGCCGCCGTGCGCAGATTCTCCAGCTTTCGGCTGGCGATCACCACGCTGGCGCCGGCCTCGGCGAACCGGCGCGCGATCGCCTTTCCGATCCCCCGGCCCCCGCCCGTCACCAGGGCCGTCTTTCCTTCCAGTTGTAACGGCATTCCTATGCCACCGGCTTCGCTTTCTTGAACACGTTGCGCAGCCCGCGAATGGCCCGTTCGGCTTCGCGCTCGGTGATGATGTAGGGGGGCAGCAGCCTCACCACGTTTTCATGCGTCACGTTGATCAGCAGCCCTTCGGCCATGGCGTCCACCACGAACTGCTTGCAGGCGAAATCGGTCTCGATTCCGATCATCAGCCCCTGCCCGCGTACCTCCCGCACGAACGGGAACCGCCGGCACATGTCGTCAAGTCCCGCCTTGAAGAACGCGCCTACCGAACGGATGGACGGCAGCAGTTCCTCCAGAATATTCATACACTCCAGACCCACCCGGCAGGCCAGTGCGCCGCCGCCGAACGTGGATCCGTGCATCCCCGCTCCAAGCGCGGACGCGGCCTTTTCGTTAGCGATGATCACGCCCAGCGGAAGGCCCGCACCCAACGGTTTCGCCGCCGTGACCACATCCGGCAGCACAGGCGGATCCATCAACTGATAGGCGAAGAACTCCCCCGGCCGGCCCACGCCGCATTGAATTTCATCCAATACCAGCAGCGCGTTGTAGCGGTCGGCCAACTCCCGCGCGGCGCGTGACATCTTCTCCCCCAGCGGATAGATGCCCCCTTCCCCCTGAATCATCTCCAGCATGATGCCGGCGGTCCGTTCGTTCACCACCTGCTCCAGCGCGCCCACGTCGTGCCGCGGGATGAACCGGATCCCCGGCACCAGAGGCTCGAAATCCTTGCGGTACTTGTGCTGGCCGGTGATGGAAAGGGCGCCGATGGACCGCCCGTGAAAGGAACTCTCCAGCGCCACGATCTCCGTCTTCTCCGGACTGATGCGGTTGCCGTGCGCCTTCACGATCTTCATCGCGCCTTCGGTGGCTTCCGTGCCCGAATTGCAGAAGAAGGAACGCTGCAGTCCGCTGGCCTGCGCCAGCTTTTCAGCCAGCTTACCCTGCCATTCGTGGTAGTAGAGGTTTGAGCAGTGGACAAGCTTGCCCACCTGTTCCCGCACGATCTTGACGATGCGCGGATGGGCGTGCCCCAGCGCATTGACGCCAATGCCGCTCAGCAGATCCAGGTACTTCTTGCCGTCGGTATCCCACAGGTAGCAGCCCTTGCCGCGCGTGATGACGAGCGGATAACGGGCGTACGTGGGAAGCACGTACTGCTTGTCCAGATCCATGATCTGCTGAGCGACGGTGATGTCGGTGGTTGTTTCGACGGGGGCTTCCGCTACAGTCTCCATAACCTCCTATGATAAACGGCTCAGTCGTCTTCGCGATTCAGATGGCGCGAGAAAAAGTCGATCGTCTTTGCCCAGGCTTCGCACGCGGTCTGCGCGTCGAAGGCCGCGCCGGTGTCGTTGTTGAACGCGTGACCCACGCCTTCCCATACAAAAAAGCCGAAGGTCTTGTTGTTCTGAATCAGGCTCGCCACCATCGGGCCGCCGTTAATGGAGAGGTTGCGGTCGCGTTCGGCGTAGTGGCAGAGCATGGCGCCCTTGATATTCGGAATCTGGTCCGCCGGCGGCGGCGCCCCATAATAGACAACGTTCGCGGTCGTGTCTTCCCCGCTTGCCGCCAGTGCCCATACGTTGGCGCCGCCGGCGCAGAAGCCAACCGTGCCGATGCGGTTCCGCCGGACATCAGTGAGCGTGCGCAGATGCGCCACCGAACTCTTCAGATCCGCCAGCCGCTCCGCGGGCACTGTGCGGCCGTAGGCCTGCGTTTGCTGCGTCGGCTCGGTGAACTGAGCGCTGCCGCCCTGGCGCGAAAGCAGGTCGACGCCCAGCGCCACGAATCCCGCCCGCGCCACGCGACGGGTGACGTCGCGGATATGTTCGTTCAGCCCGCGGTTTTCGTGAATCACCACCACGGCTGCCATCGGCGTGGTCTCGGTGCGGCGGGGCCTCACCAGGTAGCCCTTCAGCATCCCCGCTTCACCCGGATATTCGATATCCTCGCCCATCAGATCAGGCGCATCAGCCGGGATGCGCAGGTCACTGGAGCACATCTGCTGGGCTCTGAGCGGCACACCCATCGCGTCCAGCGCCAGGCTTACGCCGGCAACGCCGCCAGCGATCTTTCGCGCGCGGCGAACCAGTTCTCTGCGGTTGAATGCGCCGTCCACGTACAAATGCGCCAGTTCCCGGATTTCCTTATCAGCCATAGCAACTCCTCAAATCGTTGAGATCAGCCCCCCTCATTGGGCCTTAGCACACTATACCCCAGGAAGTCGTTGCAACGAAGGCCTGCCCGTCCACCCCCGGAAAATGAACATGGCAGCCGTCACGCTGCTCGCCCAGCCCGATGTCAACTCCTACAGCCTCGAAAAAGAGCGCGCCCTTGGCGAAGCGCTGGCCTCTGACGTCCGGCGGCAATCGGCGCCCTTATCTCAATCGCATCGCCGGAAGGTTGGTCTCGCGGATCGGGCAGCCGCCGGTTCCCTTCACCTTTGAGCTGATTCTGACGCCTGCCGGCTCAGCGCCAGCAGGGACTCGAAGCTGATCAGGTCGGCGTCAACCTTGCTGCAAGCGCCGGATTTTTTCCGAACGGCCTCCGCCGCTATCTGGAACGGATGCAGGGCGAGGTCGCAAAGTGGTCGCCGTTGCCGGAGCGCAGCCTCAGGGCTCGCCAGGCTCGATGAGATTCTCTCCACCCTCCCGGCCGGCCCGCGACGCGGTGCGGGAGGCGATCGGTCCGCCGCCGCTTCGCCGTCCTCCCACCCTACGCCGCAAGTGACCAGATGGCCGTGTGACGCACCTGCTGCACCACGCCACCGCCGGGCGACAGCACCATCACGTCGGCCACCAGAAACTCGTTGCCCTTCTTCGAAAACATCTCGCGGATCACGCCACGGACTTCCAACGGCGCATCCACAGGCGCGGTGGAAAAATTCCGCAACTCGCTCGAAACGTGAATCCACGGCGGCAGTTCGAAGTTCCGCATGAGAATCAGATTCGACAGTCCTAATAGCACGGTGGGATGAACCACCGCGTCCGCGCCCCGGTACAGCGGAATCGGATCGGAAAGCGCCTCCACCAGTCGCGCATGCTCCACCGCCGGAGACTCCACCAGCGTACCCAGCGGCCCAACCCGCACCTTGCCGCGGGGATCGGGCAACGGCTGGAATGGGAAATCGGCCACCACCCAGGCGTCCATCGGCGGCGCCTCGATCCCCGCTTCCGCCGCAACACGCACTTCGCCTTCGCCCATCGCCGTTACCTGAAACGCATCGCCTTCCACCGACACCGCGCGTGCGAACAGATCGTCGCCGTCGTAGAACGGCTTGCGGAACCGCACGCGCATCCACCCGCGCTCCAGCCAGTCGCGGCCAAGCTGGCGCACCAGCGGCGCCGTCATATAGCCATACACGCACACTCCAGGCACCAGCCCGGCGCGGAAACCATGCCGCGCCGCCACTTCGTCACTATGGATCGGATTCTCCGAATCCGGGTCTGTGTTCCTGGCGATGATGCGGTAAACCGGGAATGCCTCCAGCTTCATGCAAAGGGCATTGTCCCTTAAAACGTCAGGCGCAGGCCGAACTCGGTCTGGCGGCTGAGGTTTGCCTGCCCGGCGATACGGCCGAAGTTGGCGTTGCCCACCGTGGTATTCGGCCCGCTGAATACGGGGTGATTGAACAGGTTGAACATCGATGCGCGGAACTCCAGCACAAATCGTTCGGTGAACTTGAAGTCCTTGGCGATGGTGAGGTTGACGTTATCCATGCCGGGACTGCGCACCGAGGACAGCCGTGGGCTGGTGTTGCCCAGAGTGAAATTGTCCGGGCGCGCAAAGGCCGCGGTGTTGAAATACCGGTCAAGCCGGGTATTGTGTTTGCCCGCGGCGCCCGCGGCTGGATCGCCTATTGCGTTGGCCCGGATGGGACCGACGCCGATCGGGAACGTTCCTCCCTGCACGCCGAATCCCAATGCGAAACCTTCCTGGAAGGTAGAGAAGCTGGAGAGCGTCCAGCCGCCCAACGCCAGGTCCGCGGCGCGCGACATGCCATTGCCGAACGGCTTTCCGCGGCCGACTGGAAGATCCCAGGCAACGGCAAAGGTCAGCCGCTGCGGCACATCCAGATCGCTGACGGCGCGCTCTGCCTGCCGGTTGTAGTGATTCTGCGGATTGGACAGATCGCTGATGTTCTTGGAAAGCGTGTAGGACACCAGCCCGCTAATGCCTGCCGCAACCCTCTTCTCGTATTTGATCTGCGCAGAATGATAGATGTTGTTGCCAAACGCCGGGTTCAGGCGGCTGACGCCGGTGTACTGCGGATACGGGCGCAACAGTTGCTGGCGCGGTACCGTGCGGCCGCCCAGCGGCCCGGTAAGCGTACCGAAGAACGGATTCTCCACGGTTTGGGTAAGTTGCGCGCCCAGGGCGAAATACTGTGGATCCAGTTGATTCAGTTGTTCGGTATTGGCGATCAGCCCCACCCCGCGCGATCCGACATAGGCGATCTCAATCAGGCTGCTGGAGGGCAACTCGCGCTGGATGTTGAACTGCCAGTTGTGGAACCGCGGGTACTTGTCTGCCGGCTCAATGAACGTCACCGCCTGGCCCAACAGCGTGGAAAGACCCAGCGAATTGCCCACAGGAGGCAGCAACCCGGACGGGAAGGGGTTCGACAGGCGGTTGGTCACTGTGAGGCCTCCGTCGGTGGAGCTTACCCAGGGAGTATCGTTCGAGTAGCCGGTGGAAAGAACACTGCCGACCACCGGGATATAGCTCAACGCGTATCCACCACGCAGCACGGTCTTCTTGGTAAGCGAATAGGCAAACCCGATGCGCGGCGCCCAATTGTTGCCATCGCGATCGTACAAACCCCGCGGCTGCCCGTTGACGCCGGCGTAGAGCAGACCGCCGGTGAGATTGAATCCCGCCACGCGCAGCGGGCTCTGCTGCCCGTAGGCCCAGCCGCGCACCGTCCGGTCATAGCGTTCCGTTCTCGGCGACTCATACTCGTAGCGCAGGCCGATATTCAGCGTCAGACGCGAGGTGACGCGCCAGTCATCCTGCAAGTAGAGCCCGCTGTACACGTTCTGGATGCTCACGCCGTTGTTGAAAGGAAGAGCTCCCGATCCGAAACCCACCAGCATCGAGGCCAGCGCGAAACCTCCCGTCGGGGTCGCCGCGCTCGGGCCGCCTGTCTGCTGCGGAGCGAAACTGAACCGGCCCGAAGGCGAGGTGTTGCGGAAAAAGTTCCCGCGGATCAACCGCATGTCGGCGCCGAACTTCACCAGGTGTTTACCGCTCTGCCGCGTCATCGACGGTTGCAATGACCAGGTATAGCCAGGATCGAAGATGAACGGGCTGCCGGCCAAACCCTCGAAGTCCGCGACGGAGATGATCGGAAACGACTTGCTCTGAATCAGGTTGTTATAAGAGGAAGGGAATCCGAGCGAGACCGGGTCAAAACCATCCGACCACGGCAGGTTGTTCTCGGTGCCGGAGGTGAAGCCGAGGCGGATATCCATGGTGGTGGTGGGGCTCAGAAGATGCGTGTCGCTCACCGCCACACCGAAATTCGGACGCTTCACATTGTTGCGCCCGCCGGAAGCCACGCCGTCAAACCTGTGGGGAAACACCAGCCGGCCCTCGCCCGTATTCACGCGCACGAACATGTGATTGTTCTGGTTAATCTCGTGATCGAACTTCATTGTCCACATGTCGTAATCGCGCGGCCATTTCGCTGAGAACGCATAGTTCTGGACAAACGGACGGGCGGCGTCGCGCGATGGCGTGTTCGGCAGCGGCCAGAACTCCATGATCTTGCGTCCCACCGGATCCTGCTGCGACGCCGGTATTTGGTTGCCGGCGAAC
>JANRLE010000233.1:0-2613 GCA_033762895.1 Bryobacteraceae bacterium | reverse complement strand
GGGCGGCGAGAGGATGGCGGCGTAGGGCTCCATTTGTGCAAGGATGGCGGCGCGCATCCGTTCGCGTTCCGTGTAGGCGTCCTGGATGGCGGGGGCCGTTGGCCAGGGGGTGTCACGGAGGAACTCGGTCGCCGTCCAATGCGCCTCCGCTTCCCGGCCCTCCAGGATGCGGCGGTTGCCGCTCAGTTCGCCGAAGAAGAAGGCCCAGACGTTCGGGGCGCGGCTGATGCCGGCGGGTGTGAACTCTTCCACTTGAAAGCCGAGCGCCGTGAACTGGCGGGCGGCCTCGGCAAGGGCGGCGCTGATGGCCGGATCAACGGGTGTCGCGCCGGACTGTCTCATCACGCCGATACGCCGGCGGAGGGGTGATGTGGCGGGGGTGGGAACCCACTGCGAGTCCCGCGGATCGGGTTGAGCCAGCACACGAAAGAGCAGGTGGACGTCGGCGGCCGTACGGGCCATCGGGCCGGGCGCGGTGAGCAGACCGGCAGGCGCGTCAGGCGGAGGCCACATGCCGCCGCCACCGATGGCGCGGTGAGTGGGCTTGAATCCCACGATGCCGCAGAAGTGAGCGGGGATGCGGATGGATCCGCCGCCGTCGCTGCTCAGACCTCCCGGCGAGCAGAAGGAAGCGATGGCCGCGGCTTCTCCTCCCGACGATCCTCCGGGCGTGCGTTCGGGATCAAGGGGATGATTGGTGCGTCCGGTAACGTAATTGTCCGTCTCATAGCTGGAAACAAGTTCAGGCACATTTGTTTTGGCGAGGATGATGGCTCCGGCGGCGCGGAGATGGGCGACGGCGGTGGCATCGCGCGTGGCGGGCGGCTCATTGAGGCGCAGGCGCGATCCGGCCAATGTGACGGCGCCTTCGACATCGAACTGATCCTTGATGGTGACCGGCACGCCATGCAGCGGACCGATGGGATTCCTGCCTTCCAGCGCGCGCGCCTGGCGCAGTGCCTGTCCGGCGAGAATCGAGGTAAAGGCGTTGATTCCCGGGTTCGTTTCCTCAATCCGGGCCAGGTGCGCCTCCACGAGTTCGCGGGGGGATACTTGTCTTGCCGCCACAAGGCGCGCCATCTCAGTAAGCGTGAGCCGTTCCAGCATGGGTTTTCAGAATGTACCATGTGAGGATGGCGACGATGAGCGCAGTGCTGGACAAACCGCAGACATTGTTCCTGCGGCGGGCTCTTTTTCAGATTCATTTGTGGACGGGGCTGGCGATCGGGCTGTGGGCGTTGGGGATCGGGATCACGGGCAGCATCCTTGTGTTCCACCGCCAGATTGACGAAGCGGGGTTGCGCGCGGCCGCGCCGGCCTTTTCAGGTACCGGGCAGGCCTCCGCGCAGGCGATGCTGGAGTCCGTTCGCAAGCGTTTCGATAAGGGAATCGTGGTGTTCCGCGGCCCGCGGGAGGCCGGTGGCGCGGTGGTGGCCAACGTGTATACGCAAAGCCAGGGCTACCAGGTGCTGGTGAACCCGCACACGGCGGAACTGCTGCTGGTGCGCGGCCGGCAGGGAACATGGCTGCAGTGGACAGAGCGGTTCCACAGCAATCTGTTTCTGGGGCGGCCGGGGCGGGTGGCGAACGGCGTGGGCGGGCTGCTTCTTTTTCTGATGGTAGTTACGGGTCTGATTATCTGGTGGCCGGGACGGACGTTGTGGACGCGCCGGCTGAAGGTGAACTTCCGGGCGCCGTGGCGCGTGTGGAATTTCGACCTGCACAACGCAGTGGGATTCTGGTGCCTGTTCTATATCGCCCTGAGCGCGATCACCGGCGCCTATTTCACCTGGCCGCAGGTTTACCGCGGAGCGATCAGCAGCCTGTGGCCAATGTCACAGCGGCCGCCGTTGCGTGTGGAGCCGGCCGGCGATCGCAAGCCGATGGATGAACTGCTGGCAGCGGCCGAAGGCGCGGTTCCCGGGCTGCCGGTGGTACGGTACGAGATCCCGCCCGATGCCCGGCAGCCGGTGCGCGTGGTGAAGCTGGAGCGCGAGCCCGAGAGCCAGCGCAACAACGTGACGGTGTTTGTGAATCCCTACACGGCTGCGGTGATGCGCGTGGACCGCGTGAGCGACGGGACTCTGGGTGACCGCCTGTTCAGTTGGATCGGGCCGCTGCATACGGGCCATTTCGGGCCGGGGATTGTGGCCCTGCTGTGGGCGGTGCTGGGCTTGTCGCTTCCGCTGCTGTTCTTGAGCGGGTTTCTGATGTGGTGGAACCGGGTGATCGCCAGGCGCCTTTGATTGGGCGATTCTACACTGGAGCGTTTATCGCCCGTCTGGTGTCCGTGCCAGCCCGGCGCTATCATGAGATCGAGGTCGAGAATGACGGAATTCAGGGAAGTTGACTGGGCCTCACAATCCCGCAGATTCTTCGCCTGATCGAATTCGCGCACACTTTGCGAGTGCAACCTGTTTCGTGAAGGTTTTGCTCGACGAGAAGCGGAATGCGCTCACCACTCACCAGGTGTTCACTGTGAGATACCAGGGCTGGTCGGGCTTGAAGAACGGTGAGCTTCTTCGTGCTGCCGAAAAGGCGGGACTCCAGGTCTACCTGACCGGCGACCAGACGGTCTCCTACGAACAGAATCTTACGGTTCAGCAGATTGCG
>JANRLE010000232.1:0-57842 GCA_033762895.1 Bryobacteraceae bacterium | reverse complement strand
TATAGATGGCCAGTTCAAATTGAGATGCCAGTTGTTCGAGCGCGCCGGCCTTGGCGATCCACCGCTCGCGCAGGATAAGGCCGGGGGTGCCATTGGTTCCAAGAAAGATCTTCTGAAACTCGTCGATCACCGCGTCGTATTCCGCTTCCACGCCGAGATCGGAGGCGATCTTCTTTGACAGGGCCCAGTCGTTATTCCAGCCGCCGGCGTTCTTGTACTGCTGGATCACCTCGTAGCTGATGTCCTGGCCGGTGAAGCGAAGCACGGTTTGCCGGATGGTCTCGCGGTAGGAATCGGTGACCTCCACCAATACCCCGTCCATGTCGAAAACGATTACGGGTTTCGCCATTACCAGATCTTCTCCAGCGCGTTCAGAAAGCTCATGGCGTGCTCGCGCCGGCCCACGGTGACACGCACGCTTCCGGGGATTTCGTAACTGCGGTCGCGCACCAGGATTCCCATGGCGCGCAGCTTGTCGCGGACTTCCACGGCGCGGCCGCCCACCTGGAACAGGACGAAGTTCGCCATGCTCCTGACATAGGGGATGCCCAGGCGGCGGAGTCCGTCGTAGATCTGGTCTCGCGCCAGCATCACTTCGGCCACGTAATGAGCGACGTATTCGGAGTCCTCGATAGCGGCGCGCACGGCGATGGCGCCCAGCAGATTTACGCTGTAGGGTGACTGGCCCTTGCGCACATAGGCGGCGTTGGTCTGTTGGGAAAGCAGGCAGCCGACGCGCATGGCGGCCATGCCATAGACCTTGGAAAAGGTCCGGCTGAGAAAGAGATTCGGATAGTGCGGGATGAGATCGATGGCCGTCACTCCGCAAAACTCGTAGTAGGCTTCGTCCACCAGAACGGCGGCATGGGGCGCGCGGTCCAGGATGCGGCGGATGGAATCGACATCGATTCCCGTGCCGGTGGGATTGTTCGGATTGGCGATCATGATCGCCCGGGTGTCCGGGCGGATGGCGTCCAGCAACTCTTCGAGCGGGAAGGCGAGATCGGGCCCGCGGTAGGAAATCTCCCTTACCGCGGCGCCGGCCACTTCGGCATAGAAGCGGTACATGGCATAGGAAGGGTGCAGGACGATGACATCGTCGCCGTCATCCACGTAAGTATTCACCAGGACCTGAATCGCCTCGTCGGTGCCGTTGGTGAGAACAAGCTGCGGTTCGGCGATCTCAAAGAAGCGGGCCAGGGCGGCGCGGGTTTCTGAATATTCCGGATAAACGGAAAAGATATTCCGGTCCAGGTGCTCCTTGAGATAGGCCAGCACCTTCGAGGAGCAGCCGACGGTATTTTCGTTGAAGTCCAGACGCAGCTTCCCCACCCGCCCTTCGGCAGGCGGTTTGTAGGGGGCCATCTTCAGGATGGCCGCGCGGGGAGTGAGCGGGGCTGCGGCGTCAGCGGCCAAGGCGCACCTCGACGCTGCGGGCGTGGGCTTCCAGGCCTTCGGCGCGGGCCAGGGTGGTGATGGCGGGCGCCAGACGGCGCAGGGCTTCACCGTTCAACTCCTGCACGGCGATGACTTTGACGAAGTCGGCGGCCGAGAGTCCGCCGCGAATGCGGGCCACGCCGTTGGTGGGAAGCACGTGGCTGGGACCGGCGGCATAATCGCCGGCGGCCTCAGGACTGTTGGGGCCAACGAAGACGGTGCCGGCGTGCTTTACCAGGTCCAGCAAACGGGTTTCGGGAATGCTCAGATGTTCAGGCGCGAATTCGTTGGCCAGTTCCACGGCCTGTTCGAGCGAATTGACGACGATGATGGCGCTGTTCTTATCGATGGCGCGACGTGCCACTTTCGCCGTTGGCAGATCGCCCAGTTGGCGTTCCACCTCCTGGCCCACCGCCGTGGCCAGGCGGCGTGAGGGAGTAAGGAAGATGGCGGCGGCATCGACGTCGTGTTCGGCCTGCGCCAGCATGTCGGCGGCAATCCAGCGCGGATCGCCTTCGGCCGAAATGATAAGAATTTCGGTGGGACCGGCAATAAAATCGATACCCACTTCGCCGGCCAGCAGTTTCTTGGCGGCGGCGACGTAGATATTGCCCGGACCCACGATACGATCAGCCTGCGGCACCGTTTTTGTGCCGAAGGCGAAGGCAGCGATGGCGTGGGCGCCTCCCATCTGGAAGACCTGGGCGACATCCAGCATGGCCGCCGTGCCGTAGATTTCGCGATTGGGACGGGGCGAAGCCACCACGATGTTGCGCACCCCGGCCACCTGGGCGGGCACCACCGTCATCAACAGCGTGCTGGGGAGAGGATAGCGGCCGGACGGAATATAGGCCGCCACGCAATCCAGCGGCCGGATCACCTGGCCCAGCCGCACGCCGGGAGACAGCGCCTTGCGGAACGGCTTGGGAAGCTGGAGACGGGCGTAGGACTTGATGTTATCGGTAACAACTTTCACCGCGGCGACAAACTCCGGTGAAAGCTCCTGGGAAGCCCTCAACAGTTCCACGGGCGGTACGGTTACCGTGGTCCGCTCCAGGCCGTCAAATTTCCTGGCGTACTCCACCAGCGCCTTGTCGCCCTTCTTGCGGACGGCCTCCAGAATCGGCTTCACTTCCGCTTCGGCCTCTTCCAGGCGGGCCCGGCGCCGCTGGAGTATCTTGTCCGCCTGATTCGCGTCGAGAATACGGATCATTGAGTCACCCTACATCACGATCTTATTCAACGGGTATTCGACGATACCCTGGGCACCGGCTTTCTTCAGCCGCGGAATGATATTGCGCACCGTGTTTTCATCAAGGATCGTATTCACGGCAAGCCACTCGTCGTCACTCAGTTGGGAAATAGTGGGCTTTTTCAGGGCCGGCAGGGTGTCGAGCACGTTCTGTAAATCCTTCCTGCTGACGTTGAGCATCAGGCCCACTTTGCCGAGGGCATTGATGGCGCTTTCGAGCAGCATGCTGATGTCGCCGATCTTATGCCGTTTCCATTCGTCGGCCATCGAGCTCTTGTTGGCCACCAGTTGCGTGTTCGATTCCATCACCGTATCGAGAATGCGCAGCTTGTTGGCGCGCAGGGAGGACCCGGTTTCAGTAACCTCGACGATGGCGTCGGCAAGCACGGGCGGCTTCACTTCGGTGGCGCCCCAACTGAACTCCACCTTCGCCGTGACGCCGTGACGGGCCAGATATTTCTTCGTGGCGCCTACCAACTCTGTGGCGATGATTTTGCCCTCAAGATCGGCCACGGTGCGGAACGGGGAAGACTCCGGAGCGGCCAGGACCCATCGCACTTTCCCGAAGCTCTGCTTGGCGTAGATCAGATCGGCGATAGTGACGACGTCAGCGTCGTTTTCCTCGACCCAGTCGCGCCCGGTGAGGCCCGCGTCGAGCACGCCGTCTTCGACGTAGCGGGCCATTTCCTGTGCGCGTATGAGCATGCACTCAATTTCGGGATCGTCGATGGCGGGAAAGTAGGAGCGGCTGGAGACGGTGATGTTGAATCCGGCGCGGCGGAACAGGTCCACCGTGGCGTTTTCCAGGCTGCCCTTGGGAATGCCCAGCTTGAGGATGGGCGCGCTCATGCTCCGTACACCTTTTCGGGATCGTAGGTGCGCGGGTCGGTGATCTGCCACTCGGCGCCGTTGAGCTTGCGGTAGAAGCAACTCTCATAGCCGTCATGACAAACGCCGGGTCCCTGGGCGTCCACTTTCACCACCACGGCGTCCATGTCGCAGTCGGTGGTGATTTCCTTCACCACCAGGCGATGCCCCGAACTTTCCCCCTTCAGCCAGAGTTTCTGGCGGGAGCGGCTGTAGAAAACGGCGAATCCGGTTTCCACGGTTTTGTGGAAAGCCTCACCGTTCATGAACCCCACCATCAGCACGCGGCCGGAGGTGTTGTCCTGAATGACGGCGGGAATCAGCCCGTCGAGTTTCGTGAAATCGAGTTCCATAATAATGAGAAAGCCCGCGGCAAGAGCCGGCGGGCTGAATCGATCAGAATCGTTAGGGTCCGGTCTTTCAGAACCCCGCCCGTCGCGGCGCCTCACCGCAGTGAGAGGGATGAAGATGGTGATGCTGGACGGATCGAAAGCGCATGAACACCTTAGTATACCAAATGCCGGGGGGGCGGACATCTGCTAGCTTAGACTTGGTGGGGAACTGGGTATCAGGAGTATTGGCGCAATTTTTCTCCCGCGACGTCAGGGAGCGGGGACAGGCCTTGTACGCGAGCGGCGCGGTGCAGATCGCCAAGGGCACGGCGGCGGAAGTCACCGGCTTCGTGAAGGGAACTCGCGAGTATTTCGTCTCGATCGAGGTGAACAAGGGCGTAGTTGAGGTGTATTGCGAATGCCCGCATTTTGAGGGCGGAGAGACGTGCAAACACCTTTGGGCTACGGTTCTGGCGGCGGACAACCAGCGCCATTTGGGCCAGGCGCTGGCGGCGCTGAAGCTGCGGATCGAAATGATCAACGCCATTGATGAGGCCATGGAGGAGCCCGATGATGATGATGATGATGTCGAAGAAGAGGACGAAGTAGACGAAGAAGACGAGGAATTGCAAGACGAGCCCTACACTTTGCCTCCTCCACGCGACACACGTTACGCATCCTATGCTCCCCCTCCTGCGAATGTGCCCAACTGGAAACACCGGCTGGCTAAGGTAGGCGAAGCCCAGGCACAGTGGAGCAGAGGGACGCCGGCATGGCCGGCCGGACGGGAAATCCTCTACATGCTCCGCGAAGGGCCCAGCGATACGCGGTATCTGCTGCTGGCGCTGGTGACGCGGGAGCCGATGAAAAAGGGCGGCTTTTCGCGGCCGAAACGATTGGAGATCAGCCGGCAGGGGATGCTGCGTCTCCCCGATGAGGCTGACCGCGAAATCCTCGCGCTGCTGGTGGGGCCGCCGGGCATGTACTCCACCGACTACGACGAACGCCACGGACACATTCAGGACACGATGCGGCTGAGCGGTTTGAAGGCGGAGTTGGTGATGCCCAGAATCTGCGCCACCGGCCGCTGCTACTTCGAACCGCGGGCGCAGGGTGAATGGATCCCGTTGAGTTGGGATGACGGTCCGCCCTACCGGTTCGAACTGGAATTGTCGGACGCAAAGCCGAAGTGGACGTTGTCCGGGCGGTTCAGCCGCGAGGGGAATCACCTGCCGCTGGAGGCTGCGCGCGCGGTAAGCCTGGGTGGGCTGCTGATCGCCGGCAACCAGGTGGCGCGGCTCGATCACGGCGACGGCTTTGAGGTGCTGCTGCAGCTTCGGGCCAACGGCGCGATTGAAGCGAACCGCTCGGAAATCGATGAGCTTTTGGGCGAAATGTTCCGCACGCCGGGGCTGCCGCCGGTGAAGCTGCCCGAATCGCTGGCGATTGAGCAATCACAGGCGGCGCCGCAGCCGCGGCTGGAGGTAACGAGGCTGCATCCGTGGGACAGCCACCGGCTGAAGGGTACGCTCTCGTTTGACTACGCCGGGGCGCGCGTGGAGGCGGCCACACCCGGGCCGGTGGTGTACGACCGGGAGGCAAAGAGGCTGGTACATCGCGATACCGCGCTGGAATCGGCGGCGCAGGCGCTGCTGCTCGAAAACGGCTTCAGAATCGAGCGCACGCGCTATCCCCCGTTCACTGACAGCCTGGTGCTTCCATCGGCCCGGCTGCCGGGGCTGGTGCGCGCGCTGGTGAAGGAGAACTGGCGGATCGAGGCCGAGGGTAAGGTATTCCGCCGGCCCGGCGGTTACGCGCTGCATGTCAGCTCAGGCATTGACTGGTTTGAGCTGCACGGCACGGTGGAGTTCGAAGGCGCCACCGCGACTTTGCCGGAGCTTCTGCGGGCTCTCAAGCGGGGCGAGAATATGGTGCAGTTGAGCGACGGCAGCTACGGGATGCTGCCCGAGGAATGGCTGCACGATATCGGCTCACTGGTGCAGATGGGCGCGCTTGAGAAGGACCATGTCCGGTTCCGCAAGAATCAGGCAGGACTTCTGGACGTGCTGCTGGCCGACCGCGGCGAGGTGGATTGGGACAAGGGGTTCGAACGGGCGCGCGAGGAATTGAAGCGCTTCGCCGGAATCGAGCCTGCGCCACAGCCGGCCGGATTCCAGGGATCGCTTCGCGGCTACCAGTTGGACGGGCTTGGATGGCTGCATTTCCTGCGGCAGTTCGGATTCGGCGGATGCCTGGCCGACGACATGGGCGTGGGCAAGACGCCGCAGGTGCTGGCGTTGTTGGAGACGCGGCGCGAGCAGCGCCAGCAACTGGGACCGTCGCTGGTGGTGGTGCCGAAATCGCTGATCTTCAACTGGAAGCAGGAAGCGGCGCGGTTCACGCCTGAACTTCGGGTGCTGGATCATACGGGCCTGGGCCGCAGCAACCGTGATTTTGACAACTACGACGTCATTCTGACCACCTACGGCACTTTGCGCCGCGACGTGGTGGAGTTTCAGAAGATCACCTTCGACTATGTGATTCTGGACGAGGCGCAGGCAATTAAGAACGCCGCCACGGAATCAGCGAAAGCGGCGCGGCTGCTCAACGCCAATCACCGGCTTGCGCTTTCGGGCACGCCGGTGGAAAATCACCTGGGCGAATTGTGGAGCCTGTTCGAATTCCTGAATCCGGGCATGCTGGGGGCATCGGCGGTGTTGAAAACAGCCGGCCCGATGCGCGACGCCGATGAAGGGATGCGGCGGATGCTGGCCAAATCCCTGCGCCCGTTCATCCTGCGCAGGACTAAGCAGCAGGTGGCTTCCGAGCTTCCGCCGAAAGTGGAACAGACGCTGTTCTGCGAACTGGAGCCGGCGCAGCGCAAACTTTATACGGAACTGCGCGACCACTACCGCGGATCGCTGCTGGGGCGTATCGACAAGCACGGCATGGCGCGCTCAAAAATGTTTGTGCTGGAAGCGCTGTTGAGGTTGCGCCAGGCTGCGTGCCATCCGGGCCTCGTGGACCCCAAACATGAGGCCGGCCCAAGCGCCAAGCTCGACATGCTGATTCCCCAGCTTGAAGAGGTGCTGGAGGAAGGGCATAAGGCGCTGGTGTTTTCCCAGTTTGTCAGCTTCCTGGATATATTGAGGCGGCGCCTGGACAAGGATGGCGTGGTGTATGAGTATCTGGATGGCAAGACGCGAAACCGGCAGGAACGGGTGGAGCGTTTCCAGTCCGATCCCGATTGCAAGCTGTTCCTGATCAGCCTGAAGGCCGGGGGCGTGGGACTGAATCTCACCGCCGCCGACTATGTGTTTCTGCTGGACCCGTGGTGGAATCCGGCCGTGGAGGCGCAGGCGATTGACCGCACCCATCGCATCGGGCAGGACCGGCATGTGTTCGCCTATCGCCTGATTGCGCGGGACACGGTGGAGGAGAAGGTGCTGGCGCTGCAGTCCACCAAGCGCGACCTGGCCGATGCCATCATCAACGAAGACAACAGCCTGATACGGGGATTAGGGCGCGAGGAACTGGAGTTATTGCTGTCGTAGGGTTACGGGTGTGCGGCGGCCCCACGGAGGTGAGCCGCCGCACCACCGGCGGTTAGAACTGGATCATCAGGGTCAGGTTCATCAGCGGCTGTCCGCCGAGCGAGGCGGTACGTGGATCGTCAAGCAATTTTCCGAAGGTGCGGGGGTTGCGGAAGTCCACCGCCGTGGTCGGTCCGATGAAGTTGTAGGTCTTGAGCGCGTTCTGGAAGTCCCAGCGAAGCTGCGCCAGCCAACGCTCACTGAAGCGGAAGTTCTTCTGCACCGACACCTGGCTCCAGACGAGGTTGGGGCCGGTGATGATGTTACGGCCGGCGTTACCGATCCGGAAGTTACAGCCGCCGGGATTGACGGCCGTGATGTCGCTGCCACAACCGCCCGGCCATGCAAAGGCGTTGATGTCGACCAGCGCGGGCCTGTTTTGCTGCGTGAACCGGTCTCCACCGCCGTTGTTCCACTTGCTGAAATCGTAGACGGGCTGGCCTACAACGTCTGGACGGCGATTGCCGGCAAAGCCGGGGTAATAGTTATAGGGGCTGTTGGCGAAGCTGAAGGTCAGCGGATTGCCTGTCTCCATGGTCTGGATCCAGGACACTTCCAGGCCTCCGATGATCCAGTTCTTCCAGCCGCCGGAGTTGGCCCAGCGTTTGCCTTTGCCGAAGGGGAGTTCGTAATTGATGGTCCCGATGAAGCGGTGGCTGCGGTCGTATCCGCAACGGCCCTTTTCGAGTCCCCGATTCTGAATTGGCGCCACGCCCGAACCGGAGTTATCGTTATCCTGGCTGTTCAGACACTTCGAAAAGGTATAGAAAGTGTTGAAGAACATGCCTTGCGACAGGCGTTTCTCAAGCTTGACGGTGCCGGAGTGAAAACTCGAATGGCCGAAATTTGAGCGCAGCGCGACATCGCCGAACTGGTTGTAGGGCCGGAAGTTTTGCGACGCGGCGAACACTTGGTTCTGCAGCGTGGGGTTGCCGTTGGCGAAGTCCACAGGGAAGGTGTTGGCCTCCCAGCGCTCCACCAGCCCGACGCCGCTCGATCCCTGGTAGCTGAACTCCGGCAGGTAGTCGCGGGTGAATTCGAACTGCGCACTGCCGTTCCAGTTGATCGTGTAGGGATTGCGCAGATTCTGATCCCACCACTGGACGCCGCGGCTGCCGAAATTGGTCCCGCGGAAGGGCGCCGACAAATCGGAGTTGATCTGAAATTGCGGAGGAGCGACGGCGCGGCTGATCTGATAGATCGGCGTTGGATCGCCGGGATTGGCCTCTTGATTCGCGATGGCCTGATATTCGTCGTACTGGCCGCGCGAAGCGGGGAACTTGACATCGACAGTGTAAAAGCCAACGCCGCCGCGGAAGACCCATTTCTCCAATGGATGCCAGGCCAGGCCGAAGCGGGGATTGAAATTGTTGTTGTCGCGCCGGTTCAAACCGCTCTTGGGATGCACGATCGCGCCCTGCCGCCCTGTCAGAGTATCGGTGGCGGTGGGATCGAAATTGGACATCAGGCCGTACTTGGTGTTGAACGGGCTTTCGTTGGAATAACGCAAGCCCACGTTGAAGGTGAGTTCCGGAGTTACCTTCCAGTCGTCCTGAATATAGAAGCTGTTGATCGACGAGCGCGGTAGCCAACTGGTGGTCTCGCCGCGGAACAGGGCCGAGGAAACGTAGCCCGTCAGAAAGCCCGCCATTGTATTGCCGGTATTGGGCACGGCGGCGCCGTTGGGCTGCAACCCGGCCGTCATTCCGGCGAAAGAGTACTGGACGAAGTTGGCGAGCACAGCGCTGTTGAGGCGGAAGCGCAGAACTTCGTAGCCGAACTTGAGGGCGTGCGTTCCCTTGATCACGGAAGTGTCGTTGCGGAACGACAGCGTCTCATTCACAAGCTGGCTGGGATTGTTTCCGAAGATGCCGTAAATGGAATCGGCGGAATAGCGGTTTGTGTTGCCGCCGCTGAAGCTGGGAACCACCACATTGCGGTGATTGGGGATGCCCAGCTTCTGCGACCAGTCTTCGCCGAAGCCCGGAATCTCGGTCGTGTTCACGCGCCGGAAGTAACCCACGCGCGCATCGTTGATGATATTCGGCCTTAAAATCCAGGTCTTCCCAGCGGAGAGGTTGCGCTGGTAGAACGGCGCGTTGCGTCCTTGCGAGGCGTCGAATTCACCGGCGGTTTCCTTGATGTTGATCGGCCGGCCGAGGCCATTCTGGCGGTTCTCGGTGTAGCTGCCGTAAATCTTGAAGGCGGAGCTGAATTGATGGTCCAGGCGGAGATTAAAGTCGTCAAAGAAAACCTTTGCGAACTCGGTGCCCAGCAGGTTGCCGCTCGGTCCCTGAGCGTTGAACGTGCCAGTGCGGTTCGGCCTCACCCAGGGATCGATTGCGATCACGTTGCGGGCAACAGGGTCAATACGGTTGACGGGAACGATGTTGCCGGCAAACGGGTCACGCGCCCAGTTGCCGTTCGCCAGACGGCGAGTGGTGGCGGGATCAAAGATCGGGTTGGCGTTGACGCCGGGAAAATTGAAATTACCGCCAAGCATTTCCGCTGTGGGAGTAGTGGCGTCCACCTGCGCAACCTTTTTCTCATGGAGGCGCTGGTAGCCAAAAAAGAAGAAGGTTTTGTTCTTGACGATGGGGCCGCTGACGCTGGCGTCGGGCTGCATGAAAAAGACCGACTGGCCATTGGGACGGCCGGCGGTGGGCGCCGACGAGCGGTCACGGTCGAAAAAGAGCCGGTGCTGCATGCTGCGGGTACGGCCGTAGAAGGAGGCCATGCCGTGGAATTCGTTGGTTCCGCTCTTTTTCGCCACGCTGATGACGCCCCCGGCCGAATGGCCATATTCAGCGGGCGGGACCGTGGTGAGCACCTTTACTTCGGCGACCGAATTCTGTATCGGTTTGATGGTGCCCGTGCCGTCCTGTTGGTCGTTGCCATTGACGCCATCCTCGAAGATGCCGATGGCGCCCGCACGCTGGCCAGCCAGGTGATAATTGCCGAGGCCGCCGCCATAGGCGTAGCCGCCGGTGCTCATTCCGGGCACAAGATTGAGAGTGGAATTGATGTAGCGCTGGTAAAGCGGAAGGTCGTACAGAACCGAGCCCGCCACCACAGAGCCTGTGGCCGAGGTTTCGGTTTCCAACAACGTGGCGGCGCTGCTGACTTCCACCGATTCGCTAATGCTGCCCACCTGAAGCGCGGCGTCAACGGCCAGCGTATCGCCAGTGCGCAGTTCCACCTGCTGGGTGGTTTTCTTGAAGCCCTGCGCTTCCATCGTCACACGATACTTGCCAGGGTTCAGCGAAGGCACCCGGTAGATGCCATCCTCGTTCGAGGTGGCCTTAAAAGTGAAATTGGTATCCACCGAAACTACGGTGACGTCGGCGGCGGGCACCACGGCGCCGGTGGAATCAGTGATGCGCCCGGTGATCGTACCAATGCCGATTTGCCCCCAGGCACAGGCGCTAAGAACGGACAGGACGGTGATTGTCCGCGCGAAGTGTTTCATCCTATTTACCCCTTGCGCATCGCTCCAGCGAATGCGTGGGGACATGATATCATCAAACGCGGTGGTTCGCACAAGCCCCCCGCCGAGGAGTGAGCTTACTCGAGCGCCATGAACTTCTTCAGGCCATCCAGCGTGAATCCGTCACCGCGAACAAAGTCCAGCAACTTTCCTTCGCGGCCGCGAATCAGGTCGACTTTTTCCGCGATCAGCTCACGCTTTTCGCACGGCACCAGAGCGAGGCCGTTTTCATCGCCATGAAGCAGATCGCCGGACTTCACCACAAGGCCCAGCACCTGCACCGGCACGCCCACACGGGCGATGCGGTAGTTGGCGTGGCTGGCCACCGTACCGCGGGCGAAGTACTGAAATCCGAGCCGGCGGACTTCGGGGATATCGCGCACACCGCAATCGCTCACTAACCCGATGGCGCCCAGCCGTTGCGAAATTGTGCACACCACCTCACCGGCGTGGGCGGCGAAGTCGCCATGGGCCCCGATGTCCTGCAGCACCACAATGGCGGGCTTCGGGCTGGCGGCGATCAGGGAGTAAAGGTCGAAGAAGAGCCGGTTATCGCGCTCTTCCATAGTGGTGACGGTCTCCACCTGCGCAGTCACGGCATAGCCGATCATGCGGCCCAGTTCGGGGAACAGGCAGCGCAGTTGCAGCGGCGTGAAGCCGGCCTCATGGGGCCGGACGCCCAGCAGTTCAATGGCGTTGCAGAGCGTCGGAGTATCGACGGTCTTCAGATATTCGAGGAATTCCTGGTCGTTCATTGGAGTTCGATTAGATGCCGGAAAGATGTTCCAGTTTACCGTTGGAGTCGCCGAGGCTTTCGGTCTCCACACCCATGCGGTCAAGCATGGCGAGATAGAGGTTCGCCATCGGCGTGTCCTTGGCGTATCGCACGTGGCGGCCGGGCTTGAGCTTTCCGTTGCCGCCGCCGGCCAGCAACACCGGCAGATCGTGATGCGTGTGGCGATTGCCGTCGGCAAGGCCGGAGCCGTAGACGATCATTGCATGGTCCAGCAGGCTGCCATCGCCGTCGGGAGTGGAACGCAGTTTCTCAATAAAATAGGCGAACTGTTCGACGTGATAACGGTTGATACGGATGACCCTGGCGATCATCTCTTCATTGCCGCGATGGTGGGTGAGCGGATGATGCGCATCGGAGACGCCAATCTCGCGGTAGGCGCGGGTGGAACCTTCGCGGGCCATCATCAGGGTTTGCACGCGCGTGGCATCCATCTGGAAGGCCACCGTCATCAGGTCAAACATCAGGCGGGCGTGTTCGGCGTAGTCGAGCGGAATGCCATCGGGCCTCGCCATCGGCGGGGGAATGGCGCGGCCGGTTTTCTCCGCCGCCTCGATCTGCCGTTCGATGTCGCGGACGCTGGTGAGGTACTCGTCCATCTTGCGCCGGTCGGTGGGGCCGAGTTTCGTTTGTAGCGTGCGTGTGTCCTGCTGGATGGAATCGAGGATGCTTTTACGCAGCCGGCTGATCCGCTGCGGCGAATCCAATTCTTCGCCTTCGGCGCCGAAGAGCTTTTCAAACACCAGCCGCGGATTCATCTCGGGCGGCATCGGCATCGCTTCACCGCGCCAGGCAAGGTTGTTCGAATAGGCGCAGCTATAGCCGGAATCGCAGCTACCCACCAGGCGGCCGTCCTCCAACCCGAGTTCGATCGAAGGGAAGCGGGTAAGATGGCCGATCTTGATCGCGGCAGCCTGATCGACGGAAAGGCCGGCCTTGATGTCGGCGCCGGCGGTCTTGCGCGGATGGATGCCGGTGAGGAAACTGGCGGCGGCGCGGGCATGGTCGCCCGGTCCATCGCCGAGCGCGCGCCCCCCGTTGTGAGTAAGTCCGGTGAGCACCAGCGTACGGTCGCGAAACGGCTCCATCGGCTGCATGATGTGCTTCATCGCATAGCCGGGGCCTTCGGCGTCAGGAGTCCATTCGGCGGGAATGATGCCATTGGGGACATAGCAGAACGCCATGCGCAGCGGCGGCTGGGAAGTGGTGCGGCTGGGCGGGACGAAGGCCGGGGTCATGGCGTCCAGCAGCGGCAGAGCGACACTGGCGCCGAGTCCGCGAAGCAGCGTCCTGCGGGGCAGAAACTTACCGGTCATCTCCGAATTCCTCCCTCGGGCCGGCGCATCAGAAACGGAGCGCTACGGACAACCTCCAGCACCAGGCGCGAGAATCTGTACTGATCCGAGGCAAGACTGTGAACGATGCGGCGCACGGTGGGCCGGTCATGCTTATCCAGTCCGCGTCCAAGTGCATAGATTAACATTTTTTCTGTCAGACACTCCGCAAAATCGTCCTTTTGTTCGAACAGGAGTTCACGGAGTCCGGCTGGAGAACGAAAGGCGCGTCCGCCGGGCAATGCGCCGGAGGAATCGATGGGAAGACCGGCTTCCGCGGTCCGCCATGCGCCAATGGCGTCGTAGTTTTCCAATCCGAACCCCAGCGCGTCCATGCGATTGTGACAGGAGGCGCAGGCCGGGTCGGCGCGATGTTTCTCGAGTTGCTGGCGCAAAGTGCCGGTGAACCCTTGCGCCGAATCTTCAAGCGAAGGGACATTGGGAGGAGGAGGCGGCGGGGGTGCGTTGAGGATGTTCTCAAGCACATACTTGCCGCGGATGACCGGAGAGGTGCGCGTGGGATAGGACGATACGGTGAGCACGCTGGCCTGTGTGAGGATTCCGCCGCGTTCGCCGGTGGACAGCGGCACACGGCGGAATTCCGGACCATGGACGCCTGCGATGCCGTAGTGGCGGGCCAGTCTCTCATTGAGAAATGTAAAGTTGGAGTTTAGAAAACTCAAAAGCGGCTGGTCCTCCAGGATGAGGGTTTTGAAGAAGAGTTCGGTCTCTTTTTTCATTGCGGACCGCAGTTCTTCGTCAAAGGAAGGGAATTTCACTGGGTCCGGTTTCACCACGTCAAGATTGCGGAGTTGCAGCCATTGGCCGAGGAAATTTTCAACGAAGCCCTGGAATCGCTGGTCGCGAATCATGCGCCGGACCTGCTGTTCGAGCACCGCCGGCTGATGCAGCGTGCGTTTGGCTGCCAGATCAAACAACGTCTGATCGGGCATACTGCTCCACAGGAAGTAGGACAGCCGGGAGGCGAGTTCGAAGTCATTCACCGGGTGCGGCGCTTTGCCGCGGTCCTCTTCGATGCGGAACAGGAAATGGGGCGAGACGAGGATGGCTTCGAGGGCGTCGCGCAGTCCCTGTTCCGGGGAGGCGCCGTCTTTGATGGCCGCGTGAACATAGGCGGTGAGCCTGGCGGTTTCGGCCGGCGTGACGGGGCGGCGGAAAGCCCGGCGGGCCAGGTTCGCGACGATGCTTTCGAGGCAGGCGCCATCGTACTTACCCGGCCATTGGCCACAGATGAGGATCCACTGATGGCTCACCGGCGGCGTTTGAACAGCATTACGGGGACCGCGGATTTCAATGTATTCGATCGCAAGGCCGCGGATCGGATCTTCGGCCAGCAGCTTACCGTCGGCGCCGATCAACTCGACCCGCAGGGTAAGGGGCCCGGCCTTGCGGCGGGCGGTGCGCTCATGCACTCGCGGACGGCCGTTGGGCGTGGCGGCGGGCGTCACCAGTTCAACGTTACCGCCGGCCGAGGTCACCAACTGGATTGGCTCGCTCTCGGCGGGACGGCGGCCGGTAAGTGCGATGCGAAGATCGTAATCCCCCTCGGCCGGGAAGTTGTAACGGACCTCAAGGGCGGGACCGGGGAGTTCCCCACGTCCGGCGCGGCGCCGCTCAATGGTTTCCTTGAAGGTGCGGGGAACGGCGATGGCGGCATTGGCCACGGTGCGCGCGGCGGCAAGGTATTTGTCCAGCAGCGCGGGCGAAAGGGAGAGTACGTCACCGATGTTGTCAAACCCGTAGCCTGAGTCATCGACAGGGAACGCGGCGGCGGGGCGCAGATCGAGGCCGGTGAGGTCGCGGACAGTGTTGTCGTATTCGGCGCGATTGAGGCGGCGGGCGGTGACGCGGCCCGGATCGGGCTTTGTCCTGCGGTCGTGGCGGGCGTAGGCGGCCCGCAGCCAGTTCAGCACGTTGCGGACGCTGGCCGGTGCGGGAGCGGGGGTCCCCTTGGGAGGCATCTCGCCGGTGCGGATCTTACGGGCGATCCTGTCCCAGACATCCTGGTTGGCAAGCACCGAGGCAACCGAGGAGTAGGCCTGCAGGTTGAGCCCGCCGGCCTTGGATTTGGCCGAGTGGCAGGGCTCGCAGTAGCGGACCAGAAAGGGACGGACGTCTTTTCGGAACGTGGATTGACCGTAGGCGGCCGAAACGGTGGCGATGAGAAGGTAGAGGGCGGTTCGCATGAGGCGAGTCCCTCTTAGGGTATGCGCTTTTGAGCCGGGAGGGAAGTGTATCCGGTAAAAGCTACCATCCTTTTTGGCATAGCAGTTCCAGTGTGGGATTCAAATCCGTACCGGGAGGGCTGCGATTGGGTGAAAAGCTTTGATTTTATTCGGGATGCGGCTTTGGCAAGCTGCCTGCTTAAGAAAGAGGCGTAGGATGTTCTTGGCGACGGACAAGCGAGCGTAGGGTTGCTCCTCCTTGCGATCCAGTCAAATTAGAGACCCGCCATCAGGTTCCCACCAAACGGACCCTCCTTGAATCCCGCCCAACCAGTGCTCGTAACTGATCCGTCGCCAAAACCTCTTACGAGCCTCACCTGAGCCGGGACCTGCAGGATAAACCTGATCCAAATTGCGCTACAGATCTGACCGGGACCGCCGATCAGATAAGTGCTATGACCCAAACCCAAAGAGAAGTCACCAACCACATCGAATTCCAGTTGAGCCTGCTGCGCCTTGTGGCGGTTCCACAGTCGTATGGGTCTGTGCGCCCGGAGGTCACCCGGCCTGGCGCGGCACAAGAGAAGCAGTTGGAAGATCTGATCGGTGTAGCGCGAAAAGTGCGCCCGTAGAGAAGCAGAAAGGGAGGCGGGTTGGGGCCGCGCCTCCCTGCCGTTGTATCGCAGTTACAGGAGTCTGAAGTTGACTTCGATCGTGGCAGCGACGGCGACCGGCTTGCCGTCCTTATAGCCAGGGCGGAAACGCCACTTCTGAACCGCCTCAATGGCCTTTTCATCCAGCCCTAACCCCAGCGGACGCACCACTTTCAGGTTCCGCGGCTGTCCTTTTTCATCCACTTCGACATAGAGAACCACGGTGCCTTGGAATTTCGCTTTGCGCGCTTCTTCGGAATATTCGGGCTCGACCTTGAACACCAGCGAGGGAGCCGAAACCCCACCACCGATTTTGTATACGCCACCGCCGACGTTGCCGCCCTCACCAGGCCCATAACCGGTGCCCTTGCCGGATCCCACGCCACCACCCGAACCGGCGCCGATACCAGCCCCGGACCCGGGGCCGTTTGAGGGTGGACCGATTTTCGCAAGCGGATCGCCGAACAACGGAAGGTTCGATTTGGGCAGATTGGCGTCGGGCTGAATCTGAAGCGTAGGCTCCATGATCAGCTTGGGCTGTTCGTTGTGGACAACCTGAGCGGGGGGAGTGAACTGCCTGGGTGCGGGTCTGGGCAGCTTGCCTTTGGCCGGAGGCGTGAGGGAACGGTCACCACCGCCGCCGCCGCCGCCCATGGCCTGCTGCTTGGGCTGATTCTTGGGCTGGTAGGGCGCAAGGTCAGGAGCGATCAGGGTGACGGTCTCTTTCACCTTCTGCTGGATCTGCTCGTTTGTTCCAAGCACCAGGGCGAGCGTGATCACCACACCATGGATCAGAAGGGAAAGACCGCCGGCACGCTTTTCCTGGCCCGCCGTCAGGCCCCAAATGTCCTTTACAGCGACGGGTTTGGAGGTGACTTCGAGGGGAGGAAGTTTCGGCGGATTGATCGCTTCCTGGATGTTCTGGACGAACGACTTGTACCAGGGGATGTTTGTTTCAACGACAAGCAGCCTGTCCAGATGTACATCTGGATCCTCGGGCTTCTCGGTCTGTCTGGGGTTCACAGTTTCCACTGACATCGGTTGCACGCTTCTTCGAACCGAACCGGACTCGCCTTAATCGACGTCCTCGCTCACCCAAACGTTGCAGAATCTTGTAGAAAGGCCCTTCGGCCTCTATTACGCAGTGTAACACGTTCAGTCAATAGCGGGTTCCGAATTCTGGAAGTCATAGCGGGAGTGCAGGGAGGGTGCGGCTGCAAGACTTGACAATGCATCGCTCAGATTATTGCATATGGAGACGCTGATATGATATGCTCGAAATCGGAGGTAGCTTCCACCATGGACCTGAACCGTTTCACCGAAAAAATGCACGAGGCCATCCGCGCCGCCCAGTCCAAAGCCATACGCCTTTCCCAGCAGCAGCTTGAGCCTGAGCACCTGCTGGCGGCGCTGGTGGAGCAGGAGGGTGGTCTCGCTATCTCCATCCTGGCCAAGGCGGGCGTAAACCCCCAGGCCTTCCGCAAACGGATGGAAGGCGAGTTGGAAAAGCTGCCCAAAGTTTCCGGCACCGGTGGCGGCGCCGATCAGATTTACGTCAGCAACCGCCTGGCCAAGGTCATGATGACAGCCGAAGACGAAGCCAAGCGGATGAAGGACGACTACATTTCGGTTGAACACGTACTGCTGGCGCTGGCCGCCGAGCCGGGCGCGGCGGGCAAGCTGCTGAAGGAGTTTGGCGTCACGGGCGAGAAACTGGCCAAGGCGCTGGAAGCCGTACGCGGTTCACAGCGCGTGACCACGCAGAATCCCGAAGCCACCTATGAAGCCCTGGAGAAGTACGGCCGCGACCTGACGACGATGGCCGCGCAGGGCAAACTCGACCCTGTGATTGGCCGCGACGAGGAGATCCGCCGTGTGATCCAGGTGCTGAGCCGCCGCACCAAGAACAACCCGGTGCTGATTGGCGAGCCGGGCGTGGGCAAGACGGCAATTGCCGAGGGCCTGGCCCAGCGCATCATCCGCGGCGACGTACCGGAAGGATTGAAGCACAAGCGCGTGGTGACGCTGGACATGGGCGCGCTGATCGCCGGCGCCAAGTTCCGCGGCGAGTTTGAGGAGCGGCTGAAGGCGGTATTGAAGGAAGTGCAGTCTTCCGAGGGCGCGATCATTCTCTTTATCGACGAATTGCACACGGTGGTGGGAGCGGGCAAGGCCGAAGGGGCTATGGACGCCGGCAACCTGCTGAAGCCGATGCTGGCGCGCGGCGAGTTGCATTGCATCGGCGCCACCACGCTCGATGAATATCGCAAGCACGTGGAAAAGGACGCTGCGCTTGAGCGCCGTTTCCAGCCCGTGCTGGTGGATCAGCCGAGCGTGGAAGACACCATTTCCATCCTGCGCGGCCTGCGCGAGCGCTATGAGGTCCACCACGGCGTGCGCATCAAGGACGCCGCGCTGGTGTCGGCGGCGATTCTCTCCAACCGCTACATCTCGGACCGGTTCCTGCCGGATAAGGCGATCGATCTGGTGGACGAGTCGGCCGCTAAGCTGCGCACCGAGATCGATTCCATGCCGTCGGAGTTGGACGAAATTTCGCGCCGCACGATGCAACTGGAAATCGAGCGCGAGGCGCTGAAGAAGGAGACCGATGCGGCTTCGAAGGAACGGCTGGTGAAGCTCGAAAAAGAGTTGGCCGATTTGAAGGAACAGTCAGCCGCGCTTGAAGCGCAGTGGAAAATCGAAAAGGACGCCGTGCAGCGTGTGCGCGACCTGAACGAGCAACTGGGCCAGACGCGCCAGCAGATTGAGCAGGCCGAGCGCGCCTACGACCTCAACAAGGCCGCCGAACTGAAGTACGGCAGGCTGATTGAGCTTGAGCGCAAGCTGAAGGAAGAGGAGCAACGGCTGGCCGGACAGAAGGGGCAGCCCCGCCTGATCAAAGAAGAAGTGGATGAGGAAGACATCGCAGCAGTGGTGAGCCGGTGGACCGGCGTGCCGGTGTCGCGGCTGCTGGAAGGGGAAGTGCAGAAGCTGCTGCATCTGGAAGACGAATTGCACAAGCGAGTGGTAGGCCAGGACGAAGCCGTGAAAGTAGTGTCCGAAGCCGTGCTTCGCGCCCGCAGCGGACTGAAGGATCCGCGGCGGCCGATCGGCAGCTTCCTGTTCCTGGGTCCGACCGGCGTGGGCAAGACGGAACTGGCCCGCGCGCTGGCCGAATTTCTGTTTGACGACGAACACGCCATGATTCGGATTGACATGTCCGAATACCAGGAAAAGCACACCGTGGCGCGGCTCATCGGCGCGCCTCCCGGATACGTGGGTTATGAAGAAGGCGGCCAGTTGACCGAATCGATCCGCCGCCGCCCGTATTCGGTGGTGCTGATGGACGAGATCGAAAAAGCGCACTACGACGTCTTCAACGTGCTGCTGCAGGTGCTCGATGACGGGCGGCTTACCGATGGGCAGGGGCGAACGGTGGATTTCAAGAACACGATTGTGATCATGACCTCCAACATCGGAAGCCACCGCATCCTCGATTACCGGGGCGATTTCGCCGGCGGCGGCTATGAACGGATGAAGGGGGAGGTGCTCGACGAACTGCGGCGCGGATTCCGGCCGGAGTTCCTCAACCGCATCGACGAAATTACGGTGTTCCACTCGCTGAGCGAGGCGCACCTGATGGAGATCGTGGAGATTCAACTGGACGGCCTGCGCAAGCGGCTGGCCGAGCGCAACATCGAGATCGAATTGACTGAGGCGGCCAGGAAACACCTGGTGCGGTCGGGCTACGACCCGTCCTATGGCGCACGCCCGCTGAAGCGCGCCATCCAAAGAGAGATTGAGACACCGATGGCCCGCCTGTTGCTAAAAGGCGAGGTCCATGATCAGCAGAAAGTAGTGGCGGAATTTGACACCACCTGCGGCGAGTTGCGGTTTGAAACCGCCCAACTCGCCGCCGCATGAGGAAACAAGATTGCTGCGCCCCGCAGCGGGTTTGCTGCGTCTAAACAGTACAGGAGGCTAAGGATGGAAACGACAAACGAATTGACTGTGGTGAGAGAGCTGCCGCTGCTTCCCTTAAAGAACGTGGTGCTGTATCCCCACCTGATGCTGCCGCTGACGGTGGGCCGTCCGGCCTCAGTGGCCGCTGTTGAGGCGGCGCTGCATTCAGAAGACCAGGAAATCGTTCTGGTGGCGCAGCGCGAGTCCGGCACCGAGAATCCGGGCCAGAACGATCTGTACACGATCGGCACCCGCGCGGCGATCCGCCGCTTCGCCAAAAACGACGAGCAGATCGAAGTGTTCGTGCTGGGCATGGAACGGGTGGTCCTTCTGAGGATGGAACCCGGCGCGGCTTATCCGGTGGCGCGTTTCACTCCCCTGCCTCTGCCCACCGATTCGGGGCCCGAGGTGGAGGCGCTCGAACGGGCGGTGGCGGAGCTGACGTCAAAGGCCATTACGCTGGCGCAGAGCCAGACGTCGATGGATCTGGAGCGGCTGCTGCACCATACGGACGATCCGCTGCGGCTGGTCTACCTTGTGGCATCGATGCTGAGCCTGGATCTGCCCAAGGCGCAGGCGCTGCTGGAAGCGCAGACGCGGTTGGAAGCATTGCGTCTGATGCACACCTACCTTTCCTACGAGGTGCAGGTGCTGGAGTTGCGCGCCAAGATCGCTCATGAGGCGCGCAGCGAAATGTCGAAGGAGCAGAAGGAATACCTGCTCCGCCAGCAGATGCGCGCGATCCAGCAGGAGCTTGGCGAAAAAGGCGACGACAAAGCCGAGATTGAGCTTCTGCGGGAGCAACTGGCCAAGGCCGACCTGCCCGAGGAGGTGCGCAAGGAAGCCGAGCGCGAACTGCGGCGTCTGGAGAAGCTGCCAACGGCGGCGCCCGACTATCACGTCATCCGCACGTACCTGGAGTATGTGCTGGAGTTGCCGTGGCGCAAGCTCACCGAAGATCACCTGGATATCGCCAACGCCCGCAAGGTGCTCGACGACGATCACTACAACCTGAAGGAAGTGAAGGAACGGATCCTGGAGCACCTGGCCGTGCTGAAGCTGAATCCGGGCGCAAAGGCTCCGATTCTCTGCTTCGCAGGGCCTCCGGGCACCGGCAAAACGTCGCTGGGGCAGTCAATCGCGCGGGCCATTGGACGCAAGTTCGAACGGTTCAGCGTGGGCGGCCTGCACGATGAGGCCGAACTGCGGGGCCACCGGCGCACCTACATTGGCGCGATGCCGGGCCGGCTGATCCAGGCCATGCGGCGGGCCGGCGCGGCCAACCCCGTCATCCTGCTGGATGAGGTGGACAAGCTGGGACGCGACTATCGCGGCGATCCGGCGGCGGCGCTGCTGGAGATTCTCGATCCCGAGCAGAACAACAAGTTCCGCGACAACTATCTGGACCTGCCCTTTGATCTTTCGAAGGTTCTGTTCATTGCCACGGCGAACGCGCTGGACACCATCCCGCGCCCGCTGCTCGATCGCATGGAGATCCTGCGGCTGGCCGGATACAGCGAAGAGGAGAAGGTGGAGATCGCCAGAAAGTACATCATCCCGCGGCAGTTGAAGGAGACCGGACTGGACCCCGGAAATGTGACCTTTGATGAGGGCGCCATCAGCGGGATTATTTCCGGCTACACGCGGGAAGCGGGCCTGCGGCGGCTGGAGCAGACCGTGGGCCGGGTGGCCCGCAAGATCGCCGTAAAGGTGGCCCAGGGTGAAAACGGGGTGATCGCGGTCCGCAGACAGGATCTGAGCGAAATGCTGGGTCCGGAAATCTTCTATCCGGAGCAGATGCGCCGACACCTGGAGCCTGGCGTGGCGCCGGGGCTGGCGTGGACCGAAACCGGCGGCGATGTGCTGTACATTGAGGCGACGCTGCTGCCGGACGGCAAGGGGCTGACCCTCACCGGACAATTGGGCGAGGTGATGCAGGAATCGGCGCGCGCGGCCCAAAGCTACATCTGGTCCCATGCCCGCGGTCTGGGCATTCAGACTGAGAAGTTCAAGGACTGCGCGGTACACGTGCATGTGCCGGCGGGCGCGGTGCCCAAGGACGGTCCATCGGCGGGCATCACGGCGGCGGTGGCGCTCGCTTCCCTTTACACGGGCATGCCCGCCAGAGGCGATACGGCGATGACGGGCGAGATCACGCTTACCGGCCTGGTTCTGCCCATCGGCGGACTGAAGGAGAAGGTGCTGGCGGCAAGGCGCGCCGGGATTCGCAGGGTGGTGCTGCCGAAGGCGAATCTCAAGGACCTTCGGGATCTGCCCGAGCAGGTGCGCGCCGAGATGGAGTTCATTCCGGCCGACCGGATTGAGCAGGTGTTCGCCGCCACGATTCCGCAGCTTGCGCCGCGATTGGCGCAGGCCGCCTGAAGCAGGCTAAGTGAGGCTAAGTGCCCTTGTGCCCGGCCACGCGCAGGTGCACTGTCACATTGCCGCGGATCGCGTTTGAGTAAGGGCAGACGCGATCCGCCTCGGCTACAATTTCCTCGGCCTCGGCCTGCGGCAGATCGGGCAGGCGGATGTCGAGGGTTACCTCAAGGGCAAGCCCACCGGGGCCCTCTTTTCTGCCAATGCTGGTGTGCGCAGTGACGGCAATTTCCTCGATCTTGCGTTTCCTGATCCCGGCCACGTGCTGAATTGCGCTGCCGAAGCAGGAGGAGTAGCCGAGCGAGAAAAGCTGTTCGGGGTTGACGCCCTTGCCGTTGTCTCCGCCCATCTCCTTGGGGACGCTGAAGTCTGTTTTCAGCTTGCCGTCGGCGGTGGCGCCGTGGCCTTTGCGTCCGCCAATGGAAGTTGCCGCCGCTGTGTAAAGGATTCGCATCAGAAACCACCGATGATAGCGAAAGAGCCGGCCGAGCGGGCCTTCACGGCCGAAGAAGATAGGTGATCACGGACTGCTTCTGTTCTTCGCTGAGGATTCGGGAAAACGATGGCATGCCCTGAACGCCCTGGTCGATCACCGAAAGAATTTCCTCGCGTGTCGCCCTGCGTCCGTCGGACAGCGTCGATCCGCGTAGCTTGGCAAGTCCCGGGCCCACCCGCCTCACCGTGCTGTCGTCGTAGTGACAGGACAGGCAATAACGGGCGAAAATGCCCTCGCCCTTGTCCGAATGAACTTCAGGAATTGCCTTGTCAAGAGGAACCGTTCTGCCCCGGCTGACGAAACTGAGCCGCAATTCAGCCGGGACCGAAGCGGGACGGCCATTCAGAATTGCAATCTGTTGGCCGCGTCCAATCTGGTCGCCTGGTTTCACGAGCACTTTCATCTGCGGGCTCTGATAGCGGAACAATTCCACCTTGGCGAGCGAATGCCCATTGTCACGCGCATAGAGCGTACCTAAAGCGGGGCTATCCGGTACGCCGGCGCCAGCTATGGGAGAGATGCTGACCATCAGTTCCAGCGAGTCAGCGGTGATTCGGCTGATTTCGCCCGCCTGACAGGCGACCACGGATGCACGTTCCACCGCATAATAAAGCAACTCATCTCCATCGCGGAACGGCCCCGGAGATCCAGGCACCACCGGCGGAATCAGGCGTCCCCAGGCGGACGTTCGATCGCCGCCTTTAGCCAGGTACCGGCCGATGGAAGCCTCGTCAACGGGAATCGATTTCGCCTTTAGCGCCGAAACCATCACGCGGATCGCCTCGGCGTGACCATCCAGTTTCTGCACCACCGTATTCCTGAGATCCTTTACGTCCTGCCTGGTCGCCAGGGAAGTCTGGATGGATTTTGTAGACTCCGAGATTCGGGCCAGGTCAGTCTTCAACGAACTCAATTCTGACTTGATTGACAGATAGGCCGAAAACAGGGCCAGCATCACCGCCACCAACACACCCAACAGCGGTTGATATTCCTTGAGGAACTGATTCAGTTCCGCGAGCGCGCTTGGCTGCTTCGGCGAAGCGCCGCCACCGTCCGGGCCTGATTTTTCCATTCGCCGTCCGGGGTTACGTTCTCTTCTATCGGCCTGCCGAGGCTGTGGTGCTTCGATATCCGTCACGGGCATCGGTATAGTGATCGGATGTACAGACTCGCATCTTCACGTGGTATCGCCAATAGGACCTTCGTTCCGTAACCTTACCCCTTCCTAGTTTTTTCAGTACCTTGCCGGAGGAGTTTCCGGGAACGGCGCGCCAGGAACCCACCTCCAGGTAAAAGCCTCTAGTACTATACTTACACCGCATCGAGCGCCGACATCAATCCGTTCCGGGGAATTTTTCGATGCGATCCGACCGACCATGAGAAAAATCGGCGAACCGCGTCAGAGCGCTTACCAATGAAGTACGCCTTGCGATACCACATGGAACGAGTGGTGCTTCTCGCTGGCCAACATCGGGCTTGAAGGGGCAAGACCGCGGACGCCGTATCGCCTTCAGCACACGTTTTTTGTCTCCATCCTGGATGCCTGGCGCAGGTAGTGCTTGACAAATGGGCACACTCTTTCATAGAGTCGCCTTTCGGTCCATTGTCATGTGGCAACAAAACTACACCCCTCTCGCCGGCAGCCTGGGCATGTCAGCCTTCGTCGCCGCCATCCCGATTTTCGTCCTCCTTTTCCTTCTCGGCGTGTTGAGAAAGCCGGCCTGGATCTCCGGCCTCACCGGCCTTGGGGCGGCGCTGCTGGTAGCCATCGGCGGCTACGGGATGCCGGTGAATCTGGCAGTGAGTTCGGTAGCCTATGGCGCCACCTTCGGCATGTTTCCCATCGGCTGGATCGTGTTCTGGGCAATCGTTCTCTACCGCATCGCGGTAGAGACAGGGAAGTTCGAAATCATCAAGGATTCGGTGGGCGGGCTGACCGATGACCGCCGGCTGCAGGCGCTGTTGATCGCCTTCGCGTTTGGCGCCTTCATTGAAGGCGCGGCCGGGTTTGGCACGCCTGTGGCGGTGGCGGCGGCGATGTTGACCGGGTTGGGATTCTCTCCCTTCTACGCGGCGGGCATCTGCCTGCTTGCCAACACGGCGCCGGTGGCATTCGGCTCCATCGGCATCCCGCTGATCACGCTGAACGGCATCACCGGGCTTCCGCTGCTTGATCTGAGCGCGAACGTGGGCCGCATCTGCGCTCCGCTTTCGGCGTTTGTGCCGGCCTACCTGGTGCTGGTGATGGGCGGATGGCGCGCGTTGTCGGGTGTGCTGCCGGCAGCGCTGGCCTGCGGTTTCGGTTTTGCCTTCGCGCAATTCTATGTGTCGAATTACCTCGGACCGCAACTGACCGACATCGTAAGTTCCTTAACCGCGATCGTCCTCATGGTGATTCTGATCAAGGTCTGGAAACCGTCAAACACGTTTGAACTGGAAGGCTCCACCCGCGGCGATCTGCCGAAGAAGCATTCCTTCGGCGAAGTGATTCTTGCCTGGTCTCCTTACCTGCTGCTGGTGTTCTTCGTGCTTGTGTGGGGCGAGAACAAGGCCGCCATCGACAAGGTCGCCTCCATCAGCTTCACCTGGCCGGGCCTGCACAACCTGGTGGAGCGTATTCCGCCCACGGTGGCGAAAGCTTCGGCCTACGGCGCGCCATTTTCGTTCAACTACCTGTCGGCGTCGGGTACGGCCTGTCTCTTGGCCTCCCTGGTCTCCTGCTTCATTCTGCGCATCTCACCGGCGCGCTACCTGGGCATCCTTGGAAAGTCCTTCAAGCAACTGTTTCTCTCACTGGTCACCATCGGCGCGGTGCTGGGCCTGGCCTACCTGATGAACTACTGCGGCGCCACCGCGACACTGGGGCTGGCCTTTGCCGCCACCGGAGCGGCATTCCCATACTTCAGCGCGATGCTGGGCTGGCTGGGTGTATTCCTCACGGGCAGCGATACTTCGGCCAACGCGCTGTTTGGCAATCTGCAGGTGGTGACGGCGAACCAGCTTGGGCTGAATCCGGTATTGATGGCGGCGTCGAATTCCAGTGGCGGCGTGATGGGCAAGATGATCAGCCTGCAAAGCATCGCGGTGGCGGCGGCGGCCACTGGCATGCCCTCCAGCGACGAGGCGAAACTGTTCCGCTTCACGCTGGGCCACAGCGTCTTCCTGGCGTCGATGATCGGGTTGATCGTGGTGATCTATGCCTACGTCCTCCCGGGCTGGGTTCGCTAACAGCCTATAATCGTATATAGGCATATGTTATACGAAGTAGCTTCAAATAAGCCGCTTGAGGAGATCGACCGCGGTCTTCACGAAGCGGCGGCGCGCCACGGCTTCGGCGTCATCACGGTCCATGACCTGCGGGAGACGATGAGGAAGAAGGGCGTGGAATTTGGTCCGGCCTGCAGGATCTACGAAGTGTGCAACCCGCACCAGGCCAGGAAAGTGCTGGAAGCGAACGGGGCGGTGTCCACTGCCCTGCCCTGCCGCATCTCGGTCTACGGGGTGGAAGGCGGCTTCCGCATCGCCACCATCAAACCGACGGCGATGATGGCGATGTTCGATTCACCAGGGCTGGCCGATGTGGCGCGGGAAGTGGAAGATGTGGTGGTAAAGATGATCGATGAATCGGCCTAGAGTCCTCAGCGCGGCTGATACCATGGAAGACTGAACGTGCAAGCTGGCAATCTCTTCCAGGATCAGGTCCCCACAGGGCCGCTTACCGTATTTCACGCCGAACTGATCCACTGTGAACAGACCGGCTGGGAGGCGCTGTTTGACGGCTATGATTCCCTGAAAGCCATCACGTTTTCATCGTCGATTGAATTTCTGGTCAAACTGGTTCCGCGTTTTGCGGACGTCGAGATCGTCTTCGGCTCGGAACGCATCCTCTCAAAAGAGCACATCGCGCTGGCGCAGGCGTCGGAAGCCTATGGCTTCGCCGACGTGCTGGCGGATCAGAAGGCATTCACCGAAGCGCTGGCGAAGTTCCTCAGCAGCCGCGGCGAGAAACTGATGGAGCGGGTGCTGGACGGCACACTGCGATTCCGACTGCTGCGCAAGCGGCCCAGCCACGAAAAGCTTTATCTGCTGGGCGGGCCGGAGCACAGGCGTGTGGTGACAGGCTCGGCGAACCTGAGCGCGCAGGCGTTTGAAGGACGCCAGCAGGAGGTGTATGTCTGCTTTGATGGCGACAAGGCGTGGAACACCTTCGACGAATACTACACCCGGGACTACGATCAAAGCGATCCGGTGGATGCCGATCTGATCGTGGCGCGCAATGCCGCGGGCGCGGCCGAGGCGCGCAAGGCTGGCGTGGAACTGAACGATGTTCCGGTGGCAAGGGTGGTGAAAGCCGGCGCGGTGCTGGTGGAGGAAGCGCCGCACGGGGTGTCGAGCGGTTTCAGCGCGGACGCGATTCGCGAAGCCGAGAAGCTGGGATCGGAGTTGAAGGAACTGAACCTCCCCAAAACAAAGTCCGGGCAGACGCTGATCAACGCGCAGTCATTGTTTCGCGCCATCCGCCAGTTCCATGCGCGGCCCATCGCCGAGCCTTCCGAGGACCGCATCCCGCGGGCGGCGTTGAATTTCCCTTCCGGCGAAGTTCTGCTGGATGGATCGCTGTGGCTGTCACTGCGCCACGCGGCGCCACCGGCCGAAGAAGTGCACCGGGACGTGGAGTTGATGACCAGTTTCATCGAAAGCTATTCGACGTTCTTTGGCGACGGCGCGGGAGCGGTGGAACATTATTGGGCGTTTCTGGTTTGGCTGTACAGCGCGCCGGCGGCGCCCTACCTGCGGCAGGCGGCGGTGCCGGCGGGAATCGACCCCTGGATCTACCCGGTTTACGCCGTGCTCTACGGGCGCTCCAGCGGCGGCAAGACGCTATTTACCCGGGTGGCGGCGCGCAGCATGTTCGGGTTCGAAAAGATGATCCGCAGCGGCGTGTTCACCGCCGTCCGGACCCTCGGGCTGAGGGAGCGGCTGGGCGCGATTCCGCTGCTGGTGGACGACGTCACGCGAGACAAGTTTTCAGAGCATGTCCCAAGCCTGGTGCGCACCGATCAGGAAACGTCGGACTGCTACGCACCGGTGATCATAACCACCAACAAAGACGTAACCGCGATTCCGCCCGACATCAGCAAGCGCATGATGACCTGCCACATCGATGCGGCGATTCCGGAGAACCGCTCCGTGGCGGGCCAGGTGGCGCGGCGGATTACACGGGAAATCGGCACCTCGCTTTACCGGGCCTATCTGATGCGCATGATTCCGAAAGTTCGCGAGATGCGGGCGGCGATTGACGGCAATCACACCGGCTTCCCGGATCTGCTGACGGCATCGTCGGAAACGCTGCGGGAGTTGATCGCCGAATCGCTGGGCAAGGCGCCCGATTGGGCGCGTTCGCTCTCTTTCCACGACAACTTCAGCATCCGCCACCACAAGTTCTCCGAACAATTGACGCAGATTCTGGCCGAATCGGAAGGGCGCTACGAGGTGAACCGGCGCACGGGCGAAATTGTCATCAACTTCGGCGGCGACACGAATCAGGCCGCGCAGTTCGCCCGCGGCGTGCCGGACTTCGTATTGAAGGGCCGCTTCGCCGACGTGGTGCGGCTGGACCTGGAAGCCATCGAGAAAGAAATGCGAATGTCGGTGGAAGCGGGCAAAGGATTCTGGGCGAGGTTGCTGCGCCGCTAGTAAACCAGTTTCAATCCGAACTGGATGATGCGCGGCGGTCTGGCTGACCGCCAGGTTCCGAACGTGGGATTGTTCACGGTGTTATCGAACTGGTTGAACTGCGTGTGATTCCACAGGTTGAAGATCTCCGTGCGGAACTCCAGGCGCATGCGTTCGGCAATCGAAAAATCCTTGGCGATATTCAGATCCCATTGGTTGGTAGGCGCGTCGCGGATGATGTTGCGGCCGGAGGTGCCGAAGAAGCCCCGGCGGGGAATGGCGAAAGCCGTGGGGTCCAGCCGCAGGCGCCGTGGGCCGCCGGGCGTGAAGCCTTCGGGAAACGGATTACCCACCAGATCCGCGCGCTGGCCGCCGTTGCCGACGTTGGCCGGATCCGCCGCCACCAGCACACTCCAGGGATTCCCGCTCTGGAACTGCGTGATGCCGGAAAACTGCCATCCGCCCAGAATCCGATCCGCCGCGCCGCCCGCATTCAGCCACCGGCGGCCCTTGCCGAACGGCAGGTCCCAGATGTAGCTCACCACCAGGCGCTGCGGTACATCCCAGTAGGAGAGCCCTTTTTCCGCGTTGCGGTCATAGGCGTTCTGCGCCTCGGCGGGCTGGGCGCCCACGTTTCCCGCAAACGACGAGTTGTCGATGGATTTCGATCCGGTGTAGGCCGCCAGGAAGGACAGGCCGTTGGAGAAACTGCGCTCCACGCGGGCGATGAAGGCATGGTAGTTCGAGAAACCATCCCGGGTGATGGTGTTGGCCGTAGGTGCGAAGGCGCGGAACGGCAGACGGCTGGCCAGCGGAGTGGGGCGGGCGGGATCGGCGTCGAGCACAGCCTGATTCGGACGGTTGCGCCAATCGAGTTTCGTACCCTTTGATCCCATATAGCCCACCTCCACCGCGAGGTTCTGACGCACTTCACGCTGAAGATTAAAACTCCATTGCTGGACATAACCGGTGGGCAGGTTGGGCGCGAGCGAACTGAATCCGATGTTGCCGACGGTAACCTGGTCCGGGAACATGTTGTTCCAGAAAAAGAGCTGGCGGCTGGCATCGTTGGTGAGCGAGTGGTTCAGTACGTGCGGATAGTTAAACGTGCCGAACAGCACCTCATTGTTGGCGTTCGAGGCTTCGTAAAAGATCCCGTAGCTGCCGCGCACGGAGTTATCGCGCGACCCGAACGGCCGCCAGGCAAAGCCGAAGCGGGGAGCGAGGTTGTTTTTGTCAGGCGGGACGAGTCCGCGCGAAGCCAGCGGCTTGTCCGTATCGATGAAGCCGCGTCCGGGCACGTAGTAGGACGCCTGGCCGGGATAGATGAGGCGACCGCCGGGAAACGACGGATCAAAGATGGAACGCTGATCGCGGGAGTTCACCCACGGCGAGCCGTATTCGTAACGCACGCCAAGGCTGAGCGTCAGATCAGAAGTCACTTTCCAGTCGTCCTGGACGAACCACTGCCACAAACTCATCCAGTTCACGCCGTCCGGCCCGGGGGGCGCGGTGCCGGCGGCGGTGCGCGGAATGCCCAGAAGAAAATCGGCGATCGCACTGCGGGTGAAAAGCCCCTGAAAGGCGAACGACCCGTTGGTGGCGCCGATGTTGCGGATATCCAGCATGCTGCGCCGCAGATCCGCGCCGGCCTTCACCGTGTGCGCGCCCCGTATCCAGGTAAGGTTGTCCAGCAGGGAGTAACCCCGCACGCGCTGGGTAATCAGCGCCGGCCCGCCCATTCCCGCAAATCCCGTGATGTTCACGGTTGGCAGCGCATTGAATCGCCCCTCGGTCCTGCCCAGCAGATTTCGCAAACCGAACAACTCAGCCATGTTGCGGTCAAACTGAAAAGCGGGCCCCTGGTTCAGCGAGTGGCGGCTGAAGTTGGCGCGCAGTTCGTTGATCAGCGTCGGGCGGATGACGTGATTGTGCCCGGCAACGGCATTGTGCTGGCGTGACAGCCCGCTTTGCTGATACTGCGGCAGCAGGGAAGCCCCGTAGGATTCGTTGTCATTGAGACTGTAGCGCACAAAGACGTTGCTGGTGGAGGTGATGTTGTGGTCGCCGCGCACGGTGAACTGGTCGAAACCGTTACGCGTGCTGAGCGGATTGACATAGTTGATGCCGGGACCAAAGGCGCCGCGCGGCGCGGTGCTCAGGGGAACAAACTCGCGGTAGCGCGCGCTCGAAGCATTGATGCGCGAGGCGGGAATCTGATTGCCGGCAAAGGGTACGTTGCCGCCGAACGGGTCGTTGATGGCGCCGGCGACGGTGGAAAGATCGCCCGACAACTCGGCCTGTGTCGGCACTGAAGCCAGTTGCGTGATGGGATTGCGCTGCCTCACCGCCTCATAGTTGAACAGCCAGAACGTGCGGTTGCGGCCGTCGTAGAGTTTGGGAATCAGGACGGGGCCACCCACCGTGCCGCCGAACTGATTGCGGCGTAGCGCGGGCTTGCGCGCGCCATCAAAAAAGTTGCGCGCCTGAATCCGGTCGTTGCGAAGGAATTCAAACAGAGTGAAGTGCAGGCTGTTGGTGCCGGACTTGGTCACCACGTTGATCTGCGCGGCGCCGCGGCCGTATTCGGCGTTGAACGTATTGCGCTGGATCTTGAACTCCTGAATCAAATCGACGGACGGGTTGATGAACGTGGTGTTGGCGTTGGAGTTGGTGTTGGAGGCGCCATCCATCATGAAGGAGTTCGACAGGCCGCGCGTGCCGGCAACAGCAAAGCGCTCCCCTGAACCAGCCACGGGCGCCGTGACGCCGGGGGCGAGTACCGCCAGTTGCTGGAAGTTCCGCCCATTCAAGGGCAGTTGCACAATGCGGCGGTTGTCCACCACGGTGCCCTGGCTGGCAGAATCTGTTTCGATCAGCGGTGCGGCGGATGCCACTTCCACCACCTGCTCCACCGCGCCAACTTCCAGTTGCATGTCAACACGGGCGCGTTGATCGACGGCGAGGGAGAGGGCGCTGATCACAGCGCGTTTGAAACCCCTGGCTTCGACGGAGACTTCGTAGACTCCGACGGGAAGCGTGGGGGCCTGAAAATCGCCGGCCGCATCGGTGGCGACGATTCTCAGCGCATTGGTGGCGGTGTTGCGGATGCGCACCTGCGCGCCGGGGATTACGGCCTGGCTGGTGTCGGTGACGGTGCCAAGGATAGTTCCAAAGAGCGATTGCGCGGGCGCCGACGCGCAGCCCAGCAGCATCAGAGCGAGCCACCTGAATTGCATAGGGTAGTTTTATCAGATTGGCGGGTGGGCCGCTCAACTGTTAGCAGATCAGCGGCGCTTGCCAGGAAGCGCGACGAGGTAGGCCTGGGCGAGGGGTTCGTTCCGGATCGCCTTCCAACTGGCGAATGCCTTCGTGGCTCGTCAATATGCTGTAGAACCTCGATACATGTCCACTCTTTCGAAAGGTCGTAGTCTGCCGTGTTGCGCCGCCCCTGGCATTCCACAAACTTCTGCGCAACAGAAACGAGTTGCGCCTCCGTGCTGGACGGTTCCGCCGATTTAGCGGCGGAAGCCACTCTCTCAGAGGCTGTCCTCATCACACCGTGTTCGAAGAGCCTCCCAACGGCCGGGCGCAGGTCGGTCTGCGCCCAATTCAAGCAAGCCTCGGAAATCAAGAGATGAAACAAGGCATAGTATGCGGTCGAAACCGCGCGACGAAGGCTCGCTTGCGCCGGTGATTCGAGTTCAAGATCGGCAAGGCGACGGGCCAAACCGGGCAGGTCGTCCGGATAAGGCATCCATTCACGCCCATGCAGGGTCGTTCATTCGGACCTGTTCACTCCGGCTCCGAAAATTGAAATGCGGCCAGACGCCCCAAGTCCCGAGCGGGTCGATTTGACGCCGGACAGTTGCACCCACGCGGTCCGCCGTATCTCCGAGCCGATCGATGGTGCTGCAAGCCTCATCGGAAAGCACCACGCGGAAAAACAACGCGGTTTCACCGCTCCAGTCCTCTTCCACCGAGAACCGGATCCGGACGACATCGGGGTACAACTGCCGCTCCACAGCGGCGACAGCTTCCGCAAGTTGATCCTGATGGATGAGCGCCTTCGCCCGTTAGGCCCACCGTCAATCTTTTTTCGCGAAGCAATAGAGCGCGCTGCGCGTACGAAGGTAGATCCTGTTGTCGGCAATGGCCGGCGTGGCGTAGATCATGTCATCCAGGTCATTGACCCGCAGCACTTCCCACTCCTTGCCCGCCTTCAACACCACCACGTTGCCCGCCTCAGAGGAGACGTACACTTTTCCGTCAGCGCCCACCGGAGAAGAAAAGTAGGGACTCAGCGCACCCTGCAGCCGCCCCTGCTTCAGCACCGATCCATCGTCGGGGTTAATGGTGGTAAGGATGCCGCCTTCCTTCATCAGATACAGCACACCCTGATACAGGAGCGGTGAAGGCACATTCGGAAGCGTCTTGGTATACTTCCAGAGCGAGTTTGTAGCCGTTACATCGCCCTTGGTTCCGATGCGGATCGCCTGAAACGAATTCTGCGCCGAGCGGCGTGACTGATATAACTTCCAGTCGCGCTCACCCAGTTCGCCGTTGTCATCCAGGTCAGTGGCCCGCCAGTCTTTGGTGATCTTAGTATCGGGCACTTCGGCCTTCTGCAGTTTGCCATCCTTGTTGGCATCCCAGGTTTTCAGCACCTCGCTGAAGTCCGGGATGTTCTCCTGCTGCCCGGTGTCTGATCCTCCGGCCCAGCCCAGCACATAGACGCGGTCGTTGTCCATGATCGGGGTTGGCTTCAACTGCCAGGTGAGACCTCGATACCACCAAACCGGCTCGCCGTTGCGTACGTTGTAGGAAGTGAGCTGATAGGAACCGGCCAGGATCGCCTGCACTGGGCCGCCCGGGGGCCGGTGAATGACGGGAGTGGAAAAGCCGCGCGAATATTCAGGACGCTCCACACGCCACTTCTCCTTTCCGGTCTCCTTGTCGAAGGCGGCAAAGTACGATCCGCTTTCCGAATCGCATGCCTGCAGCAGAATACCGTCCACCAGCACCGGCGATGCGCCCATGCCGAAGGGGTTGTTGAACGGGCCCATCGGCGTCTTCCACCGCTCGTTGCCATCCGGGCCGTAGGAAATCAGGCCGAAGTCAGTGAAGAAGACATAGACGTTCTTGCCGTCGCTGACCGGACTGGGCGAGGCGGGCGAATTCGATTTGTGCAGTTCCTGCGTGCGCGGCCGCGGCGACTCGCGCCGCCAGAGGATCTTGCCAGACTTGCGGTCCAGGCAAAAGGTCATCAGTTTGTCGCCTTCAAACGCAGTGAGGAAGATACGGTCGCCGGCCAGCACGGGCGAAGAGTGCCCGGCCGGCAGGGGCGTTTTCCACTCCACGTTCTTGTCCGGCCCGAATTCCACCGGGAGGTTGGTGTTGTTGGAAACGCCGCTGGCGTTCACGCCGCGGAATTGCAGCCAGTCTTCGGCGCAGGCGAAAGCCGCGCAAACAAGCATCATCGAAAAACTTCGCAACAACACGCAACCTCCAACGAGTGATTTATTGCGGCTTCTTGTCGATCCGCATGCCGTAGAATGAGCGGTGGACGAAGAACATCGATACAGCCAGGAACAGGGCGGAGAGTCCGGTAGTGAACGCCGCGCCTTGCGTCCCGGTAAGTGACACAGCCAGTTCCACTGCCAGCAATCCGAATAGAGTGGTGAACTTGATGATCGGATTCAACGCAACCGAGGATGTGTCCTTAAACGGATCACCCACGGTGTCGCCCACCACGGTGGCGGCGTGCAGGTCAGTGCCCTTGGCCTTCAATTCGGTCTCAACGATCTTTTTCGCATTGTCCCAGGCGCCGCCGGCGTTGGCCATGAAGATGGCCTGGTACAGACCGAACAGCGCGATGGAAATCAGGTAGCCGATGAAGAAGAAGGGTTCGACAAAGGCAAACGCCAGCGTGGCGAAGAACACCGTGAGGAAGATGTTGAACATACCCTTCTGCGCGTATTGCGTACAGATCTCCACCACTTTCTTGGAATCCTCTACCGATGCTTTTTCCACGCCTTCCAGTTTGATGTTGGCCTTGATGAACTCCACGGCGCGGTAAGCCCCGGTGGTTACCGCCTGGATGGACGCGCCGGTGAACCAGTAGATCACCGCCCCCCCGGCGATGAGGCCCAACAGGAACGGCGGATGCAGGATGGAAAGATTTTGCAAACCTTCGGTCAGCCCGTTGGTCAACCCCACGATGATGGAGAAAATCATCGTGGTGGCGCCCACCACCGCGGTGCCGATGAGTACGGGTTTCGCAGTCGCCTTGAACGTGTTGCCCGCCCCATCGTTTTCTTCCAGGTGCTGTTTGGCTTCCTCGAACTTCGGTTCAAAGCCAAACTCCTTCTTGAGCTTCCCATTGATTCCGGGGATCGATTCAATCATCGAAAGCTCATACACTGACTGCGCGTTGTCGGTCACCGGACCGTAGGAGTCCACCGCTATGGTCACCGGGCCCATGCCCAGGAATCCGAACGCCACCAGGCCGAAGGCGAACACGGCCGGCGCCACCATCAGGCTGGCCATGCCCATCATGCTCACCCAGTAGGCAACGCCCATCAGCGAGAGGATCGCCATCCCCAGCCAGTAAGCCGAGAAGTTGCCGGCTACCAGTCCCGAAAGAATGTTCAACGAAGCGCCGCCCTCACGCGAGGAAGTGACCACTTCGCGCACGTGGCTGGACTCGGTGGACGTGAAGATCTTCACCAACTCCGGGATAATCGCGCCGGCCAGCGTTCCACACGTGATGACCGTGGAAAGCTTCCACCACAGCGTGCCGTCGCCCAGATCCGGGATCAGGATGTAGGAGACGATGTAGGTCAGCACCACGGAAACAACGGAAGTGAGCCACACCAGCGTGGTGAGCGGCTTTTCAAAGTTGAACTTGTCGGCGTTGGCGTACTGGCCCTTGGCCATGGCGTCGTTGATGAAGTAGGATCCGGCCGAAGCCACCACCATCATCACGCGCATGACGAAGATCCACACCAGCAGTTGCACCTGCACCACCGGCTCTTTCACGGCCAGCAGGATGAAGGAGATCAGCGCCACGCCGGTAACGCCGTAGGTTTCAAAGCCGTCGGCCGATGGGCCAACCGAGTCGCCCGCGTTGTCGCCCGTGCAGTCGGCGATCACGCCGGGGTTGCGCGCGTCGTCTTCCTTGATCTTGAAGACGATCTTCATCAGGTCGGCGCCGATGTCGGCGATCTTGGTGAAGATGCCACCCGCCACGCGCAGTGCCGCCGCGCCCAGCGATTCGCCGATGGCGAAGCCGATGAAGCAGGGACCGGCATAGTCGCCGGGGATAAACAGCAGGATCATCAGCATCAGCAGCAGCTCCACCGAGATCAGCACCATGCCGATGCTCATTCCCGCCTTCAGCGGAATCGCATAGCAAGGGAACGGTTTGCCGCGCAGGCTGGCGAAAGCGGTGCGCGAATTGGCGAACGTGTTCACGCGAATGCCGAACCACGCCACTCCGTATGAGCCCCCAATCCCCACCAGGCTGAAGAACAGAATGATCAGCACCTTAACCGCATCGAAGTGCTGCAGGACGCCGAAGTAGAAGACGATGATCGTTCCAATGAAGATCTCCAGAATCATCAGGAATTTGCCCTGCGTGAACAGATACGTCTTGCACGTTTCGTAGATGAGCTCTGAGATCTCCAGCATCGAGGAGTGCACCTCCATGTTCTGGAGTTGCCGGTAAATAATGAGTCCGAATACTAGGCCGAGCGCTCCAACGAGCAGGCCGATCATCAGCAGGGCGCGGCCGCCGATTCCTCCGGCAAAGGTCGCCTGATCGAGGTCAGGCAGCACCAGGTTCGCTTCGCCTCCCCCATGAGCTTGGGCGAAGGCAGGGGTCAGCGCCGCCTGCAAAATAATGGCGGCGAGAACGATGGTCCACAGCAGGGAACCGGCACGGCGCAGGGCGCGAATGGTTCTTCCGCTCGCGACGTGGAGTTGGGGTGACATTCGGTTGAGATCCTCCAAGGGTATCAGTGAAAGCACAAGTTTAAGATGATTCGACAGATGGGTCCCGTCACTCGGGCTGCCTCACAAGATATCAGGATAAGGCTCTGGGAATCAAATCTTTGGCTCTGGTCTATTCTAGGACAACAAGTGTGCGAAGAGCGGACCCGGATGCTAGGATCGTCTCGAGCGGCGTACATGGAACACGCCAGCGTGGAGGACCCGGTGGCTTTTCGCGAAATGTGGAAGATGCTGCATCTGCTGCATGTCCACGGACCTGCCCTCAGCAGGACCGCCATCCGTAGGGCCGGCCTGACCTGCGATCCTGACACAATCGGACCGCTAGTTGACTGCGGAGCGGTGGAAACCCTGCCCGCCAGCGTGCCCTACGAAAAGGCAAGAGAGTACCGGCTGTCGAAGACCGGCGCCGGCATCATCCAGAACTGCCTGGTGGCCAACCGACGGGAGCCCGGCACAGACCTGCGTGTGGACGAACCACGGGCATTTGTCATCATGCCTTTCAGCCAGCCATGGTCCCTCGAGGTGTACGTCAAAATGATCGAACCCGCGGTGCGTGAGGCGGGACTGGCCTGCCTCCGCGGCGACTCGATTCCACGAACCGGTGACCTGACGGCGAACATCGTCCGCGAACTGCTCACCGCGGGCATTGCCGTCGCGGAGGTGTCGGTGGCCAATCCCAATGTCTTCTACGAACTCGGGCTCTGCCACGCGATAGGAAAGGACGCAATTCTGCTCAAGCAGATGGGCGCAACTCTGCCCGCCGATCTCAGTGGAGCGCACTATTATGAATACAGCCTTAAACACCTGAGGGCGGGCAGAAACCTCCTCGCCGGTGCGCTCAGGCAGTGGTGTGCGGACAACTGCGTGGCGCAGATCGGCAGGCTTGGAAAGATCTGACCGGCGTCAGAACGTCTCATAGGCGCCGATGTCGTGCACCCCTCCCCGTGGGCGGGTTCCGCCGCGGATGTCGTTGGTGACCTCGAAAACGAACGTGCCGGTGTTGGCAGCCGCCGAGCCCGGCCGCAGCCGGAACTTCGCGCCCGCCGGCGAGACGAACAGTTCCTCAGGCGTGGCGATGAAGGAATGCTGATCGTTGCCGGTGATTGCCCGCCAGGTGGCTAAATCCACGTTGCTGTCACCCTCATCGAAGGTGAACCGGCCGACCACGATGTTGTAGTCGCTTTGGGCCGCGCCGGGACCCGCCGAATGGAAAGCGATCGAGCCGCGGAAGGTGTGCGGCGTGTAGAGAACGTTGTTGAAGATCCTGTTGCCCACCGGATGCGGCACTCCGTCGGGCGAGGCGGGCAGCAGAATCACCCATCTGCCCGTGGCCGCCATGATGATGGTGTTGTTGACCACCAGGTTGTTTCGCGACCCTACCGCGCCGTCGATGGCGTAGAGCGTGATGCCGCCGGCGCGCGTGTCCCACAACAGGTTGTTGCGCAGAATGCCATCCTCAATCCCGTCGCAGTTGATGCCCGCCGCGCCGCCCACACCGTTGGAATAGATGTAGTTCCCTTCCACGATTGGCGCATAGATGGTGCCCGAACCGCCCGCGCTCAAGTCCCCGTTCATGTGGACGCCGGCGGCGAAATTGTGATGCAGAACGTTGCCGCGGACCACCGGATGCTGGGCGCTGTTGCTCACGTAGATGCCATGTTCGCCGTTCTCGTAGGACTCGTTGTATTCGATGAGCAGGTGTTCGGTGAAAGCGCTGAAGATACCCGTGCGTCCATTGTGGTGCACGCGGTTCCATCGCACCACCACGTTCGTCGCTTCACGGATGTCGATGCCCGAACGCGGCCCGCCCGTGATCTCAAGGCCTTGGATGACCCAGTTCGACGGCGCCGAGTTAAAATCCTCCACTTCCAGAACGCTGTTGCGGCGGTTCAGCGGCCCAAGCCTGTTGAGCAGCACGGCCGCTCCCGGCTCGGCCCGCAGCGTCTTTGGAGCCGCCGCCAGGCCAGCCTTTGAGATCACTGCGCCATCGTAGGCGCCGGACCGCACATAGATCACGTCACCGGGAAGGATGGAATCCACCGCCTTCTGGATCGTGCGCCAGGGCGCGGCGGAGGCCCCGCTGGCCGCGTCATTCCCGTTTGTTGCAACGTAGTAATCGGCTGCCTGCGCCAGCCAGGCCGTTGCCGCGAATACGAGAAGACGGCTCACCGCTCCAGTTTAGTGGGCTGCACAACGCTTGTCTATGCCCGTCCGGTCAGGCTCCAGGCCGTGGTTTTATGGAAGCTTCATTTTCAGAACGCGGTGGTTGTAACTGTCGGAAATGTAGAGTTCGCCGGCGCGGTTTACGAACACGCCGTGTGGACGGTTGAGTCCGGTCTTGAGTGGATCGTTCTCCTCCACCGTGTTACCCTTGCCGCCAGTTCCGGCGATGGTGGTGGTGACGCCGGTTTTCGGATCGTATTTCCGGATGAGATGATTCTCAGCGTCGGCGATGATGACGTTGCCGCGGCGGTCCACGCAAAGATGCTTAGGGCCCCTCAGATCCGGCTCAATGGAGCCAGGCTTGATCAAAGTGCGGATTCTTCCGGCGCGATCCACCACACGCAGGGCATTGCCGTTTCGCTCCAGTATGTACACGTTTCCCTTGGAATCGGCGGCAACCGCGCGCGGATCCAACAGCGGCGACTGAGCGGCGGCGGCGCCATCTTCGGGAACACCACTCTGCCCGTTGCCGGCAAAAGTGGTGATCCGCCTGGATGGCAGATCGACGCGCCGGATGCGTTTGTTGCCGAGATCGGCGATATACAGGCTTTTTTCATCATGGGAAAGCGCAATGCCGAAAGTGCCTTTGAACTTTGCCTCGGCGGCCGCGCCGCCGTCACCCGCAAAGCCCTCTTCGCCCGTACCGGCGACGGTGGCGATGATGCCCGATTTCATGTCAATCCTGCGCACCACGTGATTGCGCGTGTCGGCCACGTACATGCTGTCCCGGGTAATCGCGATGCCGTGCGGGTCAAACATCTTCGCCCGCGCCGCCGGGCCCCCGTCGCCGGACCGGCCCACTTCGCCCGTGCCTGCAAAGATTGTGATCTTTCCGCCTGAGACTCGCAGCACCCGTTCGCCTTTGTGCTCGACGATGTACCAGTTACCGGCACGGTCAAAATCGACTCCAAACGGTTCCACCATCGGATAGTCCCCGGTGGTGGCGGCGACGGTGATCAATGCGGCAAGCAGAACGGTATGCATCGGGCACAGCTTATACTGGCAGAACATGGGGCCGCAAGCGATTGCGCTGTTCATTTTCGCCGTCTGCTCGTTTGCGCAGGCGCCCGCGCCCGCCCACGGCAGGCGGTATGCGCGGCTGGTGATCCGCAACGCCATGGTGGTGGAAGGCAACGGGACGCCCGCGCGCGGCCCGCTGGATATCGTGGTGGAGAACGGCCGCATTGCCGAGGTCCGGCCGCCGGGCGCCGGACGCACGGGCCAGGCCGGGGCGGAAATCGATGCCACCGGCCAGCATGTGCTGCCGGGTTTCGTGAACATGCATGGCCACAGTCATGACGAACGCGGCGGCGCGGCAATGCCCGTGGAGTATGTCTTCAAACTGTGGCTTGCCTGCGGCATCACCACGGTGCGCGACGTGGGAAGTAACTTCGAGATGGCGCGCCGGATGCGCGACGGATCGCGCGCGGGCACGGTTGTGGCGCCACGGCTGTTTCTGTATCCCTTTTTCGGACGGCCGCCCGATGCCGAGGCGGCGCGCGCCCGCGTCCGGGAACTTAAGCGGAAAGGCGCTGACGGGATCAAGATCGTCGGCATTCATCGCGACACGATGGACGCGATGATGGAGGAGTCACACAAGCTCGGCCTGCGCGTGGCCCATCATCTGGGCGTGGAGGAAACCACGGCCTGGGACTGCATTCGCAACAAGACCACTTCGATCGAACACTGGTACGGCATTCCGGACGCCGCGCTCTCCGCCGGAGTGCAGAATTTCCCCGCCGGCTACAACTACAACGACGAACTGGACCGGTTCCGCCATGCCGGCCGCCTGTGGCGCGAGGCCGAGCCCGCGCGTCTGGACAAGGTGTTGGAAGCCATGGTAAAGGCGGGCGTGGCCTGGGATCCGACGCTGAATATCTATGAGGCCAGCCGCGACCTGCAGCGAGCCCAGAACAAGCCCGAGTTCCGCGAGTATCTGCACCCGGCGCTCGCCAAGTTTTTCGAGCCCAGCCGCGAAAACCACGGATCGTACTTCTTCCACTGGACCACCGCCGATGAGGTGTACTGGAAGGAAAACTACCGGCTGTGGATGAGCGCGCTTCGCAGGTTCGCGGCCATGGGCGGCGTGGTGACGGCGGGCGAAGACGCCGGCTATATCTACCAGATCTACGGATTCGGCTATCTGCGCGAACTGGAACTGCAGCAGGAAGCCGGGTTTCATCCGTTGAAGGTGGTGCAGCACGCGACGGTGAATGGCGCTTTGGTGCTGGGCGAGCAATCGAGGCTTGGCCGCGTGCGCGTTGGATGGGCGGCCGATCTGGTGATCGTCAAGGGAAACCCGCTGGAGAATTTTAAGATCCTCACCCCCCTGGCCGGCGGTATTCAGTGGACCGTCAAGGATGGGTTTGTATATTCACCCGCGGTGTTACTGAGTGAGGTGCGCCAGATGGCGGCGGGCCGCACAACCGGGACTCCGGTGGAGCGGCTGGAGCGGCAGGTGCAGTAAGGTTACCACTGAGGCGAAAAGTCTCTCAAGCGTGCGACGGCTCGCGCCAGGGACGGCGCATTGGGTTGAGCGGCCTCGATATTCCAGGCATGGACGACGAACCTTGTCAGGCAGCCGTTATAGTCTGGCCCCTGCTTCGCGGTGCTGCCGGGCCGAGGAATCAGGCTTCTGCGAACATCGCGGGATGACGACCGGCGCGCCGCCTCGATCAGCGCGCCTTTCGGATCGGGTAGAGATTCGGGTGCGTCCGGAATCCACTTCCGGGCGATCCTGAGATATGCGGCGAGGTTGTCCTTGTCCGCGAGAAGCCAAGCTTCGATGGTTCGAACGGCAATCCGGAAAAGCAGGTTCGGATGCTTCGGAACTGGCAACCAGTCCTCGATCAGCGCGGACGGGCACGGCTTGCGGTCGAGATCTGTGAGGACCAGGAAAGGTACGCTCTTGGCCGCCCTATTCCATCCGGAAATGGTGCGCCGCAAGTATCCGAATCCACCTCGCCCGTAGCAGGTACCGATATGAAAATGCGGGCCTGCGTCCTTCACGATGCGGCGGAGCGCCATCTCGCTGAGTTCGTCTTCCACCGCTACGTTAATCGGGATCGGATTCATTCGAGAGGCAACTCCAATTGCTCGAGACCAGCCGGCCGGGTCAACGGCAGTGCGGCATCCGCAACGCTTAGACCCTGTTCCAGGGGCAGGCGAATATCATCCCGGTCAGAGCCAAGTTCGACCTTGGCGCCCTCAAGGTCCGGCGTGATGATCACTACCTCGTCGGCGCCGATCCCTTTATCGGACAGAAGGTCCCAACTATGCGTGCTTACCAGGACCTGGCGGTGACGGCGGCGTTGAATCTGGTGGAACAATGCCGGCAGCTTCCGCACGATTTCCGCATTCAAGGACAACTCGGGTTCCTCCAACAGCAGTGGCGCATCTCCCTCCAGCAGCGACCAGAACAGTCCGATGAGTCGCAGCGTGCCATCTGAAAACTGATCTTCCCGCTGGCGCGCTCCGTGTGGGCGCCAGTGCTCGTAGAGCACTTCGAGATGAGGCACGCCGGATTCATCCTTCGTGTCGGTGAGATTCTTGAGTTGAGGAACAGCCTTGCGTAATGCCGCTTCGATTCTGCGTAATCGTGACCGCCGCGTTTTTTCGGTGGTCTTGGCAATGGTCTCCAGGAAATTTCGCCCGAAAGGATCCTCCGGCGTGCCTGGACCTTGATACGTTTGCGGGTACCGGAGTAACTGGGGCACAAGATGGAGATAACGGAATGACTCAAAAAAACGGGCAATGTCGCGGAACCCGGCATTAGCGCTGATCTGCTCGAGATGTGTCTGAGTGCGCCGCAGTTCATCCTGCGCATCGTCCTTATCGGGGCGATCGAGGACCGTCTTGCCATCCCGGATCACCTTTTCGTAGCGGATCAGCGGCTGCCGGTATCCGCGCGCCTGCTGCGTGATCCCGATCTGGTATTCCCATTCGGCGCCACCGGTATCAAGTAGCTGCACTTGAATCTCAACATCCGGCTCCCGCCGCGCGGCGAGACAGCGGATCTTTGAAAGTCCACCCCTTTCACTGATCGCCCTTTGCAGTCCGCCGCCGGGCTTTGCGATGTCCCGGAGGAAACGGAAGACGTCAAGCAGGTTCGACTTTCCGGAAGCGTTGGGACCAATCACAAAAACACGTTCCGAGAGCGGGACGCTCGCCGTCCTGAAGTTGCGCCAGTTCTTTAGTACCAGATGCGAGACGATCATTGGGCAAGTTTACCGGTAAGTCCTGATTATCGCGCGAAAACCTTTTTCCAGAACGGCTTCTCCTCCTCCACTACAGAGAGCAGCGTCTGAAACTGCGCCGCCTCCTCCGCCGAAAGCGGCCTGGCGATGCGGAGCGCGAAGTCACCCTCCCGCAGCCGGCAGAAGTAATCGACGCAATACCAGCAGCGCGCCACGTGATAGTCATAGTCCTGTTTCCGCTTCCAGGTAATGCGGCCATCCAGCGTGTCCAGACACGCCTTTCCCGGCAGGCAGTCTTTTCCGGAGGCGGCCCCGGCCATTCGCCCCAGGGCAAATCCGTTGTCCGCAACAATGCCCTTTTTCCAGCGGTCCATCTTACCCCGCAGTAATTCCTCCGCGCGCTCCCGAACCTTGGCGATAGTGGATGGCTCCAGGTTCATCAGCGTTCCGGTTTCTTCGGGCGTGTAGGCCATCGCCTCCATCCAAAGCATCTGGCGCTCCATGGCGGTAAGCGGCTCCAGTGCCGCGGTCATGGTCTCCAGGTCCAGGGGCACCTCGGCTTCCACACTGGCCTTATCCAGTTCGACGGCCTCCAGCACTTTGCCCCTCAGGGCGGCAACGAACTCGCGTTCAGTACCGGCGCCGGGCGAGGCGAACAGCGGCGACTGCGCATCGCGCAATTTCATCATCACTCGCTCAATCAGCTTGATATCAGCCGCGCGGCCCTTGTAATAGTGGGCCAGGTATTGCCGGATCACGGGGATGTACTGCGCGATCAGGTAGCGCCATCCCTCGGGCTTGTTGTCGCGGCAATCGCGAATCATGTCCATGCATGTATAGACGGCCAAGGTGTAATCGGACCTCCGTGTCTCTTATAAATCGAACGAAATCCCCTGCGCCAGCGGCAGTTCCGAAGACCAGTTGATGGTGACGGTCTGGCGGCGCATGTACGCCTTCCATGAATCGCTGCCCGATTCCCGCCCGCCGCCGGTTTCCTTCTCCCCGCCGAATGCCCCGCCAATCTCCGCGCCGCTGGTGCCGATGTTGATATTGGCGATGCCGCAATCGCTGCCGCGCGCGCTGAGAAAAGTCTCCGCCTCGATCAGGTTGGATGTGAACATTGCGGAACTCAGCCCCTGGGGCACTCCATTGTGCCATGCGATGGCCTGTTCCAGATCGTCGAACGGAATCAGGTAAAGGATTGGCGCGAAAATCTCCTCGGCGATGATGGGCATGGAAACATCCCCGCTCACGATGGCGGGCTCCACGAAATGGCCCGGCCGCTCCAGACGCCTGCCGCCATAAAGCACCCTGCCGCCCTGCTCCACCGCGCGGGCCAGGCCATCCATCATGTGGCCAACCGCGTCTTCATCGATCAGCGGTCCCATCAGCGTGCGGGCGTCCAGCGGATCGCCGATCCGGATCTGGCCATAAGCCGCAATCAGGCGGCGCGTGAATTCCCCGGCGATATCCTTGTGTAGAAAGAGGCGCCGGAGCGTGGTGCAGCGCTGGCCGGCGGTCCCCACCGCGCCGAACAGCACGGCGCGCAGGGCAAGATCCAGGTTGGCGCCGTTCATCAGAATCACGCCGTTGTTGCCGCCCAGTTCCAGCAGCGTGCGCCCCAGCCGCGCGGCCACCCGTTGTGCCACTACGCGGCCCATGCGGCAGGATCCGGTGGCGGCGATCAGTGGCACGCGCCTGTCACCCACCAGCCTTTCGGCCACCGCCTCATCGGGCCCTATCACCAAGTTGAACACGCCGGGCCAGCCGTGCCGCTCCATCACCCGGTTGCAGATATTCTGCACGGCAATGGAGGTGAGCGGAGTTTTGCGCGACGGCTTCCAGATCACCACGTCGCCGCAGACGGCGGCGATCAGCGCGTTCCAGCTCCACACCGCCACGGGAAAGTTGAATGCGGTGATTACGCCCACCGGCCCCAGCGGATGCCACTGCTCATACATGCGATGGCCCGGCCGCTCACTGGGCAGCGTGGGTCCGCCGATCTGGCGCGAGAGGCCGGCCGCGAAGCCGGCAACGTCGATCATCTCCTGCACTTCGCCCCTGCCCTCGGCCAGGATCTTGCCGCACTCCATGCTCACCAGCGCTCCCAGATCATCCTTGGCTTTGCGAAGTTCCTCACCGATTTCGCGCACGATCTCGCCGCGGCCCGGCGCCGGCTCCATGCGCCAGCGCTCGAAAACACGGGCGGCATTCCAGACCACCTCGTCGTAGTCTTCCTCCATGGCCATGCGCACCTGTGCGATCGCCGATCCATCGGTCGGATTGAATGATGTGAGCAGATCGCCAGCCGGCTCCCGGATCCAGCCGGCGCCGCATGCGCCCGGGTGAACGGCTTCCACGCCTAGACGGCTGAGCGTGCCATGTGATGTCATCCGTCTACTATCATCGCCTGAATGTGGCGCGCGAACGCTATCATGGCAGCAGGGGTGAATTCCAAACCACAAGACCGGAAAGCAGCCATCGCCATTTCCGCGCTCGGCGGCCTGCTCGCCTCGCTTTGCTGCCTTACACCCATCGTGATGGTGTCGCTGGGACTGGCCACCGCCGCCGTCGCCAACGATTGGGGCAATTTGCTCTATGGCGAATACAAATGGCATTTCCGGTTGGCGGCGCTGGCCCTGGTCTCCATTGCGCTGATCTCCTATTACCGGACGCAGGGCGTCTGCACGCTGGACGAAACCAGGCGGCAGCGCAACCGCATCGTCAATACCGCGCTGCTGGCGATTCTCACCTTCAGCGCCGTCTATATCTTCTGGAACTACGTGGTGCTGCACGCCTGGGGCATCGCCGCGGGCTTGCCGTGGGCGCAATGGGACGAAAGCTGGTCCTATCCGGCCTCCGCCGTGCTGATCGGTGCCGCGGCTGTCGCCTACTGGCGCTCAAGCCGGGGCTGATCCGCCGGCGCCGTCGCCTTCGATCCCGAATTCCTTCCAGAACTTGCGGGGCAGCCGCGCGGGCTTCAAATCCCGCCCGCAGAAGATGTGCTTGGTATAACCGGAGGCCAGCATCCGCCCATCCTCCACCCCCGCCATCTCATAGGCGAACGTCACCATGCGCGGATGCGCCTGCCGCACCCATGTGCGCACCGTAACCTCGTCATCGTAGCGCGCAGGGGTGAGGAACCGGCAGTTCGCTTCCGCCACGGCCAGCAGCACGCCATCCTGCGCTTCCATCACCCGGTACTCCAGGCCGAGCGCGCGGCAATACTCCACCCGCCCCACCTCCATCCAAACCAGGTAGTTGGCGTGGTACACCACTCCCATCTGGTCGGTTTCGGCGTATCGCACGCGCAGGCGGCTTTCGATGACGGGACCTACATGACCGGGCCGATTCGCCACGGAACAAACTCCTTGTGACCCAGGCGCTCGCTGCAGGTGCGTTCCCCCGACGCCACAGCCAGCAGAAAGTCGAAGATTTCCTTGCCTACCTGCGCCACCGTGGCCTGGCCCTCGGCAATGCGTCCGGCATTGATGTCCATGTTGTCGCGCATGCGATTATACATGGGCACGTTGGTGGCGATCTTGATGACCGGGATGGTGGGGAATCCGATGGCCGATCCGCGCCCGGTGGTGAATGCGATCAGGTTGCAGCCCCCCGCGGCCAGCCCTGTGAGTGAAACGGGGTCGTAGCCCGGGGTGTTCATAAAGACGAAGCCCGGCGCCGTAACCCGACCGGCGTAGTCAACCACTTCGTTCAGGGTGGAGGCGCCTGCCTTAGCCACTGCGCCCAGCGATTTCTCCAGGATGTTGGTAAGACCGCCCTCCTTGTTTCCGGGCGAAGGATTGTCGTTAAAGCTGCCGCCCATGCGCACCAGGTATTCTTTATAGGCGTTGACGAAACCCAGCAGTCTCTCGGCCACCGCGCGGTTCCTGGAGCGCCTCACCAACAGATGTTCCGCTCCAAATATCTCTGTCGTTTCGGCCAGCACGGCCGACGCGCCGATTTCCGCCAGCATGTCCGAGCAGACGCCCAGTGCGGGATTCGCCGTGATGCCGGAGAAGGAATCCGACCCGCCGCAATTCAGCCCAAGCACGATTTTCGATGCGGGGATCTCCACACGCTTTTCAGCGGCGGCCCTTTCGATCATGCCGGCGATTTCCCGCCGCGCGGCCTCCACCGTGGCCACCGTGCCGCCGGTATTCTGGAGTGTCATTCCCGCCAGTTTGTCCGTCCGCGGCGTGCCCTTCCCCAGGTAGTGGTCAATCTGGTTGACCTCACAGCCCAGCCCGAGAATGACCGCGGCCGAAACGTTGGGATGATCCAGCACTCCAGCCAGCGTACGCTGCAACTGCTCCGTGTCCGGTCCAATGGAGTGCCCGCAGCCTTCACCGTGCGGAAACGCCACCACGCCATCCACGTTCGGGGGCAGTTTTTCATTTGAGTAGCTGGCGGCGATCAACTCCGCCGTGTGGGCGGCGCAATTGCTGGCCGCCACCACGGCAATGTAGTTTCGTGTGCCCGCGCGGCCATCGGCGCGCTGGTAGCCGAGAAATGTGGGAATATTCGCCGGCAGGGCCGGATAGGGCACCTCGGCGATAGGAAACTCGTAGTCGAACTTCAGTTCTTCGAACGCCACATTATGCGTGTGAACCCACTGGCCGGCTTCGATGGCCACGCGGGAGGCGCCAATGTCCTGGCCGTAGCGGATGATCCGCCCGCCCGCGGGGATGGCCCGCAGGCAGACCTTGTGCCCCATCGGCACATTCTCACGAAGCGTGACGGGTTGCCCGTCCACTTCGATTTCCTGCCCGGCAGGCAGGTTGGCGCGCGTGACCGCGATGTTGTCCTTGGGATGCAGGTGAATCACCGCGTTCTTCGCGGTTGGCGGCGGAGCAATCTCTACCAGGCTCATCTCAGGCAATTATCGCATCAGCGCGGTTTCGGTGGTCTGCTCGCCCAGGTGCACGTGAATCCGCTTGCCCACCGGATGTACCCACACCCCTTCATTCTTCGGCGCGGGAATCTGTTCAGGACCGCTGACGGTGATCACATTGACGTCGCGTTCCACGCCTTTCAGCAGCTTGCCGATGTGCACGTGGGCATGGCACTGCGTACGCACCTTCGGGCCGTTGTAGGCTACGCCCCACTCTTCGCCCCACAACTGCTTGGCCCGGGCGATGGCCGCCTTCCACAGCGCCGTCCGTTCGGCTTTTGTCATCTCGTGCAGGTGATGCTGCCCCTCGTCGTGACGCCTTGGAAGCGCCAGCCAACGGTTCGGCTTGCGCGGGCTGATGTCCTTGAGGAAGAACACCTCGCCGGGGGCGGCCTTTTCCGCTTCATTGCAAAGGCTGCAGTTGCGCGCGGCCATCTTCTCCGCATGGGCGGGGTTGCAGTCACAGGTCTGCTGCGCCAGGGCGGCCGCGGCCCACAGCAACAGCGCAAGCGTTGATTTCATAGGAAGCCCGTTATACTTGAGAGCGTGCTTTCGATTGCGAGGTACGCCCTCGTTTCATTTTTCCTCTACATCCTATATTTTCACGGACTGGACGCCGTTGGTCTACTGGGGCCCGATGAGCCGCGTTATGCCTGGATCGGACGGGCGATGGCGCGCACGGGAGATTGGATCACGCCGCGGCTATGGGGCGAGCCGTGGTTTGAAAAACCGGTGCTGTTGTATTGGATGACGGGATTGGGATTCCGCGCGGGGCTGGCCGACGAGTTGGCGCCGCGCCTTCCCGTGGCACTGCTGAGCGTGGGTTTCCTGGTGGCATACGGCCTGCTGTTGAAGGAACAGGTTGGCGGACAGGCGGCTGCGCTCGCCACTTCAATCCTCGCCACGTCGGCCGGATGGCTGGCCTACTCGCACGTGGCGGTCACCGACGTGCCGCTTTCGGCCACCTTCACGCTCGCCATGCTTGCGGCGTGCCAGTGGCTGCGCAATGGAAATCCCCGGCGGTTGTGGATTAGCGGCGCGCTGTTGGGCGCAGCCGTGCTGGCAAAAGGATTGGTGCCGCTGGTGCTGGCCCTGCCGCTCGTGTGGCTGGGCCGCGGGCACTGGCGGGTTTGCTGGCGTTTGGCGGCGGGAGTGGTGGCGGTGGCCGCGCCATGGTATCTGCTCTGCTACGCGCAGAACGGAACTCCGTTTCTCACCGATTTCATCTGGAAGCACCACGTGGCCCGGTTCTTCACCCGATCCCTGGAACACGTGCAGCCATTCTGGTTCTATTTTCCCGTGCTGCTGGGCGGACTGTTTCCCTGGACGCCATTGCTCGGCCTGCTGCGATGGCCCGGCCCCGACCCGGTGTTGCGATTGCTGTGGATCTGGCCGGCCTTCGGCCTCGTTTTCTTTTCCGCATCCATGAACAAGCTGCCGGGCTATGTGCTGCCTCTGCTGCCTCCGGTTTGCGCGCTGCTGGGCGTAAGCCTGGCGCGCCGCCGCCACGGGCCGGCATGGTTGGCCGCATGCGCCCTGTTGATGGCCACGCTGCCGGTGATTGCCGCGCTGCTGCCCCAGGCGCTTGAAACCGGCATTCGCAGGTCGGTCCTTGAACCGCCTCCGATGTGGATCTGGGTGGCGGCGCTGGGATTGTGCGCCGCGGTATGGATGGCCGAAACAAAACCGTGGCGGGAGTTGAGCATGGCGCTGCTGCTGGCCGCTGTCTGCGCGGGCGTCTGGCTGATCGGGAGCATCACCTTTCCCCGCCTGGACCAGACGGTCTCGGCGCGCTCGCGCTGGATCGGAGCGCACGCCGTCGCGGAGCAGGTGTGCCTCGACGATCCGCACCGCGCCCGCCGCTACGGCCTCAATTATTACTCCGGCGCCGTGCTGCCGGATTGCGAAACGAACCCGAGGCCGGTCAGGCTCCGCTGACACTTCGCTATACTCGCTTTCTTGTGCCGTTCCGGATGTTTACCGCACTCGCCATGATGGTGACCTGCTGTTGCACAACTGCGCCTCCGTGGTATCCGCTGCCGTTTCAGCGGACGCACACCACGGGCGCTGAGCCGCGCCTGCTGGAGGAGATGATCTCCATGAACTCCCCTTACGCCGACCGGTACATTGTGTCGGGAGTGCTGGGCGGGAAACCGTCGGATTCCTGGCGCTGGGCAAACCAGCGGGCCGAATTGCGATTCCAACTGCTCGAAGTGAAGCGGCAGAAGATGTTCGTACGCTTTGTGATCGCCGATGAGACGTTCAAGACAACCGGACCGGTGACGATGCGCTTCTGGCTGGAAAAGCATCTGCTGGGTGAGATGCGCTGCGACAGCCCCGGCGAGAAATTGTTTGAGGCGCCCGTGGCCGCTTCCATGATCAAGGTGGGAGAACCGCTCACGATCGCTGCCGAAGCCGACAAGGTCTGGACGTCCACTGATAACACGAAACTTGGCTTCCTGCTGGTAAGCGCGGGCTTCAAGGAATAGATGCCGCAGGCCTATTACATCCTGCTGGGAGCAGCGCTGGCACTGTCAGCCTGCTATGCGCTGGGCAGGCTGCTTTTCCACCGCCTCGGACTGGCCTTTCACCGCGAAGAAGAATTGCCGCTGGCGCTGGTGTGCGGGGCGTCGCTTCTGCATTTGATTGTGTTTACCGCCGCCGCGGTGGGCGTGGCGAAGAAGGGCGTGTTTATCGCCATGGCCATTGCGATCTTCGCCGCCGTCTGGCTCACAGGATCGTGGCGGCGGAGTTCGTTGCGGTTCCCGGCGTTGCCGCGATTCTGGAGAATTGCGCTCATCGCCGCCTACCTCGCTTACGGCGTTCTCTACTGGAGCAACGCCATGGCGCCGGAGATGAGCCCGGATGGAAGCGGCTACCATCTGGGACTGGTGGCGAAGTACCTGCGCGATCGCGGGTTCACCCGCATCACCACCAACATGTACGCGAACCTGACGCAGGGCATCGAAATGCTCTACCTGTTCGCATTTTCCATCGGCAGGCACTCCGCCGCCGCCCTGGTGCATTGCGGATTCACCATGGCGATGCCGCTGCTGATTCTTTCCCACGCGCGGCGCATCGGATATCCGGCGGCGGGCGCGGGCGCGGCCATCCTGGTGTTGTGCTCCCCCCTGGTGGGCATCGACGGAACAACGGCCTACAACGACATCGCGGTGATGAGCGTCGTGTTCGCTCTGTTCAGTCTCTTGTGGATCTGGAGGAGCGAGCGCAATGCGGCGATGCTGATCCCCATCGGCCTGCTGGCGGGTTACGCGTTCGCCTGCAAGTACACCGTAGCCCTCGCCATTCCTTACGCGGGCGCCGTCATTCTGTGGACCCTGCTGCGCTCCGGCAGGCCCTCAATCAGGCCGCTGGCCGTGTTCGGATCCTGTGTGGCGCTAATGGTGATTCCATGGCTGGCCAAGAACTGGATCATCGCCGGCAATCCGCTTTCACCATTTCTGAACCGCTTCTTCCCGAATCCGACGGTCCATATTTCCTTCGAGTTGGAATACGTGCAGATGATGCGCCGCTATGGCGAGATCGACCGGTGGAGCCAGATTCCGCTCGACGTCACCGTATACGGCGAGCGCCTGGCCGGCATCCTCGGACCGGTGTTCCTGCTTGCGCCGCTGGCGCTGCTGGCATTGCGCCAGAAGGAAGGCCGGCCGCTGCTGCTGGCCGCGGCGGTATTCTTTCTGCCCTACTTCAACAACATCGGCGCGCGCTTTCTGCTGCCTTCGCTGCCGTTCCTGGCCCTGGCGCTGGCCATGACGCTGGAACGAACACACGCTCTGCTGCCGCTGGTGGTGGCGCTGCACATGGTGGTGAGTTGGCCGCATGTGCTCAAGCAATACTGTTCGCAGTATGCCTGGCGGCTGGACCGGATCCCGATCGCCGCCGCGCTTCGCATCACCCCGGAAGAGAACTTTCTCATCGACCGCTTCCCCGGCTACTCCATTGCCCGGATGGTGGAGAACGCCGTACCGCCCGGAGAAAAGGTCCTGACCTTCTCCGGGGCGCCCGAAGCCTACACAACGCGCGAGATCGTGGTGGCCTACCAGGGAGCGCACAACAACATGCTGGGCGAGATCATCTGGGTTGCCGCGTTTCCCGATTCCTCCCCAACCCAGCGCATCGACTTTCGCTTTCACAAGAGGCCCTTGCGCCGGATCCGGCTTTGGCAGTCCGCGGCCAAGGGCGAGACCCAGTGGAGCATCAGCGAACTGCGGGTTCTGGCCGAGGCAAAGGAATTGCCTCGTCTGCCGGAGTGGCGGGTCACGGCCTGGCCCAATCACTGGGAGGCCGGGCTTGCCGTGGACAACAGCCTGGCAACGCGCTGGAAAATCTGGGAACCGCTTCGCGACGGCATGTACTTTGACCTTGATTTCGGACAGGATCGCCACATCGACGCCGTTCTCATTGAAGCCGTGCCCGACCAGGTCGGCGTAGAGTTGAAGCTGTTCGGACAGTCCAGCAGCGGCAGGTGGGAATTGCTCTCGGAGGCCCCGGCCTCGAGCGACGTTCCACAGGTCAAAGGGTTGCGGAGGGCCGCCGTGGAAGAATTGCGCGCACAGGGAATTCGCTACTTCCTGGCGGGTCCGGACGATCCCGGCGCGCAGGACATGAAGGTGAACGGCGGCGCCTGGGGCGTGCGGAAGATCAGTGAGTATGGCGGGGTTACGCTGTATCTGCTGGAGGGGGCGGATTCCAATTGAGCGCGCGATACTTTCTTGGGGTGGATGGCGGCCAATCAAGCACCACGGCTCTTATTGGCGATGCGTCCGGCAAAGTCATCGGCTATGGCCGCGGCGGCCCCTGCAATCACGTGAAGGGCCCGGAGGGGCGGCAGAAGTTCGTCTCCGCCATCGAAGGTTGCTTACAGATGGCGGTGCAGGCGGCCGGTCTGCACGCGCCCTGCTTCGAGGTGGCGTTTCTCGGATTCTCCGGGGGACCAGCCGACAAAACTGCGCTGCTTTCAGAGATGCTGGCCGCCGGCCGGATCGAAGTGACACACGATGCGCTCATCGCTCTCTCCGGCGCAACCGAGGGCGCACCCGGCATCATCACCATCGCCGGCACCGGATCCATTGCCTTTGCCCGAAACGCCGCGGGCCGGACGGCACGGGCCGGCGGGTGGGGATATGTTTTCGGCGATGAGGGCGGTGGTTTCGATCTCACGCGCCAGGCCCTGCGGGCAGCCTTGCGCATGGAAGAAGGTTGGGGACCCGAAACGGCGCTGCGCGCGAATCTGCTCAAGGCCACCGGCGCAACCAGCGCCAACGACCTGCTCCACCGCTTCTACACCACCGAATATCCCCGGCCGCGCATCGCCGGATTCTCAAAACTCGTCGACGAGGCGGCAATGCATGGCGATCCGGTGGCCCGTGAAATTCTGTTGCAGGCGGCGCAGCAACTGGCGATGTTTGCCGGCGCGGTCCGCGGCCAGCTTTTTGAAGAAGGCGAGCCGGCAAGGGTGGCATACATCGGCGGCGTATTCAGCAGTCCGCTGCTGCTGGAGCGGTTCCGCTCCCTGGTAGAACTGGAAGAAGGCAATGAAGTGGGCCCGCCGGTCTACGGCCCGGCTGCGGGCGCGCTGCTGGAGGCCTACCGCACGGCGGGAATCGAATGCCGGCTGACCGGCGTACCGGAGTTTGAAAAATGAGACTGATCACTCTGATTTTCGCGAGCAGCGCGGCGATGTGGGCCGCTGAACCGGACTGGACGGCAATCGAAAAGCATGCGCTCGACCTGCTGCAGCGCTACATCCGCGTGCAATCGGTGAATCCGCCCGGCGACACACGCGAAGCCGCCGAACTGTTCCGCCGCGAGTTGGAGGCGGCTGGCCTTACGCCGAAACTGATCAACGCCATGCCACAGGAAGGCAGGGTGAATCTGCTGGTGCGCCTCCCCGGCCGCGACCGCGCAAAGAAACCGCTGCTGCTGTTGAATCACTTCGACGTGGTGCCGGTGGACCGCAAGGCATGGGGCATCGATCCTTTTGGCGGCATCTTAAAGGACGGCTTCATCTGGGGCCGCGGCGCCATGGACATGAAAGGCACCGGCGTAACGCACCTCACCGCGCTGGTTACCCTGAAGCGGCTGGGCATCACGCCCGCGCGCGACATCATCATGCTTTCCACCTCCGATGAGGAAACGGCGGGCGTATACGGCATCCGCAAGATGATCCGCGAGCAGTGGAGCGACATTGAGTCGGAGTATGTGCTGGACGAAGGCGGCTTTGGAAGCCGCGACGTCTTTTCGCCCAACAGGCTGGTGTTCGGAATTTCGGTGGGCGAAAAGCAGGTCTCCTGGATCCGCCTGCGCGCCAAGGGCACGGCGGCGCATGGCTCACAGCCCATCCCGGAGAACGCCAATCAGATTCTGCTGGCGGCGATCGAGAAAGCGTTAAACGCCCCGGAACGCGGCAAGCCGAATCCGGTGGTGGAGCAGATGCGCGCCACTCTTAAGGGCGCACTCGCCGATAACAAGTTCATCCGCGCCATCCAGCGCAACACGCTGTCGCTGACCACGCTAACCTCCGGCGTCGGCAATCCGCCCAAGGCGAACGTAATCCCCTCCAGCGCCGAAGCAACCATCGACTGCCGCCTGCTGCCGGGCGTCAACGCCGATGAGTTTCTTTCGGAAATGAAGGCGCGCATCAACGACCCGCGGGTCAGCGCCGAACGTATCGTGGAGCCCGCTGATCCGGGTGTGAGCCGCTACGACACGCCACTGTTTGAGGCGCTGCGCAAGGCCATCCTGAAATATCATCCTACGGCCGTGGTCACCCCGATTCTGATTCCTTACGGCACAGATTCGGTATGGCTGCGCCAGAAGGGCGTAAAAGCCTACGGCATCGCGCCCATGGTGGTGGACGCGGCCACAGTGGCCACCATGCACAGCGACGAGGAACGGATCCCGGTCAACGAATTTTTCACCGGTCTGCGGATCTTCTTTGAGTTGCTAAAATCGGACTTTTAACCTATGGCAAAACTATCTATTCGTGATCTTGATTTGAAGGACCGGATCGTCTTCATGCGCGTCGACTTCAACGTGCCGCTTTCCGAAGACGGCCAGACCATCACCTCCGACAAGCGCATCCGCGCCTCGCTGCCCAGTATCCAATACGCGCTCGAACAGGGCGCCGCACTGATTCTCGCTTCGCACCTGGGCCGTCCCAAGGGAAAAGTGAATCCCACAATGAGCCTGAAGCCGGTGGCGGCCAGGCTTGCCGAACTGCTGGGCCGGCCGGTGGCGATGGCGCCCGATTGTGTGGGACCGGAAGTGGAGGCAATGAAGCCCACGCCCGGCGAAGTGCTGCTGCTCGAGAATCTGCGATTCCACAAGGAAGAAGAGGGCAATGACCCCGGGTTCTCAAAGCAACTGGCATCACTGGCGGAGGTTTACGTCAATGATGCGTTTGGTACGGCGCACCGCGCGCATGCCTCCACCGTCGGCATGATCAGCTTCATGCCCCAGGCCGCGGCCGGGCTGTTGATGGACAAGGAACTGGAGTATCTCTTTCACGTCACGCAGAATCCGCCGCGTCCCTGCGTGGCCATTCTCGGCGGGGCGAAAGTATCGGACAAGATTGAGGTGATCGAGAACCTCATGAAGATTGTGGACCGCCTGCTGATCGGCGGGGCCATGGCTTACACCTTTCTGAAGGCCAAGGGCGAGCCCGTGGGTAAGAGCCTGGTGGAAGACGACAAACTGGACCTGGCGCGCAAACTGATGGCCGAGGCGGGAGATAAGTTGCTGCTGCCCGCCGATCACGTGGTGGCGGCGGAACTGAAAGAAGGCGCCGACTGCAGCACAGTGTCAACCATCCCGGATGGCATGATGGGCCTCGATATCGGCGACAAGGCAATCGCCGAATTCTCAGCCGTGATCGCCGGCGCCAAGTCCGTGATCTGGAACGGGCCGATGGGCGTGTTCGAAAAGCCGCCATTTGATAAGGGCACGGTCGCGGTGGCGAAAGCCGTGGCGGAGGCCGGCGTGCTGAGCGTGGTGGGCGGCGGCGATTCGGAAAAGGCGGTGAAGGCGGCCGGCGTATCCGGCAGGATCTCACACATCTCCACCGGCGGTGGCGCATCGCTGGAGTTTCTGGGAGGCGTGCAGTTACCGGGCGTGGCGGCGCTGACCGATAAGGGATAGGCCAAGCGCCGCCTCCAGACTGTACGGACTCAGACCCTCTCTGGCACAAGCTCCTTAGTGTAGAGTGCGGCTCCGGCAAGATCGCGCAACACCACGGTCATTACCTCGGTGGATCCGGAGATGTTCACTTCGCCGAAGAATTGCAGTCCCGCCGAAGGGGGCAGGTTCACCTGTCCGGTGGGCGGATGTTTTTGATACATCACCTGGATGCCGAAGGTCCCGTCGGTGGTGTTCGGGCCGAAGCTTCCCGCGTTGAGCGGTCCCGACATGAACTCCCAGAACGGAAGGAAGTCCGTGAACTTCGCCTTGGTTGGGTCGTAGAAATGGGCGCCCGTATAGTGGGTGTCCGCCGTCAGCCATACGATGTTGCGAAGGTTGTTTTGTTTGATGAAGCCGAACAGGTCTGCGAACTCCAATTCCCGCCCGCGGGCCGGGCCGTTATCGTCGTTGGCCACGGCTTCCCAGCGCGCGCGGCCCTGGGCGTCCCGCCCGTCGCCGACATTCAACCCGATTGGCATGTCCGAGGCGATCACCTTCCAGGTCGCCCTGGAAGCCTTCAAGCCCGCCTTCAACCACTCCCGCTGCTCGGCGCCGAGGTACTGCGTGTCGATGGTCTCGGAGTCCTGCAGATTAAACGTGTTGTTCGTGCGGTAGCTACGATGATCGATGACAAAGACATCGAGCAGCGGCCCGTAGGAGAGTTTGCGGTAAACGCGTTCGGTCTCCTCGGCTGAGAAGCGGACAGGCGCGTACTCGAGAAACGCCTTGGTGGCGCGGCCCACCAGCAGCGGGACATTCTTTTCCCTGTATCGCGCGTCGCCGGAGACGTCCTTGCTGCCCGACCAGTTGTTGGTCACCTCGTGGTCGTCCCATTGCCAGATCTGCGGGATCTCGGCCGAGAACCGGCGCACATTGTCGTCGAGCAGGTTGTACTTATACCGGCCGCGGAACTCGTCCAGCGTTTCGGCAACTTTGCTTGTCTCCTCGGTGATCACGTTGCGCCAGATTGTGCCATCGGCAAGACGGACCTGCTCAGTGATCGGACCGTCGGCATATACGGTGTCGCCGCAATGAATGAAAAAATTCGGGTCGCGGCGGCGCATGGTTTCGTAAATCCGCATGCCGCCCCATTCGCGATTGATGCCCCAACCCTGGCCGGCGGTATCACCGCTCCAAAGAAAACGGATATCGTTGCGGCCGGTGGGCACGGTACGGAACTTACCACTGAGCGGCTCACTCAAACGAGCCTTCTGGGCGAGGTCTTCGAACTGCACGTTGAACCGGATCTCCTGGCCGTTGGGCAAACCGTTCAGTTCCATGCGGCCGGTGAAATCCGTGGTCTCGATGCAGTGCGGTCCCGGAATACGCCTGGCCAGGACGGATCCGTCGCTGGTGTTCCATGTCACGATCATCCGGGAGGGCCTGTCGGAGCGGGCCCAGATGGTGGCCCGGCCATCGGTGATGTCGCCGATTTGCACCATAAGCGGATAGGCCGTGGCATCCCGTTCCCAATGCTTAAGAAAGGCGGGGGCCTGGCCGAATAGATTTGTTGCGCCTGCGATGCCTGCGCCAAGTCCGGCATGGCGGAGCAGGTCGCGGCGGTTGATGACGTTCTTCATAACTGCCGGATTGTACGCGCCGCAGATTACTGCGCAACGACAACCCTGCTACGAGGCGATCAATGTTTGGATTTTGGAGCGTTTCGTGGTAGCAATCAAACTATAATCGCGAATGCCATTGAAATCCATCGGCGAGGTTGCCGCTTCCCTTTCCATCCCGGAAGAGTTTCTTCATTCCTACGGTAAGCACACGGCCAAGCTGGATCTGGACGTACTGGAATCAGCCGCCGGCAAGTCTCAGGGCAAGCTGGTGCTGGTCACCGCAATGACGCCCACTCGCGCCGGCGAG
>JANRLE010000231.1:0-20337 GCA_033762895.1 Bryobacteraceae bacterium | reverse complement strand
AGTTCCAGCCCGCGCCGCCGCACAATGGAGCCGGCCGATGGCGCCAGCGCCTGCGTCAACAGGTGCAGCAACGTTGTCTTGCCGGCGCCATTCGGACCTACAAGTCCGATTCGGTCGCCGGGGTGGATCGCGAGCGAGGCGCCCTGGAAGACGGGCGTGCCCGGTACAAATTCGAATGACACTCCGGAAAGGGAGAGCAAAGACATGGACACCTCACATGGCCGCGGCGCGGCGGATTGGAAAAACGGGTGTGTGGGTCTTTACTCTTTCATTGCGTCGCGAAACCGCGACAGATTTAAGTTAGCATGGCTGTCATGAACTTTCGCATCGTGCTGCTGCTTGCGGCCGTGCTGACCCTGGCGGGCGCGGAGAAACGAACCCAGGTCCCGGTCCGCTCCCGGCTGGAGTTGTTCAAAGGAAGCGGCCAATGGCAGGAGGCCCGCTTCGATTACGGGCTGCCGCTGGACCACACCGCCATCGTCGTCTGCGACATGTGGGACAAACACTGGTGCCGTGGCGCGTCACAGCGTGTGGGGGAAAGGGTCCCCAAGGCCAACGCTTTCCTGAAGCGGGCGCGCGGCCGGTTTGCTGATTGTGCACGCGCCATCGGAAACGATGGACTTCTACAAGTCCGCGCCCCAGCGGCTGGCCTTCCAGAAGATCCCCAAGCTGGACCCGCCCACGCCGTTGGATCTGAAGGACCCTGCGCTACCGGTGGATTCCGCCGACGGCGGCTGCGATACGCCCGATCGCTTTTACAAAGCCTGGACACGTCAGCATGCCGGCATCGAGATCGGGGCCAGAATGAAGTGCCTGCTGATCCGCGACCCCACTGACTCGATGTACGACCCCAACGACGCGCCCCACGTTTCTCATGATCGCGGCACCGCGCTGATTGTCGAGCATATCGAGAAATACCGGGCGCCGACCCTGGTCTCCGCCGACCTGCTGAAAGCCCTACACTAGAGAAATCAAGCTATGAAAGCGCTACTGCTCAAGGAATACAAAGATCTGGAACTGACCGATATGCCGATGCCGCAACCCGGCCCGGAGGAAGTGCTGATACGGGTGGCCGCGTGCGGCATCTGCGGCAGCGATGTCCACGGGTTTGACGGCTCGACGGGCCGCCGCATTCCGCCGATTGTGATGGGCCATGAAGCGGCCGGGGTCATATCGGAAGTGGGGGCGATGGTGAAGGGCTGGAAGCCCGGCGACCGCGTCACGTTCGATTCAACGGTGTCGTGCGGGAGATGCCATTTCTGCCGCCGGGGCGACATCAACCTCTGTGACAACCGGCAGGTGCTGGGCGTTTCGTGCGGCGATTACCGGCGCCACGGGGCGTTTGCGGAATACGTCGCCGTGCCGCAGAACATCCTATACCGGCTGCCGGAGGGACTGCCGTTTGAACATGCGGCGATGATTGAAGCGGTTTCAATCGCGGTGCATGCGGTGAACATCACGCCGATTTCGTTGGGTGATTCGGCGCTGGTGGTGGGCTGCGGCATGATCGGGCTGTTGACGCTGCAGGCGGCGCGGCTGGCCGGATGCAGCCGTATCATCGCGGTGGACCTGGAAGATCACAAGCTGGGGATGGCGAAACAACTGGGCGCCGATGTGACGTTGAACCCGCGCAATGTGGACGTGGTGAAGGAAGTGCTGGAAGCCACCGGCGGGCGGGGCGTGGATGTCGCGCTGGAGGCAGTGGGTGCGACCGAGCCGATCCGGACGGCGATCAGCGGCGTGCGCAAGGGCGGGACGGTGACTCTGATTGGCAACGTAACGCCGAAGATCGAACTGCATCTGCAGCAGGTGGTGACACGTGAAATCCGGCTGCAGGGCTCGTGCGCGTCGGCGGGTGAATATCCTGCCTGCATCGACCTGCTGGCGAGTGGGGCGATCAAAGTGCAGCCGATCATCTCGGCCACGGCTCCGCTGGAGGAAGGGGCGTCGTGGTTCGGCCGTCTTTACGGGCACGAAGCGAATCTGATGAAAGTGGTTCTGAAGCCGTAGTGAGTATACTGGCCTTATGAGCGATCAAACTCCCCGCCGCGAATTTCTGAAGGTCTCCGCCGTTGCCGGGTTCCCGGCTCTGCTACCGGCGATGCAGGACGCCAAGCCGTTGAAGGTAGGCCTTGTGGGATGCGGCGGGCGGGGCACAGGAGCGGCGTCACAGGCGATGAAGGCGGATGACTTCGCGCACCTGACGGCGGTGGCCGATGTTTCCCAGGAGCGCGCGGATGCGTGCCTGGAAAAGCTGCGGCAGGTGGCGGGCGAGAAGGTGAAGGTGGAGCCGAAGAATGTCTTCCTTGGCCTGAACGCCTACCAGCAATTGATTGAATCGGGCGTGGACGTGGTGCTGCTGGCGACGCCTCCGGGCTTCCGGCCGGGCCACCTGCGGGCCTGCATCGAGGCGGGGAAACACGTATTTTGTGAGAAGCCGGTGGCGGTGGATGCTCCGGGAGTGCGCCACGTGCTGGAATCGGCGAAGCTGGCAAAGGAAAAGAACCTGTCGGTGGTGGCTGGCTTCTGCTGGCGCTACAACAACATGATTCGCGCCACGTTTGAGCAGGTGCATGGCGGGGCGATCGGAAAACTCATCGCCTACTACGCCACTTACTATACCAGCCCGGTGAAACCGATGCCCCCGGCCAATACGCGGCCGGAGGGCATCAGCGACGTTGAGTGGATGATCCGCAACTGGTATAACTTCTGCTGGCTTTCCGGGGATGGCCTGGTGGAACAGGCAGTTCACTCTGTGGACAAGATCGCGTGGGCGATGCACGATAAACCGCCGGTGAGCTGCGTGGCGGTGGGGGGACGGCAGATTCCGGCCGAGGGCGGGAATATCTTCGATCACTTCGAGATCAATTATCTGTATCCGGACAACGTGCGCGCCTTCCTTGGGTGCCGGCAGATCGAAGGGTGCCACAACGAAAATTCGGATTACATCATGGGGTCGAAGGGGACGTGCCTGATCGGACGCGGGCCCTCGCCGCGTATTGAAGGCGAGACGAAATGGACGTACACGGGCCAGCGCAACGACATGTATCAGGCCGAGCATGACGCGCTGTTCGCGTCGATCCGGCGCAACCAGCCGGTCAACGATGTGGAGTGGATGACGACGTCGACGATGCTGGCGATCATGGGCCGCATGGCTGCATATACGGGACAGCAGATCACCTGGGAACAGGCGTTGAACTCGCAGGAAACGCTGTTCCCGGAGAATCTGGAAGCGAAGATGAGTTTCACGGCGCCTCCGCTGCCGCGTCCGGGAATTACTAAATTCGTCTGAGGCGGGCGCGACCGTCGATCGCCTGCCCCCGCGAAAGGTGACATCGGCGGCTGATCCTGCCAAAATAGACGGAAGCGCTCCACATGGATTTCCTCGCGGGGATGAACCCCCAGCAAGCTGACGCCATCCGGCACACCGACGGCCCCCTGCTGATATTGGCAGGCGCGGGCAGTGGGAAGACGCGCGTCATCACGCACCGGATCGCGCATCTGATCTGCGAATGCGGAGTGGCGCCGTGGTCGATTGTGGCGGTGACGTTCACCAACAAGGCCGCCGGTGAGATGCGGGAGCGGGTGAACAAGCTGATTGAGGGGCGCATTCTGGGGGACGGGCCCACCGTGTCCACCTTTCACAGCTACTGCGTGCGGCTGCTGCGGCGTTATGGGGACCGGCTGGCGGATATCCGCACGGGTTTCACGCGCAACTTCACCATCTACGACGATGATGACCAGGTTTCGATCGTCAAGGCGATCTACCGTGGGATGGGAGTGGACCCGAAGTCGCTGGCGCCGCGGACGGCGCTTTCGATGATCTCAAGCGCCAAGAGCGCCAAGGACACGCCGGACGATGTGAAGGCGAAGGCGCGGGATCCGATTGCGACGAAGGTGGCCGAGGTTTACAGCCAGTATGAGACGCGGCTGCGCAATTCCAATGCGCTGGACTTCGACGATCTGCTGCTTGAATCGGTGCGTCTGCTGCAGCATGACAAAAGCCTGAGGGAAGCGCTGAGCGATCGTATCCGGTATCTGCTGATCGACGAATACCAGGATACCAACCGCAGCCAGTATGAACTGATGCAGATGCTTTCCTTCAAGCACAGGAACCTTTGCGTGGTGGGCGACGAGGATCAATCGATCTACTCCTGGCGCGGGGCGGACATCCGCAACATTCTGGATTTTGAGCGCGACTTTCCCAACGCCAAGGTAGTGCGGCTGGAGCAGAACTACCGGTCGACCAAGTCGATTCTGGACGCCGCCAGCGCCGTGGTTTCGAACAACAAGGAGCGCAAGGGCAAGAAGCTGTGGACGGCCGGGGCGGCGGGCGAACAGGTGGCGATTTACGAAGCAATTGACGAACAGAACGAAGCGCTGTTCATCGCCGATACGATTGAAAAAGTGATGCGCGACAACGCCAGGGAGCGGGTGGCAATCCTGTACCGGACAAACTCGCAGTCGCGGCCGATTGAGGAGGCGCTGCGGCGTTATGGGCGGGCGTACAAGGTGGTAGGCGGGTTCAGTTTCTACCAGCGCGCGGAAGTGAAAGACGTGCTGGCGTATCTGCGGGTGTTGCAGACGCCGACGGACAACGTGAGCCTGCTGCGCATCATCAACACGCCGGCGCGGGGGATTGGCAAGAGCAGCATCGACGTGCTGGAGCAGGTGGCGGCCGAACAGAACGTCAGCCTTTGGGACGGGATCGGCAGGCTGCTGGAAACCCATCAACTGGGCGCGCGGGCGGAAACAGCGCTGACGCTGTTTCGCACTTTGATTCAGGAGTTGCAGCAGGAGCGGGGGCAGCCGCTGGCGCGGGTGATGGATAAGATACTGGATCGCACCGGTTACCTGAAGATGCTGGAAAGCGATACCACCACTGATGGCGATTCGCGGGTGGCGAACGTGCAGGAGTTGCTGAAGGCGGCGCAGGAAGCGGCCGAGCGGGGCGAGGGGATTGCGGAATTCCTGGACCATGCGGCGCTGATCAGCGATGCCGACAGTGTGGATGAGGCGGCGCAGATTTCGATGTTGACCATCCACAACGCCAAGGGGCTGGAGTTTCCGGTGGTGTTTCTGGCGGGGATGGAAGAAGGACTTTTTCCGCACAGCCGGGCGATCCAATCGGGCGGGGCGGGGGCGATTGAAGAAGAGCGGCGCCTCTGTTACGTGGGGATGACGCGGGCGGAGAAACATCTGTATCTGACGCTGGCGCGGGCGCGCAGACGCTTCGGCGGAGGATCGCCGGAGCCGAGCATTCCATCGCGTTTTCTGAACGAATTGCCGCCGCAGTGTACGCGGAAGTTGCGTTCGGGAGTGGGTGTGCCGGAAGTGAACCTGTTCAGTGAGCAGTACGAAGTGCGGCACACGGTACGCAAGAATCTGTACACCGGGAAGACGTATAATTCAGTGGAGAACGTACAACAGTTCTTCAAGGACCGGGGCGGTCAGGCAACGAATTTCCGGCCGTCTGCTCAGGCGGCTCCGGTGGCGCGGCCGGCGGCGGCTCCGGTGAAGCAGGCGCCCTTATCGAAACCGGCGCCGAAGAGGTCGAAGCTTTCTCCGGGCTCTACCATCACGCATCCTAATTACGGGCGTGGTACCATCGTGCGAAAAGAAGGCGAAGGTCCGGAGGCCAAGATAACCGTGAATTTCCCCGGTTATGGCCTGAAAAAACTGATTGCGAAGTACGCAGGATTAACTGACGAATGAATACGAAACACGTTACCGATAGCGCAGAGCGCAAACAACTGAAGCGGGCGGCACGCAAGAAAGCGGCGCCGAAGGCCAAGCGGGCGACGGGCGTCTCCCGGGGATCATTGAAGAAGAAAGTGGCGAAAGTGGTGAAGGGCGTACGGAAGCGGTAAGGCTGCCGCGGACGAGGCCGGCCACAAATGAGCCAACTGCTTCGCACCAAGAGCATCGACGCACTGATCGCCGCCAGCGCGGAACCGGGGAGGCAGCTTCATCGCAGCCTTGGGCCGTGGAGCCTGGTGGCGCTTGGAATCGGCGCGGTGATTGGTTCGGGCATTTTCGTATTAACAGGAACGGCGGCGGCGGGCGAGACGCACCCGGTGCCGTCGATTCTGCACGCGCCGGTGCTGGACATTCTGCGGCACGGCGGGGAGACGATGTCGACGCTGGGGCGGCCCGGTGCCGGTCCGGCGATCTGGCTTTCATTTCTGCTGGCGGCATTCGGATGCGGGCTCGCCGGGCTGTGCTATGCGGAACTGGCGTCGATGATTCCGGTGGCGGGCAGCGCCTACACCTACACCTACGCGACGCTGGGTGAACTGTTCGCCTGGATTATCGGATGGGATCTGATCCTGGAGTACGCGGTTTCGAACATGGCGGTGGCGGTGGGCTTTTCGGCGTATTTTAACGATATGCTGGACGGGCTTTTCGGGGTTCATCTGCCGCTGCATCTATCGCGTCCGACGTTCATGAACGGAGAATACACGGGCAGTTTCAACCTGCCGGCGTTGTGCATTGTGCTGCTGTTGACGTGGATTCTGACGCGCGGCGTGCGGGAGAGCGCGCGGGCGAACAACGCGATGGTGATCGTGAAGGTGGCAGCGATCCTGATCTTCGTGTTCGCGGGCTACGGCGCGGTGAATGCGGAGAACTGGACGCCGCAGATGCCGAACGGACTCAGCGGGGTGCTGACGGGAAGCGCGATCGTGTTTTTCACCTACATCGGATTTGATTCGGTCTCGACGGCGGGGGAGGAGTGCCGGAATCCGAAGCGCGATCTGCCGTTTGGCATCATCGTGTCGCTGATCGTGTGCAGTTCCCTCTACATCGCGGTCTCAGTGGTGCTGACAGGGATGCAGAACTGGACGGCGCTGAACAATGCGGCGCCGGTGGCGAATGCGTTGAAGGCGGCGGGTCTTGATTCGGCGCGGCGGCTGGTGACGGTGGGCGCGCTGGGGGGGATGTTGAGTTCGCTGCTGGTGTTCCAGTACGGGCAGGCGCGGATCTGGTTTGCGATGTCGCGGGACGGATTGCTGCCGGGGATTTTTTCACACGTGCATCCGAGGTATCTGACGCCATACTACAGCACGTGGATCGCGGGATTCGCGGTGGCGATTCCGGCGGGGATGTGGGACATCGGGATCTTCGCGGAGTTAAGCAACATCGGGACGCTGTTCGCCTTCGGTCTGGTGTCGGCGGCGGTGCTGGTGTTGCGGAAGAAACAGCCGGAACGGGCGCGCGGGTTTCGCGTGCCGCTGGTTCCATTTGTGCCGGTGCTGGCCATCGGCTTCTGTCTTGTTTTGATGATGAGCCTGCCGCTTCTGAACTGGATCGGCTTTATCCTGTGGCTCATTGTCGGTCTAGTCATCTACTTTGGCTTCGGCAGGAAGCGAAGCGTATTAGCGGAGCAAAAATGATTCGTGAAAAATTGCGCGGCGTGGTGGGGTTTCCCATCACCCCTTTTAAGAAAGACCTTTCGCTGGACCTGGAAGCGCTGGAGTCCAACGTGGTGGAGATGATCAAGCACAAGTTCTGCTCGCTGGTGGCGGCGGGCGGGACGGGCGAGATGTACTCGATGACGCCTTCGGAGAACGTGGAAGTGGTGCGGCGTGTGGCGGCGGTGGTCAACGGCAAGATGCCGGTGATCGGGGGCGTGGGATTCAATGCGACCATCGGCGCGCAGATGGCGAGGGAGATGGAGCAGGCCGGCGCCGATGCGCTGCTGGTGATGCCGCCCTATTATGTGAACGCGCCGGTGGACGGGCTGCTGGACTATTACGCGGCGATCGGGAAGGCGTCGGGGCTTCCGATGTCGGTGTACAGCCGGGATTGGGCGGTGTTCACGCCGGACATGGTGGCGCGGCTGGCCGACCGTTGCCCGACGCTCGAGATCTGGAAAGACGGACAGGGCGACGCGCGCAAGTATCAGCGCATCATGGCGAAGCTGGGAGACCGGCTGGCGTGGCTGGGCGGCATCGGGGATGACTGCGTGGCGCCTTACTTCGCGATCGGCGTGCAGGGCTATACGTCGTCGATTTCCAATGTGACGCCGAAGCTGTCGCTGGCGCTGGCGAAGGCGGGGTTGAAGGGCGACTTCAAGACGCTGAACCAACTGCTGGTCAAGTATGTGCATCCGCTGTACGCGCTGCGGGACCGCAAACGCGGCTATGAGGTGAGCGTGATGAAGACCATGATGGATCTGATGGGGCTGAAGGGCGGGCCGGTTCGTCCTCCGCTGGAGAACGTAACCAAACCCGAGGTGAAGCTGATCCAGGAAGTAGTGGATCTCTACAAAGACTACGTGTAAATGCTGAAACCGACTATCTTTCGCGAATACGATATCCGCGGCATCGCCGATGAGGAACTGCTGAGTCCCGGCGTGGAACTGCTGGGCCGCGGAATCGGGACGTACCTTCGCCGCAAAGGCGCGGCGAAGTTCAACCTGGGGAGGGATTGCAGGCTTTCGGGCGGCCGTTTAAGGGACGCGCTGCTCAAGGGGCTGCTGGCGGCGGGCTGCGACGTGACGGATGTGGGGACGGTGCCCACGCCGCTGCTCTATTTCTCGGTTTATCACCTCCACGCCGATGCCGGCATCATGATCACCGGGAGCCACAACCCGGCCGAGTACAACGGCTTCAAGATCATGTACGGCAAGGGGACGATCTACGGGGAAGAGATTCAGAACATCCTGCGGATCATTCAGAGCGGGGATTTTGAATCGGGCGAGGGGCGCTTGTCGGAGTTTGATCCGGTAGGGCCGTACGTGGATGAGATCGCCGCGCAGTTCGATTTCAAGCGGCGGATCAAGGTAGTGGTGGACGCAGGCAACGGGACGGCCGGACCGGCGATGCACCGGCTGCTGGCGAAGCTGAACGTGGACGCCGTGGAGATGTTCTTTGAAATGGACGGCCACTTTCCGAATCATCATCCGGATCCGACGGTGGAGACGAACCTCGCATTGCTGAAGGCGGCGGTGGCCGAACATAAGGCCGAGTTGGGGATTGCCTTTGACGGGGACGCGGACCGCATCGGGGCGATGGATGAAAACGGCACGGTGGTGTGGGGCGATCAGCTTCTGCTAATTTATGGCCGTGAGATCCTCACGCGCAAGCCGGGGGCGACGTTCATCGGCGAAGTGAAGTGCTCACAGGTGATGTATGACGAGTTGAACCGGCTGGGCGCGAACGCGATCATGTACAAGACCGGCCATTCGCTGATCAAAGCGAAGATGAAAGAAGAGCATGCGGAACTGGCGGGCGAAATGAGCGGCCACATGTTTTTCGCCGACCGCTATTACGGTTTCGACGATGCCTTGTATGCGGCCTGCCGGCTGATTGAAATTGTGGAGGCGTCAGGGAAGCCGCTGTCGGCGCAGCTTGCCGGACTGCCGAAAACCGTGTCCACGCCGGAGATCCGCTTCGATTGCTCGGACGAGACCAAGTTCGCCATTGTGAAAAAAGTGGCGGATCATTTTTCAAAGATCCGCAAGGTGGTTACCGTTGACGGCGTGCGGGTGCTGTTCGATAAGGGATGGGGGCTGGTGCGGTCGTCGAATACACAGCCGGTGCTGGTGATGCGGTTTGAGGCCGAGAGTGAGGAGTTGCTGGCCGAATACCGGCGGGAAGTGGAATCGGCGGTGGAGGCGGCGTCGGCGGCGGTGGGGGCGGGATAACTAATAGCCGACGACGAAGACGAAGCCGTCGTTTTCGGTGTAGATCCGTCCGTCATAGCCGATGGACAGGGGCGTGTAGGCCGCCCCGAGCGCCCAGTTGAGGAAGATACTGTCGACGAGCCTGCCCCCCTGTCCGATGACGTAGAGCCGGCCGTCCTCGGCGTTGGCGTAGACATTGCCCGCGGCATCGACGGCCGGGGCGTTGATGCACCATTCAAAGCCTCCGGGGGCGGCAGGTTCGCAGGCCACTGAGCCATCGGGCTGGCGCGAACATTTTTCGGGGTTCGTGTTCTGGTATTTCCACTCGACCTTCAGGTCCGCATCCAACTGCGCGATGAAGTAGGGGCCGTTGCCCTGGGGCGGGCACTGAGCGGCGTCAAAACAATAAGACCCGACATTGTAGTTGTTCTCCTTGATGATGACGGAGTATGTGCCGGCGTGTTCCCAGACGGCGGGCGTGGTGTCCCAGCCGAAGTCGTGGGCGTTGAGGAAGCGGCCGGAGGAGTCGTAGTGCATGAGGTGGCCGCGGAGGAAGTTGTAACTGGTGAAGGCGCCGTAGAGGATGCTGCCGTCTGGGGCGATGACGGGGGAAGAGGTGGAGAGGTCGCTGACCTGGCCGGCGGGCGCTTCGTTGGTTGCGGGATCGACGCCGGTGGGGGGCGTGCCGGCGCGGCAGCCGCCGGGGGCGCCGATGGGGAGCGATACGCCGCAGCCGTCGCGGAGATGGCCGCGGAGGGAGGCTGCCCATTTCAGGGTGAGGTCCGGGTTGAGGGCGATCAGGTAGCCGTAGCGTGAACCGGCCGGGCGGTGGCCGCGGCTGACGGTATAGATGGTTCCGTCACGGTCCACGGCCGGGGCGACGTTGACTCCGGGGCGCTGGCTGCCACAAGGCGCTTCTGATGGGGTGGCGGTGGGTGAAGGCGGCCAGGGCAGGGCGCTGCCGGCGAAGGTGGTGCGGCAGGTGGTTGGGGCGTTGGGGATCAGGCCGCGGTAGTTGACGGTGGAGATTTCGCCGCGGGGATCAATGCGAACCAGCCAGGCGCCGGGGCTGTCGGCGTTCCACGGATTTGCGGGATCGGTCTCGAGCACGTTATAGAAGACGTTGCCCTGTTCGTCGATGGTGATGGGGCTGACGACGTAGCGGGAGCGGCTGGTTTGGGGGAAGGGCTGGTGGCGTTTGCGCAGTGTGCCGGTGGAGCGGCGCAGTTGGTAGACTTCGCCTCCGGCGGCGGGAACCCAGACGTCGCGGGTGGTGATGGCGCCGTGAAAGACGGGCTCCCAACCGCCGAGTCCGCCGCCGGAGTCAGGCACGGGTTTCCAATCGGAGTCGAAAGTCCAGCGGGGGCGGAGGCGGTCACCGCGCCAGCGGAAGGCTTTCATCTGCCAGACCTGGCGGTCCCAGGCCTGGGCGCCGCAGGGGCGGGGACTGCCGGAACCGGGCGGACTGCAGGAAACATACTCACCTGTCTTAAATGCGAGGAAGACGTCGCGCAGGTCAGTGAGCGGGGGCTGGTAGTGGACCAGGAGACTGCCTCCGGATTCGGCCTGCGCGGCGTGAGAAAACGGGTCGTACTGGATTTCGGCGAGGAGGCGGGAGGCGGGCTGGCCGAGGACGCGGACCGTGCCGGTGTGGCGCGAGTTCATGCCCCACTGCATCCAGCTTTGCGCCGGGGCGGGCGCGGCGGCGAGCAGGGCGGCGAGCAGGGCAACAGGCATGGGCACATCGTAGCGGGCGGGCGGGCGCGGGGTCAACGCGCGAAATTAGCGATAAAACAAAAAACCTCTTGAATGTTTCAAACGTTTCTGCCAATATTTGGGAGAACAAGAAGAGAGAGCAGTTCGCCCATGCGCCGCAGTACGACGAATCAGGCACCCACAGAAGCCGCGGAACCCTTATTCCGGCGGCTTTTACTGATTCGGGCGGAGGATGTGTGTGTGTGGCGGGCTGACAAATCCCAGGAGAGGTTCGAAGTGAAAGAAAAAGGCACTGTCAAATGGTTCAACGCCGCCAAGGGGTATGGCTTTATCCAGCGGCACACCGGGGAGGACGTGTTCGTCCATCACAGCTCCATCCAGATGAACGGCTACAGGACACTGAACAACGGCGCGGATGTGGAGTTTGAATTGAAGGCGGGGCCGAAGGGGCTGCACGCCGAGAACGTGAACTGCCACTAACAACGAGTGGAAAAAGGAGGCCGGCGTTCCGGCCTCCTCGGAAACGCGCCGTCAGTCCGGCAGGTCCAGCAGCATCCATCGTGATGGCTCAAGGCCGCAGATGCGCAGTTGGCTCTCTCCTTCGATTCTTGCCTGGTCCCCCGTGTTCAACTTCTGCCCGTTCAACTCCATTGTTCCGCTGATCACGAAAACATAGCTCTTTGATGCGCTGGTGGTGTGCGTCACCTCCGCGCCGCTCGAAACAGTGCCGAGATAGATGGCGGCATCCTGATCAATGGTGAGGGTATTGGGCAGCGCACCGGAAGAGACCACGGGCGTGAGGGCGTCCGGCCGCGGTTCAAACGCGCGCTGCTCCCATTTCGGCGCGGCGCCTTTGGTGCGCGGCAGAATCCAGAGTTGGAGGAAATGCACGGGCTCCGCCGCCGAGGCATTGTACTCAGAGTGGGTGATGCCTGAGCCGGCCGACATCACCTGCAGTTCGCCTTTGCGCAGGACGTGACGGGTGCCCATGGAGTCCTTGTGCTCCAGGGCGCCTTCCAGCACGTAACTGATGATCTCCATGTCGCGATGGCCGTGGGTGGGGAAGCCCTGGCCGGGCTGGACGACGTCGTCATTGAAGACGCGAAGTGCGCCCCAGCGGACGTTGTTGGGATCGTAGTAGGAGTCGAAGGAGAAATGCCAGCGGGTGGAAAGCCAGCCAAAGTCGCTGTGGTGGCGGGCATGGGACGGGATGGTGTGGATCATGGGGATACCTCCGTAATCATAATAATTGTTTAAACGAATACTGTCAAGAGGTGAATTGCCGCCTGCGCCATAATGACGGCGTGCAACTGGCGCAGCTTGTTGATCTGGTGGAGCGGGTGCGGGCGGTGAGCCGCAAGACGGAGAAAGTGCGGCTGATTGCCGATTTCCTGCGGCAGGCGGGTGCGGAGACGGCGCTGGCGGCGATGTATCTGGCGGGCACGCTGCCCGGGGGCAAGATTGGCATGGGCTGGCGCATGATCCAGGCGGCGATGCCGGAAGGGGCGGCGGTGGGCGATCCTCCGGGGCTGGCGGAGGTGGGATCGGTATTCGAACAGATTGGGGCAGAGCGGGGCGGCGGTTCGAATGAACGGCGGACGGCGGCGCTGCGGAATCTGCTGACGCGGTGCGGGCTTAGGGATCGCGAGTTTGTGGCGCGGCTGCTGGTGGGGGAAGTGCGGCAGGGGGCCGATGAAGGGCTGATGCTGGAGGCGATTGCGGCGGCGGCTTCGCTGCAGGCCGGCGTGGTGCGGCGCGCTTACATGTATTCGGGTGAGTTGGGGGAGGTGGCGCGGGCGGCGATGGAGGAAGGGGCGGCGGGGCTGGCGCGATTCGACTTGCGGGTGCTGACGCCGATCGCTCCGATGCTTGCGCAGACGGCCGAAGACGTGCCGGAGGCGTTGGAGCGGATGGGCGAAGCGGCCTTTGAATACAAGCTGGACGGCGCGCGAATCCAGGTTCATAAGAGCGGCGATGAGGTGCGGGTCTATACGCGGCAGTTGCAGGATGTGACGGCCCGGGTTCCGGAAGTGGTGGAGTGGGTGCGCGGTCTGGACGTGAGGGATTTGGTGCTGGAGGGTGAGATCCTGGCGTTGAAGCCCGATGGACGGCCGCAGCCGTTTCAGGTGACGATGCGGCGGCTGGGGCGGACGAAGGACATCGAAGCGGTGCGGCGGGAGTTGCCGCTGTCTTCCTTCTTCTTCGATTGTCTGTACAGGGCAGGCGACGGCGTGCTGACACAAGCCCCGTACCGGGAACGGGCGGCGAGTCTGGAGCGCACGGTGGACGCATCGGCGCTGATGCCGCGCCTGGTGACGGGAGAAACGGCCGAGGGCGAACGGTTTCTGGAGGAGGCGCTGGCGCGCGGGCATGAGGGCGTGATGGTGAAGTCACTGGATGCGCCCTACGTGGCCGGGCAGCGCGGCTATCACTGGCTGAAGCTGAAGGCGGCGGTGACGCTGGATCTGGTGGTTCTGGGCGCTGAGTGGGGCAGCGGACGGCGGAAAGGGTGGCTCTCCAATCTGCACCTGGGGGCAAGGGACCACGAAAGCGGCCAGTTCATCATGCTGGGCAAGACCTTCAAGGGGCTGACCGATGACATGTTGCGGTGGCAGACGGAGAGACTGCTGGGCCTTGAGACCGGGCGGGACACCTATACGGTGTATGCGCGGCCGGAACTGGTGGCGGAGATAACGTTCAATGAGATTCAGGAATCGCCGCGCTATCCCGGCGGGCTGGCGCTGCGCTTTGCCAGGGTGAAGCGATACCGGCCGGAGAAGGCGGCGGCGGAGGCGGACACGTTTCAGACGGTGAAGGAAATGTTTCTGCGCAGCCGGGGTTAGAACCGGGCCAGGCGATTGAGCATGGAACGGGTATTGCCGGCGTTGGGCAGTTGGACGGAATCGACGGGCTTCCAGTTGTCGTCAAGCGCGCCGATGTAGCGGGCGCTTTCGCGATCCTTACCCATCAGGATGACGTACAACTGCCGGTCGGGATAGCGCAGAAGGCGGTACTGGATTTCGCCGGCGTCGTCCTTCCAGCGGTCTTCCCTGGGCTGGCCAAGTTTGCGGGTGATGGAATGAACATCGTCGATGGCGGACAGGCCGAGGGATTGCTGGAGAATCGGGACAAAAGTAACGTCGCTTGAGGTGGAGCGGCTGCGGATCATGGAGAAGACGACGTATACCAGGAGGATGCCCACCACCAGGACGGCGATCATCAGTTTGCCGATGCGGGATTCGGCGCCGCCGTCGTCCAGGCGGATGCCGGTGATGGGCGCAATGCGGCCGGGCGGTTCGGGGAGTGGGGCGCGGGCGTAGTCATTGACGGCCTTGGGCATTTCGATCACGCGGCGTTCGAAGGGCCACAGAGACCCGGCCTTGTACTCGAGTTCCTTGCGGAGGCCGACGATCATCACCGGTTCATCAACGCGTGAGACCTCGCCGAGAAAACGGCGGGGGACCCAGATCTCCAGGCCGCTCTTGGTGTTGGTGACCAGCACTTCAGACCAGGTGGCCTTTTCGAACTTCCATTCGTTGTGTTCGATGTTGACAACCGGTGGGTAGAAGGAGAAGGCCCGGCCGCTGAGGCTTTCGATATTCGGCGGTCCGGGGGGCGTCATACGCGCTGTACTCCTCATCAATCTTAACCGACTCGGGCGATTTGCGCTTGCGGTGGCTGTTTCCGGATAATTGAAAGAACTGTTGCCCGGAGGGGAGTACTATGACGCCAATGTCCCCGCCAGGAGTGCGCACGATCTCGCTTGCCACCGATGGTGAAGCGGTTGAGCCGACGCCGAGAATGGCCGGCGCGCCATTGTTTCGGGCCTTGGCGGCAGTGTTGGCATTCATACAGTTCTGGGGATCGCGGCACGAACTCAACACGGACGGGGTATCGTATCTGGACGTGGGCGAGGCGTTTTTCCGCGGGGACTGGAACGTGGCGATCAACGGGATGTGGAGTCCGTTGTACCCGTTCCTGCTTGGGTTCACGAAGGCGATGCTGCGGCCGGAGGCGGCGCGCGAATTCTTTGTTGTCCATCTGTTGAATGTGGCCATTTTTGTGGGCGCGCTGGCGGCGTTTGAGTATTTTCTGCGTTCGGCGATGGAGTGGATGAGCGCCGAAGGGCAGCGGGTGAGAAGGCGAACGTGGACGGCGCTGGGGTACGGGCTGTTTCTGTGGGCTTCGCTGGGGCTGACCGGGGTGGGGCCGGTGTCGCCGGATCTGCTGGCTTCGGTCTTTGTGTACCTGGGTGCGGGGGTTGTATTAAAGCTACGTGTGCATGCTGAACGGGTGAGGTTGTGGGCGTTGTTGGGGGTGGTGCTGGGCGTGGGCTACTGGGCGCGGGCGCCGTTCCTGCTTTGGGCGCCGGTATTCCTGGTGGCAGCGGCATGGCGGAGAGGCGGCGTCAACTTCCCGGGGCGGGGGCTGAGGGTTGCATGTGGGACGTTGGTGCTGACGGCGCTGCCGTTGGTGGTGGCGCTGTCAGCGGTGAAAGGGCGGCCGACGTTCACCGATAGCGGACGGCTAAACTACGCCTGGTATGTGAATGGCGTGGTGTACCGGCACTGGCAGGGGGAACCGGCGGGTGCCGGGGAACACGTGGCGGCCGAACGTTTGGTTGTGCCGGGGGATACGGGACGTCCCAGGCATGGGACACGCAAACTGCTGGAGACTCCGCCGGTGTTCGCCTTTGGCGAACCATTGCGCTGCACGTACGCAGTCTGGTGCGATCCGTCGTATTGGTATGAGGGGGTGGAGACGGCCGTTTATCCAGGGCAGCAGATGCGGACGCTGTGGGTGAACATGAGGGAACTGCAGGCGGAGACGTTCCGGGTCCGGCCTTCCGAGTCGCTGCGGATTTTCGGAATCGCGGCGGTATTGGGGCTGGCGCTGGGACTCTACAAGCGGCGCAGGCAGGGTTCGTGGGAACTGGTGGCGATCGGCTGCGTGGGAATTGTGCCGCACCTGTTTGTGCGGGTGGAGCCACGATATGTGGCGGCGTACCTGCTGGTGTTGCTGATGGGCATGTTCTCGTTTGTCCGTCTTTCCTCGGGCGCCTACCGGTGGATCGGGGTGTTTCTGTTGGCATGCGCGATTCCGCAGCACGCCTTGGTGGTGGTTCGAACGGCGGCGGAGCGGCCGAAGGAACTCCCGGTGGCCACGGCTGCGCGGGTGGCGGGGATGGGACCGGGGGAGCCGATCGCGGTGTTGAACTACGCCAATATCTGGCACACAAAGTGGGCGAAGCTGGCGGGCTTGCGTATTGTGGCGGAAATCCATACCAGCGCGTTTGAGACGTCCGAGGACGCATTCTGGCATGCGAAGCCGGAATCGCGGAAGCGGGTGGAGAACGCCTTCCGCGTGGCGGGCGCGGCATACGCGGTGGCGCGCTTTGCTCCCAACTGGGCGGCGGGGGAAGGCTGGCGGCGGCTGGGCGACACGGGGTACAGCGTGTTGCCGCTCGGCGAGTCTAGAGGTGAACCGTTCCCTCCAGATACAGAGCGGCGTGGCCGGCGATAGAGACTCTCTCTCCGCGGTCCTCACAGAACAGTTCGCCGCCGCGCGGAGAAATCTGGCGGGCGTGCAAGTGCGATTTGCCAAGCCTCTGGCTCCAGTAGGGGATGAGGGTGCAGTGGGCTGAGCCGGTGACGGGATCCTCGGGAATGCCTCTGGCGGGGGCGAAAAAGCGCGAGACAAAATCGACTGAGGCGCCTGGGGCGGTGACGATGACGGCAAACCGGTCAACCGTGGCCAGTCGTGTCATATCGGGTTTTAGGCTTTGGATCTCCTCTTCGGAGTCGTAGACCACCAGGTAGTCGCGGGCGGCGAGAATTTGGGAGGGGACGCGTCCGAGAGCGGTCACCAGATCGGTGTGGATCGCGCACAACCCGGCGGGCCGGGAGGGGAAGTCGAGCGCCAGAAGTCCGTTGTCGTGGCGGGTGACCGAGAGCATGCCGCTGCGGGTCATGAAGCCGATGTTCGAGCCCGGGTGGGCCAGCCGGTGAAATAACACCCAAGCCGAGGCGAGAGTGGCATGGCCGCAAAGATCGATTTCGACGGTGGGGGTGAACCAGCGCAAATCGAAAACGTCTCCCCGTTGGACGAAGAAGGCGGTTTCGGGGAGATTGTTTTCGGCGGCGATGGACTGCATGAGTTCATCGGGCAGCCAGGAATCGAGGGGACAGACGGCGGCGGGGTTGCCTTTGAGGGGCCGGTCAGAAAAGGCGTCGACCTGAAAAAGCGGAATCTTCACCTTGTCAGTTTAGCTTGGGAAGGAAGTGGCAGAGTGCGTGCTAGAGTGAAGCTTTGATACGGCGACTTATCTTCCTTGCCGGCCTGCTGCTACAAGCCGCCGGCGCACAAACCGAATTGTCTCTGAAGGACGCGGTGGAAGAGGCCTTGCGGTCGAACCCGCTGCTCGATATCGGCCGTGACCGCATTGTGGTGGCCGAGGGGCTTCGCCAGCAGGCGGGGCTGCGCTTCAATCCGAAGCTGGTGTTGCAGAGCGAGAACACGCGACCCTACGGCAATCCTTCCTTTGTGTACCCGCGGGATACGGACAATTTCGCCTACCTGCAGCAGACGTTTGAGACGGCGGGCAAACGGGACCGGCGGATGGAGGTGGCGGCGGCGGGTGTAAAACGCACGGAGTTGGAGCGGGAACTGCTGGGGCGCCAGATCGCCGGGCGCGTGAAGCAGAGCTATTGGCTTGCCGCCGGAGCATCGCAGAGTGAGCAGTTGTTGTCGGCGAACCTGAGAAATTTCCTTCGGATCGTTGAGTACCACGAGATTCGGGTAAAGGAAGGGGCGATGGCGGAAGTGGATCTGATCCGCGTACGGCTGGAGGGCGAACGGCTGGAGATCGCCCTGACGCAGGCGGCATTGGACGCCGAACGGGCGGGCATCCAGTTGCAACGCGAGATGGGGCGGCGGGAGTTTCCAAAGCTGCGGCTGGTGGAGGCGTTAGAGGGCGTGGTGGATGATCCTGTGGGGACGGTGGAAGAGGCGCTGGAGCGGCGGGTGGAGATGAAGCTGGCACGGCAGCAGGTGGAGGTGGCGCGCGCGGGCCTGCGCCTGCAGCAGTCGGCTTCGCGGCCCAACGTGGATGTGCTGTTTGGCTACAAGCGCACGACGGGCCTTGATACGATGCTGGGCGGAGTGCAGGTGGACCTTCCGTTTTTGAATCGCAACCAGGGCAACATCGCGGCGGCGCTGGGGGAGATCAAGGCGGCGGAATCGTCGTTGGGGGCTACTGAGGCGCTGATCCGGGCGGAGGTGAACGCTTCGCGGCGGGAGTATGAGATTCGCAAGCGGCAGGTGGGTGAGTCCCTTCGCGCCATGCGGGATAAGGCCGACGAATCGGCGCGCATTGCCGAGGCCGCCTACCGCGAAGGCGGCACGGACCTGCTGCGATTGTTGGATGCGCAGCGGCTGCGGATTGAGACTCAGTTGCTGTACTTTCAGTCGCTGGCGGCTTACCGGCAGAGCGTCGCCGCGCTGGAGACGGCGTTGGGAGTGGAGCCATGAAGAGGGGTGCGGCAGCGTTGATTGTGTGTCTGGCGGCCGGGTGTCAGAGGCCCGCGGAACCGCCGGCGAAGGTGGAGGCGGCAAAGCCGGAAGCCGCGGAGCAGAAGGCAGCCAATGAAGTGGTGCTGGATGCGAAGATGCAGGCGCAGGCGCGTCTGCGCGTGGCGGTGGTGAGGCAACAGTCGCTGCCGCAGACCGTGGTGGCCAACGGCCGGCTGGCGATGAACGAAAACAGAACATGGCATGTGGGCGCGGTGACCGACGGGCGGGTGATTCGAGTACAGGTTGTGCCGGGGGACCGTGTGGAGCGGGATCAACTGCTGGCCGGGTTGCACAGCCACGACATTCACGAGGCGCGTGCCGAATACCGGCGGGCGATGCAGGAACTGACGCGGCTTCAGACCGTTTTATCCTATTCGCAGAAACAGCGGGACCGTATGCGGCGGCTGTATGAGTTGAAGGCCGCCTCGCTTGAGCAGGTGGAACACGCCGAGACGGAGTTCAAGAACTCGCAGACGGCGGTGCAGAATGCCGAGACCGAGCTTGGCCGCACCCGGTCGCACCTGGTGGAGTTTCTCCAGGTGCCGCTGGAGGCGTCGAAGGAGCACGCCGAGGGCGACTTCGACCACGATGACGATCTGATTCCGGTGAAGGCGCCGGAGGCGGGAGTGCTGCTGGAGCGGAAGGTGACGCCAGGGTCGGTGGTGACGGCCGGGGAGGAGATGTTCGTCATCTCCGATCTGGGCACGTTGTGGATGATTGCGGCGGTGAACGAGGAGAACTTCGGCAAGCTGCGGGTGGGGATGGGCGTGAAGATCCGGGTGCAGGCATATCCCGGTCAGATCTTCAGCGGGCGGATTACCAGGTTCGGCGAACAACTGGATGCCGAGACCAGAACTGTGCAGGCGCGCGTGGAACTGGCGAATCCGGGCGGATGGCTGAAGCCGGAGATGTACGCCACAGGCGAGATCAGCGTGGCGGGAAGCGAATCGGCGGTGTTCGTTCCTCAGGCGGCGGTACAGCAGGTGAACGGGCAGCCCACGGTGTTTGTACAGACGGGCGCGGACCGTTTTGAGGCGCGGCTGGTGGAGGCGGGCCGGTCGCTGGACGGGCAGATCCGCATCATTGAGGGGCTGGGCGCGGGAGAGCGGGTGGTGGTGGAAGGAAGCTACATTCTGAAGTCGCAACTGCTGAAGGGATCGCTCGAATAGATGCTTGGCTGGCTGGTGGATTTTCATCTCCGCAATCATCTGGCGGTATTTACCGGATTGCTGCTGCTGGTGGGCGCGGGTGTGTACACGATGCTGCATATCCCCGTGGACGCTTTCCCGGATCTGACAAACAACCAGGTGGTGGTGATTACCGAATGCGGCGGGATGCCGCCCAGCGAAGTGGAGCAACTGGTTACCTATCCGATCGAGGTAGTGCTGATGGGGATACCGCGGACCGAGGGTATCCGTTCC
>JANRLE010000230.1:0-3772 GCA_033762895.1 Bryobacteraceae bacterium | reverse complement strand
GCACAAGCTACAGCGCCTTGCGATAGTTCACACAGCGGTCCACCTCTTCAAACCCCAGCGCTTCATGCGCCCGCTGCGAACTCACGTTGTCCAGCCAGGTATCGGACGCCATCTCCCTGCATCCCTGATTTCGAGCCCACTGTTCGGCCGCCGCCATTAATCTCGCTCCCAGTCTCCGGCGGCGCTCGCCAGGAACCACGTACCAGCCCTCCACATAACCCACCGGAATCTCCGGATCGCAACCATCGGCGTGAGACCGCAGGCCCGCGTCAATGAAGCCGGCAATTCCTCCCCGGGCATCCTCGGCCACCAGGATGACGAACGGCGCCGGTCCGTAGCCTTTTCCCGCCAGCAGTAAGTCCAGTTCGCGGGTTTGTTCTTCGATGCCGCAATCCGGCCAAAGCGCCAGACGGAGCGAGATCAGTTGCTCCCGGTCGCCGCGATGGGCCGGTCGGATTGAGAAGTGCTCCATGGTTCCATCGTATTCGGAGTACCGCCCGTGCTTCAGCCCTGCGCTTGATGTATGATCGGCATCAATGCCAACCGGAAACCTTACCGTCAAAATCGCGGATCTCCTTTCGCATCCGCTGAGCCGTGAAGTGCGGATCGAAGTCCGCCGCGATCCCGGTCCAAACGGTGCGAGCGGCGGCAATATCGACTATCTGTTCGATCCGGAGGGCACCACCACCGCCTACCTTACCGGCATCCCCAACCGCGGCGGTCCCGGCTCACTGCATACCCTGCGATTCTCCGCCCGCGGATACATGACCGTGTCGTTCGGCCAGTTCATCCGCGAAGACGATCAGGATGCGCTGCAGGATGTTTTCATGGTGCGCAATCCGAAGCACGTGAAAGGAATCTCCGCGCCCGCCTTCACAGCCCTGAAGGATAAGTTGCAGAACTGGCTGTCGTCGGCTCAGATGATCGCCCCGGCCAAGGAAGACAAGGACCTGGTGGGCAAGACCGGCAGCGGCCTTTATGACGCCCTGGGTGACGAGCGCAAAGCGGCGGTGCTCAACATCTTCACCAAGGCCACGCACACCGGCACGGTCGGAACCATCTGGCAGTACTTCCGGGAACCGCTGGTATTCCGCCGTGACCGCTGCTTTGTGCGGGTAGACGGGGACATCCTGGCGCACGTCAGCAAGGACAACCGTTTTGTGCCGGCGCCCAACACACTGCATACGCCGCTGGCCGGTTACCGCCTGTCCAACAGCGTGAAAAGCGATGACCGGCACGCCAACATCCAACTCACCTTCCAACAGGCGCCCGATGGATCCTACGCGGCCGACGTAGACATCGATGAGCACTCGGGCTTTGAACATTGGGGCGAAGTGCTGCGCAACTTCTTCACCAAACAGCGCACCAACCCGTACGCCATTCATGAGTTGCTGCTTGCGGCTGATCTTTACGAGCACACTCTGAATCCGCACTACGACCTGGTTCTGAAATAAGATTCGTCTCGGGACTGTCATCCCGCCGCAATTCAATCGAAAATCGAGGCCCCTATCCTGACGGATATGTCTCGTCTTCTTTCGCTCCTTGCAATGCTGGCCGCTTCGGCCTTGGCGCAAACCGATTCGGCCTCTATTCGCGTATTGGTACAGGATGCGTCGGAGTCGGCCGTCACCGGCGCGCGCGTCCAACTTCGCAACACGGGCACCGCGGCCTCCTCGGAATCGCTCACATCCACCGATGGGTACGCCGTGTTCAGCCCCGTGATGCGCGGCGCCTATGAAATCACCGTCTCGCAGACCGGTTTTAAGACCGTGCGCCTCAATGGAATCGCCGTCAACGTGGATGAACGCCGCCTGGTGCGCGTGCCGCTGGAGGTGGCCTCGGTGAGCGAAACCATCGAGGTGACAGAGCGCAGCGTGACCACGCAGACCGAACAGGCTTCGCTCGGGCAGGTCATTGGCGGACGCACGGCGGTTGAGCTGCCGCTCGCCGGACGCCGCTATACGGAACTGGCGCTGCTCGCCCCCGGCGTGGCCAACGCAAATCTGAATCCGGTCACGCGCGGCCCCGGCTGGTTCGTTTCCAACGGCAACTACCACACGCAGAATAACTTCCTGCTGGACGGCGTGGACAACAACCAGGGCACGACCAACGCCCAGGCGCTGAGCGCACAGGTGGTACAGCCCTCGCCCGATTCCATTGCCGAGTTCAAAGTGCAGACCAACAGCTTCTCAGCCGAATTCGGGCGCTCAGCGGGCGGCGTCATCAACGTGTCCATCAAGAGCGGCGGCAATGATATCCACGGCTCGGGCTGGTACTTTAACCGCGACGCGGCGCTGGCCGCCCGCGGCTGGACGAACAACCTGCTGAATCTGCCCAAGCCTAATCTCGGATGGCACCAGTTCGGCGGAACCATGGGCGGTCCCATCCGCAGGAACAAGCTCTTTTACTTCGGCGCCTACGAAGGCTTCCGCCAGAGTTTCGCCGAGACCTTTCTGGTCACCGTGCCGGACGCCGCCCAGCGCAGGGGAGTTTTCGGCCTGAATATCGTCGATCCCTCCACCAACGCCCCGTTTCCGGACCGCACCGTGCCCGCCGCGCGCATCGACACACTGGGCCGCAAGCTGGTGGACCTCTATCCCGAAGCCAACCTCACGGGCCAGATCCAGAATGGCCGTCCGTCCAATAACTTCGGGGCGCAACGCGATGGCAAGGAAAACACCCACAAGTTCGACACCCGCGCCGATTACCACATCTCCGAAAAGGACCAGATCATGGCGCGCTTCAGCTATCTGCGGCAGAGTATCAACCGCGAGGCGCTGTTTCCCGGAATCGCCGACGGCGTGGGCAATCAGGGGCGGCAGTTCAACGACAATCAGTCCCTGGCCGCAACCTGGACGCGCCTGATCACCCCCACAGTGGTGAACACCCTCCGCTACGGATTGAACCGCACCTTCGCCGAATTCGCCCACGCCACAGCCGGGGGCGAGAAGGCCGACGCCTTCGGCTTCCGCGGCATTCCCGCCGACCTGCTTCAGGTGGGCGGCCTGCCGCTGATTTCGGTGACAAACTACCGCGAACTGGGCACGCGCAACTTCCGCCCGCAATTCCAGCGCCCTTACCTCAATCAGTTCGTTGACACCGTCTCCATCCAGGCCGGCCGTCATTTCCTCCGCACCGGCTTCGAACTGAGATTGAAGGACAACACCTTCATCGATGTTACACGCCGCACTCCGGCCTATGCGTTTCAGGGCCGCTACACCAATGACGGAATGGCCGACCTGCTGCTGGGCCTGCCCGAGGCGGTCCAGTTAAACACGGTGCCCGAGGTGCAGCAGTTGCAGCGTGCGCTCAGCTTCTTTGTTCAGGACGACTTCAAAGTCAGCCCGGTCCTGACATTGAACCTCGGCATGCGATACGAATACACCACCCCCTATTTCGGCAACGGCACGAACGTCAACGTGAACTTCAATCCGTCCAACCAGGGGTTGCTGGTGGCCGGACGCGACGGCAACGGCAAGTATCTTGTCACGCCGGACCGCAATAATTTCGGCCCGCGCCTCGGTGTGGCCTGGCAGATCCTTCCGGAGAAGGTGGTGCTGCGCGCCGGCTATGGCATCTTCTATAACTCCGAGGACATGTACGGCTCGGAAGCCAACCTTCCCCTGAATCCGCCTCAGTTGATCCAGGCGACGCTGATCCGCGTCGGTACGGGACCGGCGCCCATCCGCGTCTCCGAGGCGATTCCCAACGGCGTGTTAAGCAACTTCGACTCCAGGCTGGTGGGCCTTCGTACCCGCGAGAACGAACAGCA
>JANRLE010000229.1:0-30036 GCA_033762895.1 Bryobacteraceae bacterium | reverse complement strand
GTTTCGCCTCATGAGTGAACGTTTACCATTTGCCGCTACCTCCGCCTCTGCCGCCTACGATTTCACCTCCATTCCGGTCTCCGTCCTGCTGGACAACGTCCGCAGCATGTACAACGTTGGCTCCTTTTTCCGCACGGCCGACGCGGCAGGCGTGGAAAAGCTCTATCTTTGCGGCATCACCGGCACGCCTCCGAAGAAGGAGATCCGCAAAACCGCGCTGGGCGCCGAGGAGACGGTGCCCTGGGAACACCATTGGCAGGCCATCGACGTGGCAGGCCGCCTGCGGGCCCGGCAAGTGGAACTGGTGGCCATCGAAACCAGCCCCCACGCCATTGATCTTTTTGACTGGCAGCCCCGTTTTCCCGTGTGTCTGCTATTTGGTCACGAAGTGGATGGCATCTCGCGAGAACTGGCGGCCATGGCCGATACGCATGTCCGGATTCCCATGCTCGGCCGCAAACATTCGCTCAATGTCGCCACCGCCGGCGGCGTGGCGATTTACGAACTCCTGCGCAAGTACCGCCGGATGTTGGACAATCGATCCATACGGCTATGACAACTCGCAGAGTTTCGCGACTGTTTCCCCTACTGGCGATCGCCTCCACGCTCTTCGCCCAGGGCACGATGTTCCCCCCGGTGCGCGGCACAAAGGAGATGGTGGGCGCCGCCAACAACTTTGAAGTCGAAGCCGGCTTCCGTCTGCTTGCCGCTGGCGGTAACGCTGTTGATGCCGGCGTCGCCGCCGCGCTTGCCGCCTCGGTCACCGAACAGGCGCGCTTCGGCATCGGCGGTGAGATGCCGCTGATCATCAAGATGGCGGGCAAGCCGCCTGTCGTCATCAGCGGCGTTGGCACCGCGCCCGAAAAAGCCACCGTCGAATACTACCGCGGCCGCCAGGCTGAACCCTGGGAAGATGGCCGCGACAAGCCTCCGATTCCGGCGCAGGGAATCCGCTCCGCGATTCTTCCCGGCGTTTTCGATGGGCTGATTCTCGCCCTGCGAAAGTACGGCACCAAGTCGTTTGCCGAAGTGGCCGCGCCCGCCATTGAGTACGCCGACGCTTTCCCGGTGGGCGAAGAGTTCACCGTTTTTATCAGCCGCAACCGCCGCCTTCTGGAGTCCTGGCCCACCTCGAAGAAGTTCTTCATGCCCAATGGGGAGCCGCCGGTGCGGGGCGAGATTCTTCGTCTTCCCGACCTGGCGAAAACGCTTCGCGAACTGGTGGCGGCGGAAAAGAAGGCGCGCGGCAAGCGTGACCGCAAACTGCAGGCCGTGCGCGACCTGTTCTATAAAGGCGATCTTGCCCGCCGATTCTCCGAATTCTCGGAAGCCAACGGCGGCCTGATCACCCGCAAGGACATGGCTGCCTTCGCCGCCGAAGAAGACAAGCCGGTGTGCGCCACCTACCGCGGCTACGAAGTCTGCAAGCCCGGCTTCTGGACCCAGGGCCCGGTGATGATTCAAGCCCTTAACATCCTGGAAGGCTTCGACCTGAAGGCGATGGGCCATAACTCGCCGCAGTACCTGCATACCGTGGTGGAAGCCGTGAAGCTCGCCTTTGCCGATCGTGACCGTTTCTACGGCGATCCCAAGTTCAGTAAGATTCCCGCCGATACGCTGCTTTCCAAGGAATACGCCGCTGAGAGGCGCAAGCTGATCGATCCCAACCGCGCCTCGATGGAGAGCCGCCCCGGCACGTTCCTGCCGCCACTGCCGCCGCCGAGTGCGACCACGACAAGCTCCGGCGCGCAGGATACCACTTCCGTCGACGTAGTGGATCGCTACGGAAACGTGTTTTCCGCCACGCCCAGCGGCGCATGGCTGCCATCGGTCATCGCCGGCGACACAGGCATCCCGTTCAGCACCCGCCTGCAGTCGTTCGTGCTGACGCCCGGCCACGCCAACCAACTCGGTCCCGGCAAGCGGCCCCGCGTCACGCTCAGCCCGACCATGGTTTTGAAGGATGGCAAGCCGTATCTGGTGATGTCCACGCCCGGCGGCGACAATCAGGATCAGGCGATGCTGCAGACGCTGCTCAACCTCATCGACTTCGGCATGCATTCACAGGAAGCGGCCGAAGCCCCGCGTTTTCAGACGGAGCATTTCTACAGCTCGTTCGCCAATCACGAATTCGTTCCCGGCAAGCTGAACGTGGAAGGACGGGTGCCGCGCTCGGTAACCGATGCCCTGATGATGATGGGGCACCGTGTGCAAGTGACCGGCGATTGGAGCAACGGTTCGGCGCCGGTGTTGATCAAGATCGAAAACGGAGTGCTGGAAGGCGGCGCCGATCCGCGGCGCGGCCGTTTCATTTTCGGGAGGTAAACAATTGGACCTTCGCTATCCCATCGGGAAGTTCGAATATCCGGAAGCCGTGGCGCCCGCTCAACTGGCGCAGGCAATCGAAGAGATCGCGGCGCTGCCTGGCCAGATGCGCGCGGCCGTGGCGGGCTGGAGCGATGCGCAACTTGACACGCCCTACCGGCCCGAAGGTTGGACCGTGCGCCAGGTGGTGCATCACACCGCCGATAGCCACATGAACAGCTATGTGCGGTTCCGCCTGGCGCTGACCGAGGATGAGCCAACGATTAAACCGTACAAAGAGGCGTTGTGGGCTGAGTTGACTGATGGCCGCTCAGCGCCCGTGGAAGTCTCCTTGGCCTTGCTGGACGCGCTGCATGAGCGCTGGGTGATGCTGCTGGGCGGCATGAGCGATCGGGACTTCGCCCGCGCCTTTCGCCACCCCGATCGGGGGCTGGTGCGGCTGGACGTGACCGCACTGCTCTATGCCTGGCACGGCAGGCATCACCTGGCGCACATCACCGGCGTTCAAGCAACTTGAACCGGCCGCTTCAAGTTACAGCCAGTCAAACTTCTTCAGCAGGATCAGCAGCCCGGCGGTTGCAGAAACCATCAGGCCGAGCGCGATTTCCGTTCCGTAGCCTGAATGAATCAATGGCAGGTTGTCCTGGTTCATGCCGAAAAATCCGGAGATTGCAATCACGGGAATCGCGATGGTGCCCAGCACCGTCAGCACCTTCATCACTTCGTTGGTGCGGTTGGCGACGCTCGACAAATAGATGTCCAGGGCGCTGGTGAGAAGATCGCGCTGCATCTCCACCATATCCAGGTTCCGCGCCAGGTGATCGTACACGTCACGCAGAAACGGCCACAGTTCGCGGGGAATCAGTTCGGTTTCCAGCCGCTGCAGGTGGGCGGCTACGTCGCGCGTGTTCGCCAGGACCCGGCGCAGTTCAATCAACCCGCGCTTGGTCGCGAAGATGCGCTGCAGGGTGGCGGGCGAGGGCTGTTGAAGCACCAGTTCCTCAAGATCGTCGATGGCGTCATCGAACCAGTCCAGAGCGGGCGTGTAGGAATCGACCGCGCCGTCCATCACTTTGTAAAAGAGTTGAGCCGCGTGCGGGGGACTCGGGCTTGTCTTCAGTTGATCGATGTGCGCGCGCAGCGGGGGGCAGGCGCCCTCCTGCACGGTGATCAGGAAGTCCGGGCCGAGGAACAGATCGAGATCCGTGATCTGCAACTCGCCTGAGGCCGTCACGTGAACCGGTTTCAGCACCACAAAGATGTAATCGGGACCATCTTCGACCTTGGCCCGCTGATCTCCATGCCTGCAATCCTCGATATGGAGTTCGTGGAGATGGTATCGCTCGGCCAGAACGTCCAACTCCGGATCATTCGGGTTCTGAAAATCGCGCCAGATCATCAGAGGCTGCTGCACACCTGATTATATGCGCCGGTAACCACGGATTACTCCACCTGCAGATCGAGCGTGGCCTCCATCCTCGACGGTGAGCCGCCGGAGTACCACCCGGCTACCGGGGCAGCAAGATCGGAGTCGAAAGCAGCCGCCACGGCCACGTGAGCGTTGGACACCGCCAGTCCGCGGGCCGGATCATAACCCCGCCAGCCGATGCCCGGCAAATAGACCTCAGCCCAAGCGTGCATGTAGGAATCCAGCCGGCCCGCCGAGGCGCACTCGTACCCACTCACAAATCGGGCAGCAATTCCCATGACACGGCAGGCGTCGCAGAACAGGACTGCCAGATCGCGGCACGATCCCTCCATCAGACTCAGAGTTCGCTCTGAGGGCCAAGCGGGACCTTGGGGGCGGATCGTCTGACGGAAGGTCTGATACATTTGCCGGCTAAGAGCCGTCAGAAACCAAAGCGCATTCGATTGCGCGCCGCCGGCAACTGATTTCGCATACTGCTTGACGGACTCGGCGACATGCCCGTCCTGACGGTAGGGACTCAGGGCAGCGGACAACGGCTCGCGATACCACAGGGGAAGATTCAACGATTCGCCCAGCAGAAGATAATCAAACGGGTTTTCCCGCGGCAAGTCCACCGTGAACCGGCTCGTCACGTGCAACTCCCCGGCCAGTCCGGTGAACCACGCGTTCAGGGCGAGATTGCCATCCTGATCCAGACATTCGGTAGTTCCGGCGGGTGTTGGCGTGATCTGAAGATCGAACGTCAGCAGGTTCTGCGCGCTGTGCATGCGCGGCCGAAGCCGGAATATGTGCGGCTCCAGCAACACCGGGAAATCGTAGCGATACACCGTGGAATGGCTAACGGTAACTCTCATTGGATTCGGTTGTCGAACACCCATCCCCTCCACCAGGATGACAAATCCGATCCACTCGCGGCCATAGCGCTATTGACAACGCCTCCGTGTTGAGGCAAACTGGATTTCGCAAGGCGAACAAAAAGCGAATATGACGGGGCGGCGGTCTCACCCAAATGTATGCGTGTGTCCACATTCCACAGGCATCGGCGCAGGAACAAACTCGGCTGGTCACGCTGGCTTCCTTCTTCTCGCCGCTGTACGAAATCACCGCGCCCGGCACCGTTGTTGTGCCGGTGCAGCCGCTGAGGAAGTTGATGGGTGGGGCCGAATCCATCGCCAGCGAGATCGCCCGCCGCGCGCATGAACAGAAGCTGAAGGGGAACTTAAGCATCGCCGCCAACCCCGATACCGCGGTGCTGGCCGCGCGTAACCTGCCGGGAGTCACCATTATCTCCAAGGGTGGGGAGCGGCAGGCGCTGGGAAAGCTGGCCCTGTCGGCGCTGCCGCTGGACGATGAGACCATCACGGTGCTGGCGCAATGGGGCGTGTACACACTGGAGAGATTTTGCGAGCTGCCGGAACGGGGGATTGTGGAGCGTTTGGGGGAACGTGGTTTAACCATCCTCAAATTAGCAAGGGGAGAGTTGGACCGTCCTTTGCAATCCCCCCGCCCGGCTACCAGTTACGAGGAGCGCATGGAGTTGGAACATCCCATTGCGCTGCTGCAGCCGTTGCTGTTTCTGCTCAGCCGTTTGTTGAATGATCTGTGCGCGCGGCTGGATTCGCATTCGATGGCCACCACGATGGTTCGCCTGGCGCTGGAGTTGGAATCCCGCGCCAGGCATACGCGCATCCTGCAGCTTCCGTTTCCCACTCGCGATACAAAGGCGCTGTTGAAGCTGCTGCAGTTGGACCTGGAGTCGCATCCGCCACAGGCGGCGATTACGGCCTTTACGCTCACCGTGATTCCGGTGGAACCGCGCGTGGTGCAGCACGAGTTGTATGTGCCGCCGCAGCCGGAGCCGGAAAGGCTGGAACTGGCGCTGGGCAAGATCCGCGCGCTGGTGGGTGTGGAAAATGTGGGTTCGCCGGAGGTGTTGAATACGCACCGGCGTGATGCCTGGACGCTGCGGCCTTCGCCGGGGCGGAGCAAGCGGGCGGCCCTGGTGGCCGATAGCGGAGAGAACGGGCTGCGGCTGGGTTTCCGCTATTTCCGGCCGCCGCTGGGGGCGCGCGTGGAGATGCAGCGGGGTGTGCCAAGTAAGCTGTTCGCCACTGGGATCTGGGGGCAGGTGGAACGGGCGTCTGGGCCCTGGCGGATGTCGGGCGATTGGTGGGCGCAGACGGTGTGGGACCGCGAGGAGTGGGATGTGCTGCTGAACGATGGCGCGCTGTACCGCATTTTTCTCAGCCGGCGGTGGTTTGTGGAGGGAAGCTACGATTGAGGTGAAACGTTCCAGGCCGGTTCGTCACCAGCCGCAGAGACGAAGATGAACGAGCCAGCCACAAAATCCAAACTTACGCAACGCGCCGTAGAGAGCGCCTTGCACGATAAAACCATAGTGGCCGCGGATCAGCCCGTGCGCGAAGCCCTTGAAAAGGTACGAGCCGAGGCCGCCTCGGCCCCGGCGGACGAATTTTACATGCCGCGCGACCGCATGGGCGCGCTGGTGCAATCGGCGATGGCACATCGTATGGGACTGCGATCCGGAGACCTGGGCGCCGATTTCTTCTTCAGCAATGCCGATCCCGGCTGGGCCAGCGTGCTGCCGTCGCTGATTGAGCGGTGGCTCTCGCCAAACGCGAAATTCCGGTCGCATAAGGACCACCATCAGGTGAATTTCGCGATGGCCGATTCCGTAAAGGTGGCTCTTTTCTCGGACTGGGGAACGGGCCGGCCCGCCGCCGACCACGTGATGCTGCAGATCCAGGCCCAGCAGCCGGACATTCTCATCCACCTGGGCGACATCTACTATTCCGGGCAGCACTTTGAAGCGCAGGAACGCTTTCTGGATCATCTTCCCCAGCCAACCGGGCCGCGGCCCATCCGGCGATTCGCTCTCAATGGCAACCACGAAATGTACAGCGGCGGGCACGGCTACTTCGACACCGTGCTGGCCCGAATGGACCACAAGGCCAGCTACTTCTGCCTGGAGAACAGCCGGTTCCGGCTGATCGGCCTCGATTCGGCCTATGAAGACAAGGCGCTGCGCGAGCCCCAACTCGAGTGGCTGGAGAAACTGGTGGCGCCCAACGACGGGCGAAAGAACATCCTGCTCACGCATCACCAGGCGTTTTCCATGTTTGAAGACGTCAATCCGAGGGACCTTTATGAGCCGGTGCGGCCGCTGATCGAAGCAGGCAAGATTCACTTCTGGTTCTGGGGGCATGAGCACAAGCATGTGCTTTTCCTCAAGTACAAGGGACTGGTAGCGCGCTGCATCGGCCACGGGGCCATCCCTTACACTCCGCCTGGAACCGATTTTTCAGAGCGTACATTCCCGGATCTTCGGGTGAAGTTCGTCAACCGGCGCAGGCGTCCTGGATCGCTGCAGTGCGTCAACGGATTCGCCCTGCTCAGATTCAGCGGCGAACGGCTGGAAGCCGACTACATCGATGAGGACGGCGTCACAAAGACTGAGGATTTAACCGCCGTGTTGAGCGGCGTGTCGGATTGATCGAAGCAGACATCCGATTCGCGCCATAATCGACAGATGCTGATCATCGACACACACGCCCACATCTATTCGTCTGACGATCGCCGGTATCCGCCAATCCCCAAGCCTCTCCGGCCTCCGGGCGGCAACGCCGCCGTGGAAGATCTGAAGAAAACGTGCGATGTGAACGGTGTGACTCACGCCTGCCTGGTGCAAACGTCCAGCTACTACGGTTTCGACAATCGCTATCTGTGCGACGCGGCTAAGGCCAATTCCACCTGGGCGGCGGGCATTTGCACACTGAATCCCGACGATCCTCATTCCCCCGGTCTGCTTCAGCATTACGCCCGCAACTACAACGTCAAAGGGATGCGCAGTATTCCGGCGCGCTCCGGGAAGCTGGACGATGCGGGCGTCCGCGCGTTGTGGAAAGCTGCCGACGGGTTGGGCATTGTGATCAACGTGTTGGTGAGCCGTGACAAAACCGAGGAGGTGGACCGTCTGGCGGGGCTCTTCCCGAAACTTCGCGTGGTGTTGGATCACTGCCTGAATCTGAAGAAGGGAGGGGACTACGACGCCACGCTGGCAGATTTGCTGCGTCTGGCCCGCCGTCCGAACCTGCATGCCAAGCTCACATTTCTTGCTACCGGAAGCGATCAGCCTTTTCCCTGCGAGGCGATGCATGCCGCCTGTGTGAAGATCGTGGAGGCCTATGGAGCCGAGCGATGTGTGTGGGGAAGCGATTTCCCCAACGCGCTTTGGACACCGAAGGTGAGCTACCGCGAATATCTTCGCCTTTTCACCGAAGTGCTTCCCTTCTCAGCATCCGCAAGGGAAGGCATTCTGGGAAAGACGGCCGAGCGATTGTGGTTCCGGCCCTAAAAAAAGAATCACTATTTTGTCACCGCACCTCGCCGGTTTGCGCTATTGAGATTAAAAGGGCTGACAAGCCTCTTGAACGGCAAAACCGGGCGGGTGATCAGACGGGTTCCACGGAAACAAGCTCGTCTGATCCGCTCGGTGGGTTCTCTCTTTTATCGGCCATTCAGATCGCGCAGCATTTTCTCAATTACCCCTGCAGGATAACCGGAAGTGCGTGGATTGGCCTTAGCGTTGCGGCGAGGCAGCGCCGCGATTTGAGCCGCCACGGGCTTTGCGCGCTGATCGAGCGCATCGAGCGCGTTCATAGCCCGCAGCGCCACGAAGTACTGGTTCTTTTCGCAATCGGCGAGGTCGATCAGAACAGGGAGCGCGGCCGCCACGTCATCTTCGGTGCCGAATTGACCCAGGGCCTGCGCAGCGGCTACCTTCACTGAGTCTGCCGGGTCGCTCAAAGCCTTGCGTAGCGCTGCGTTGTGCGTCTTCACTGCCGCCGCGCCCCGCATCAGAATCCCCATGGCGCCCCAGAAACGAACTGCGCTATCCGGATCACCCATATATTTCGCCAGTTGCGCGGCGCCATCGGATTTGCCGGACGAGGCAAGCTCCGCCGCCAACATCACGCGTTCCAACGGGTAGGCGCGCGCGTCGTGCCCGGCTTCGTAAGGGGATGATGCCGCTCCCCGGGTGTGGATCTCGTCTTCAGGGAGAAATCCGATGTCCCGGATGCGGCGCGCCAGATCCTGCTGCGCGGTTCGCAACTTTTTCTTGATCTGCTGATGGCTGGCCGAGTCCGCCAGATTGTTCACTTCGTCGGGATCGGCCTCAAGATCGTACAGTTCTTCGGCCGGCTTGGTTTCCCAGAAGTGCTTCTGTGCCGGCGTCAGTTTTCCCTCGTCGTAGCGCTGTTTCCACACACGCGTGGTGGGTGTTTCGAACATGTAGGCAATGTGCTGGCCGTAGATGACGTGCGGCATGTAGTTGCGGATGTAGACGTAGCGCTTGTCGCGCACTGACCGCACCATGTCGTAGCGTTCGTCCATGCGTCCGCGGAAGCCGTAAACGAAGGGCTGCTCAGGCGCGGCATGCGGCCCCAGGAAGGCGTGCCCCTGCATCCAGCCGGGCGGTTTGTGTCCGATGAGGCTCATCAACGTCGGCGCCAGGTCGACGAAACTCACCAGCCGGTCCGTCTTGCCACCCGGCCGGTAGTCCTTCGCCGCCAGGTTGCGGTACTTCTCAGGCACGTGTACCAGAAAAGGCACGTGCAACCCGCTGTTATAGGGCCAGCGTTTGTTGCGAGGCATGCCCGATCCGTGATCGCCGTAAAAGAAGACGATGGTGTCCTGGGCCAGCCCGTCCGATTCCAGTTCCGCCAGCACCTTGCCGGCCATGCCGTCCATGGTGGTGATGTTGTCGTAGTACTGCGCCCAGTCCTGGCGCACCTCTGGCGTATCGGGGTGGTAGGCGGGAATGCGGGCTTTGGCGGGATCGTGTTTCCAGGTGTGCGGGCGCGTGCGGATCTGGCTTTCGTGAGTGATGGTGAAGTTGAAGATGGAAAAAAACGGCTGGCCGGCCTTGCGGTTGCGCCAGTGCGCCTTGTTGCTGGATTCGTCCCAAACCTTGCCTGGCTCCTCCAGGTTGTAGTCGGTTTTCGAATTGTTGGTGGCATAGTAGCCCGCCTCGCGCAGCAACTGTGGGTACATGCGCGTGGAGCCGGGCAGGCGAACCATGCTGCGCATATGCTCGGCGCCGGTGCTGGGCGGATACATGCCGGAAATAATGGTGGTCCGGGCCGGGGCGCACACGGGAGCGTTGGACCAGCAGTTGGAGTAGAGCAGGCTGCGGGCGGCCAGACGGTCGAGGTTGGGAGTAGTGGCGTAGGTGTCGCCGTAGGCGCCGATATGTGGGCCGATATCCTCACATGTGATCCACAGGATATTCGGCTTGGATCCGCTCTGGGCCAGGGCCGCCGCCGCGGAGGAAGCGGCGAAGGAGCGCCGCGAGATCATGTTCGCCATTCGTTCATTGTACGATTCGGACGGCGATTGCAAAGTAGATCAGGATAGAAAGCAAGTCCTGTATCACGGTGGCCAGCGGGCCGCTTCCGAAGGCCGGGTCAAGGCCGAAACGGTCAAAGAGCCAGGGCAGCGCCATCGCGGCCACTGTTGCGGTGGAACAGGCGGTGAACAGCGCCAGGCCCACGGCGGCGGCCAGACGCGGGTCGCCCCACCGCCACCAGATGACAGGCGCCGCCACCACGCCCAGCGCGCAGCCGATGGCCAGGCCGGCGGCCAACTCGCGCAATACCATCCTGCCCATGGCGACGCCCACGGAAAGGCCGCGCACCACCACGGTTTCGGTTTGTGTGCCCACCGCGTCGGCCAGGTAGACAATGCCGGGGATGAAGAAGGCCAGGATTACGGTGTGCTGCAGTTGCGATTCGAACCAGCTCACCAGATCGGCGGCAACGAGGGCGCCGGCAAGGCCCACCAACAGCCAGGGCAGCCGGTGCACGAATCGCCTGGGCACAGGTTCCTCACTGGTTTCCCGCGCTGTTGCCGTGCTCTTGAGGAAACCGGCCAGACGCGTGAGGTCCTCTTCGTGTTCTGAGAGCAGAACCTCCAGCAGCCGGTGGGGTGGGATGATGCCGGTGAAACGGCCCCGGGCATCGACCACGCATAGCGCGGACTCGCGGTTGCGCACGGCCCTCCATGCGGCCACTTCCTGATCGACGCCGGGCCGGACCACGGGAGCATCTGCATCCATGATGTCGGCCAATATGGCGCCTGGGGAAGCCGACAGCAGATCTTCGATTCGCAGCGCGCCGCAAAATTGTCCTCCCTCACAAACCACCACATGGCTGGCGCAATCGTAGACCTGTTGCGCCAATGCCTGGCGCGCCTCGGCGGCGCTGGTTTGCGGCCGGTAGACTGGCACGCTCAGCGTGGCGTGTTCCGCCGCGGTTTCGAGACGGGAGTTGGTAGACACGTCTATCCACAGTCTATGTGTTCCTTCGTGGAGGCGGCGCCAGGGGCGCAGTATCATGAACGTGTGACCGCTCTTCTGCCCGTCTACGACATCGCTGAATCCTACGATTGGAATTACGAACACGCTCCCCAGACCCCGCCTGCGCTGCATCCTGAGCCTTGCGCGGGCAACTGGGACTTCTGCGGAATCCCCGTGAATTCACCGCTGGGCGTTCCGGCCGGGCCGCTGCTGAATTCCCGCTGGGTGCTCTATTATGCAGCGCTGGGTTTCGATGTGGTGACTTACAAGACCGTGCGGTCGCGTCACCGGGCGTCATTCGAACCTCCCAACCTGTTGCCGGTGGCCGCCCCGCCGCTGGAGGGCGAAGGCTCGGTGGTAGAGGCGGCTCCCCGATCCTCGTCCTGGGCCATCTCGTTCGGCATGCCGTCAAAGGATCCGGCCGAGTGGCGCCGGGATGTGGAACGGGCCCGGGCGGGAATGAAGTCCGGACAGGTGCTGGTGGTCTCCGTGGTTGCCTCGCCTGAACCCGGCTGGACGATGGAGCAGGTGGCCGATGACTTTGCCCTCTGTGCGCGATGGGCCGCCGGATCGGGCGCGCAGGTAATTGAAGCGAACCTCTCCTGTCCGAACGTCTGCACCCGGGAGGCGGACCTCTATCTGTCGGCGGAGGCCTCCGGACTGATTGCGGCCAGAGTGCGGGATGCCTCGGCGGGGCTGCCGGTGGTCCTGAAGATCGGTTTGTTCCAGCAGCCGGAGCAGGCCGAAGCGCTGATTGAGGCGGTGGCGCCCTATGCTTCGGCGCTGAGTACGGCCAACTCCATCACGGCGCGTGTGCGTTCGCACGGGCGCGATCTGTTCGGCGGCTTAAAGCGAGGCATTGGCGGCGCCTGCATCACCGCGCGATGCCTTGAGGAATTGTGCATGCTCAGCGCCATGATTCGTGGAAAGGGATTGGCCATGAAGCTCATCGGCGTGGGGGGCGTCATGAATGCCGCCGATGTGCGGGCGCGATTGGACGCCGGCGCGCACCATGTGCAGTTGGCCACCGCGCCGATGCTTGATCCCGAGGTTGGCCTGCGCATAAGAAAGGAACTGGCATGAGACTTCTGGCCGCGCTCGTACTGCTGGCCGCGGCGCTCGCCGGCCAGCGCGTGAAGGTTACCGAAACCGCGGGACTTGCACGCTCGAACGAACCTGTCACCCTCACCATCGACGGCAAAGAGCGCACGCTGTTCGTTTCCATCGGCGCCAATCAGACGCGAACGGTTCCACTGAATCCGAAGGCTCCGGCCGCCATTCGTTTTGAGCAAAGCGGACGCGCCGGCTTCCTGCTGGACAATGGCATCTTTGCTGCCGACCATTCGCCCCGCGTCAACAACGGCAAGTCCGAGGACAGCGGCACGCTGCGGAAGTTGACGCACCACGCAACCGGTGCGGTGCTGTTGCGCACGGAAAATCGCATGCACTGGGCGCCCAGCTTCCAGCGCGTGGGCGCGAAGGGCTATACCAGCATCGCGACGTGGGATCCGGTGCAGAAATCCGAAGTGATGCGCGCGCCCGGAGTCATTGCCGTGCGGCGGGAAGGTTTCCACGCCCTTTATCCGGAGATCGGCCTGAAGACCGAGTACCGTTTCTTCGCCGGTGTTCCCTACTTCCTTTTTCACGCCGCCACCGACATCCGCCAGACCATCGACATGTTCTGGATGAGGGCCCAGGAGATGACCATGGACGACCTGTTCACGCACGTGGCGTGGCCGGGCCGGCTGGTGGATTTCGAAACCCGCAAAGCGATTCTCGAAAAGGACCCGCTGCCTGTGGACCTGCCCTGGATCGCGTTCCTCAATATGGAAAAGGGGTACGGCTTCGGCGCCGTGATTCTGGACTACAAGGCCACCACGACCGCCAACGCCCGCACCATGGTGAACGACGGCGCCAGGAACGGCAAGTATTGGGACCGCTACCTGGTGGGCCGCGTGGAGACCCGCCTGAACCCCGGCGACCGTTATGAGGAGCGCACCGCCTACGTTCTGTTCCGTGTTTCCAAAGACCAGCCGCTAAAGGAGTTTCAATACTGGCAACAGCGCCTGCACCAGCCGCTTCGTGTGGAACTGCTGAGGTAGCGCGCATCCTGCGGCTATAATTGGGGTTCAACCGGGTTGTACCTTTTCTAGGCTTGTTTTCGAGGGAGGATGCTTGGGAAATACGTTTAGGCCACTGCCGCCGAGACCGGGCGGCCCCGCCGGTCAGATCCGTACCGCGGACCGGTACTTTGAACTGAAGTCGGAAATTCACAAGAAGCTGCTGGGCGTGCTGAACCTGGAGAAGGTGAGTTCGCTTCCCAAGGACCGGCTGCGCGCCGAGATCGGCCGCGTGGTGGAACGGCTGGTGGAAGACGAGCGCGTGCCAATGACCACCGCCGAACAGAACAAGATGGTGGAGGAGGTATTGGATGAAGTGCTTGGGCTGGGGCCGCTGGAGCCGCTGCTCAAGGAACCCTCCATCTCCGATATTCTGGTCAACGGATTTAACAAGGTTTATATTGAGCGGGGCGGAAAGTTGAGCCTGTCGCCGGTGCGATTTAAGGACAACGCGCACCTGATGCACATCATCGAAAAGATCGTCTCGCAGGTGGGCCGCCGCATTGACGAGGCGCAGCCCATCGTCGACGCCCGGTTGCTGGATGGATCGCGCGTCAACGCCATCATTCCGCCCCTGGCCCTGGACGGGCCGGCGCTCAGCATCCGTCGGTTCGGCCGCCACGTGATTACGTCGGACGAAATGATCGGCTACAACACCATTACGCCGATGATGCTGCGGTTCCTTGCCGCCTGCGTGCAGGCGAAGGCGACCATCCTCATCTCCGGCGGCACCGGCTCCGGTAAGACCACGACGCTGAACGCGATGTCGCGCTTCATCCCTGAAGATGAGCGCATCGTCACCATCGAAGACACGGCCGAGTTGCAGCTTCAGCAGCGCCATGTGGTGAAGTTTGAAACGCGTCCGCCGAATGTGAACAAGACCGGCGGCGTGAACCAGCGGCAGCTTCTGCGCACCGCTCTGCGAATGCGGCCGGACCGCATCATCGTGGGCGAGTGCCGCGGCGCCGAAGCATTGGATATGCTGCAGGCGATGAACACCGGTGTGGAGGGATCAATGACCACCATCCACGCCAACAATCCCAGGGACGCCTTTTCGCGCCTGGAGGCGATGATCCTGATGGCCGATCTTGAGATTCCCAACCGCGTGATCGTGCAGCAGCTTGCCAGCGCCATCAAACTGGTGGTGCAGGTGACGCGCCTGTCCGACGGTTCGCGCCGCATCATCAGTATTTCCGAAGTGACGGGCGTCGAGGAAGACCGCGTCGGAACTCGTGATGTGTTCTTCTTTGAGCGCACCGGCGTCAGCGATGCCGGCAAAGTGCAGGGCCGCTTCAAATGGGCGGGCTATACGCCCAAGCTGATGGAGCGGTTGAAGATGTACGGGATCAAGCTCCCGGACGGAATTTTCGACGAAGTAGTGGAAGTGAATCTGTGACGCTATGAGCGGGAAACTCACACGGCGGCAATTGGCGGCGCTCGCCTCCGGCGCGATGATGGCAGAGGCGCAGGGGCAGCCGCCGCCGTCCGAATACACGGGCGCCCTGGATGGACTGGAAGGGAAGGTGAACCTCAAGGCCTTCGATCCGGTGGCATGGAGCCTGGACCGCTACAATTCGGCGCCGATGAAGCTGCGCTTCCAGGCCAGCAACCGCAAGCAGGCCGAAGCGTGGCAGAAGAAGCTGCGGGAGAAGGTGCGGGAACTGGTGGGCGGCACGCCGCAGCCTCGCCCTGTTTCCGCCACCACCCTGGAAACCCGCGACTTCGGACGCTACCGGCGCGAGAAGTTCATCTTCGAAAGCCGGCCCGGCTCGTTTGTCCTTGGCTACCTGTTGACGCCTTCAAACGGCGCAGGGCCCAGGCCTGCGGTGATCTGCCTGCCCGGCCACGGACGCGGCGTGGACGACATCGTCGGCATTGACGACAAGGGCGCCCACCGCACCGACAAGGCCGGCTATCAGCACGATTTCGCCATCCAGGTGGCTGAGCAGGGAATGGCCGCGGTGGCGATCGAGCAAATGGCATTCGGCTGCCGCCGGGATGGCCGCACGAAGAAGGGTGGCCTGGGGCGCTCGGCTTGTCAGCCGGTGGCCGGAGCGGCGCTTTTGCTGGGCGAGACGATGGTGGGGTGGCGCGTGCATGATGTGATGCGCACCGTGGATTGGATCGGCACGCGGCCCGATCTGGATGCCTCGCGCATCGGCGTGACGGGAATTTCCGGCGGCGGCACCATCACCGTGTTTTCGGCCGCCCTCGACACCCGTATCAAGGCGGCCTTCGCCAGCGGCTATCTCAACACCTTCCGTGACAGCATCTACAGCCTGGCGCACTGCATCGACAACTACGTGCCCGGGATTTTGAATTGGGCCGAGATGTACGACGTGGCGGGACTGATCGCACCGCGGCCCTTCTTTGCCGAGTCTGGCACGAAGGACGACATCTTCCCGATCGCCGCCTTCAGGGAAAGCTTCGCCCGTGTAATGAAGGTGTATGAGACCTTCGGCGCCGCCGGTCAGTTGGACCATGAGATTTTCGAAGCCAACCATAGCTGGCACGGTGTGCGCGGAATCCCGTTCCTGGCGAAGCATCTGGGAGCCTGATGGCGCAGGACACGCCCGCAATCCTGGTGACGGATCTGCGGAAGGTTTACGGCGATAAGCCGGCCGTTGACGGATTGAACCTTCGCGTGCCCCGCGGCTGCTTTTACGGATTCCTGGGTCCCAATGGCGCCGGCAAAACCACCACCATTAAGATGCTGATGGGGCTGGCCGCGCCCACCTCCGGCGCCATCGAAATTCTTGGCCGGCGTTTGCCCGAAGGGGAGTTGGAGATCAAGTCCCGTATCGGCCTGGTGCCCGATGAGACGCTGCTGTTTGAGCATCTCACGGGACCTGAGTTCATTGAGTTTGCCGGACGCATGTACGGCATCGCCCGGCCCGTGGCCCGGGAACGGGCCCGTGAACTGATGGACCTGTTCGAACTCGAGGGAGCCAAGGGCAAGCTCATTGGCGAGTATTCCAAAGGCATGCGCAAGCGCGTGGCGATGGCAGCCTCGCTGATCCACCGGCCCGACCTGTTCCTGATGGACGAACCGTTTGAGGGCGTCGATGCCGTGGGAGCGCGGCTGATGAAAGATATCCTGCTTGACCAGGTGCGGCAGGGCGCCACTGTGTTTCTTACTTCCCACGTGCTGGAAGTGGTGGAGAGGCTGTGCGAGCGCGTGGCGATCATCCAGCAAGGCAGGATCGTGGTGGAGGGCTCAATGTCAGAATTGCGATCGGGAGAAGAGACGTTGGAGGATATCTTTGTACGGGTGGTGGGGGCGGGCCGGTTCAGTGAATCGCTCGACTGGTTATGACGGAACGGGCGTGGGCGATCGTATGGGCGCAGTGGCGCGCGCTGCGGAACATGAGTCCGCGCAGTGGCCTGGCCGGGCTGTTCGTTACGGCGGTGGGCACCGTGCTGTGGTACGGAACCTGGACGGTGGTGGCGCTGGCGGTGGCCGCACTGGTGCGCGAGACGGTGGATGGGGAAAAACTGCGCGGCCTGCTGGGGCCGGCCCTGCTGCTGGCGTTTCTCTACTGGCAGGTGATTCCGGTAATGATGGTGAGCGCAGGGGCGTCGCTGCAGATGCGGCGGCTGCGCGTCTATCCCATTCCACGAGGTGAACTGTTCACCCTGGAAGTGCTGCTGCGCGTGACGACGGCGGCCGAAATGGTCATCGTGCTGGCAGGGGCTTCCATCGGCCTGTTCCTCAACCCGAAGTTCAGCGGCCTGAATGCGGTGGCGTTTTTCCCCTTCATCCTGTTTAATCTCTACCTTTCCACCGGCATCCGGGATCTGCTCACGCGCCTGTTGAACCGGCGCAAGGCCCGCGAAATCGGCGTGCTGATCGTGGTGCTGGTGGCTGCGATTCCGCAGGTCCTGCTGATGCGCTACGACCTGGGCAACTGGAAGGGCATCGGCGCGAAACTGCCGCACCTGGCGTGGCCGTGGACCGTCACATCGAGTCTGATCACCGGCGAGTGGAACGCCCTCAACGCCGGCGCAATGGTGTGTTGGGTGGCGGTGGCGTATCTTTTCGGCCGATGGCAGTTCGAACGGGGCCTGCGTTTCGATGAAGAAGCCGCGCGCGCATCGGCCGGCAAGCAGCGGGACGGCGGGAATTGGCTGGACAGGCTATACCGGCTGCCATCGGCGGCGTTACCGGATCCTTTGGGAACGATGGTGGAAAAGGAACTGCGCAGCCTGATGCGTTCACCGCGATTTCGCATTGCCTTCTTCATGGGATTCTCCTTCGGGCTGCTGATATGGCTGCCGGCCGCGTTTGGAAAACGGGGTGGATCGGGGTGGATTGAGACGAATTTCCTGGTGATCCTGTTCAGCTATTCGCTGCTGTTGTTGAGCGAAGTGTCCATCTGGAATGTGCTGGGGTTTGACCGCAGCGCCGCACAGGTCTATTGGCTGGCGCCGGTGCGGTTGTGGCAGATGCTGGTATCCAAGAATATCGCCATCGCTCTGTTCTTCGTTCTGGAGATGGCCATCATCACGGTGGTGTGCGCGTTGCTGGGGCTGGCGGTGACGCTGAAGGCGGTGTGGGAATCGTCACTGGTATGCCTGTTGATGATGGTGTTCCTGATGGCGGTGGGCAATTTGAGTTCGGTATACGCGCCGCGTGGCGTGGACGGAAACCAGACCTGGAAGCGCGGTTCGGCGGGCCGGTTCCAGGCGATGCTGCTGTTGATCTACCCGTTGCTGCTGCTGCCCTTCGTGTTCGCCTACTGGGCAAGACAGGTCTGGGAGAGTGACCGTGTGTTCTACGGTTTGATTGCGGCGACGGCCGTGGTGGCGGTGGTGCTTTACGGATTGGCGCTGGAGAAGGCGGCGCAGGCGGCCGGGGAGCGGCGGGAAGGCATTCTGACTGCGCTTGCGCGGGGTGACGGGCCGGTGGCCGCCTGAATCGGCGGCACGCTGGAACGCGGCGCAACTGGAACATGTTACTTTCATCCCATGGTGATTCTATTGGCGGCTGCCGCCGCCGCTTTTGCCGCTTCGCCGGAACTGGTTTCGGTGAAGCGCATATGGGCTGAGGCTCCGCACAGCGCATTCGGCGATTTGATCCGTTTCGACAACCAGTGGTTTGCCGTTTTTCGGGAAGGCAAGCGGCACGTGGCCAGCACCAGCGTGTTTCCCGATGACGGCCGGTTGCGGGTGATCGTGTCGCCCGACGGCGATGTATGGCAGCCGGCGGCGCTTGTGGCCGAGGACGGTGTGGATCTGCGCGATCCGCACTTTTCCATCACACCTGACGGGCGCCTCATGATCGTGGCCGGCGGCTCGTTGTATCCCAACGGCGAGTTTAAAGGCCGGCGGCCGCGCGTCGTCTTTTCAAAAGACGGCCGGCGGTGGACCGCGCCGAAGGCGGTGCTGGAGGAAGGGGAGTGGCTGTGGCGCGTGAGCTGGCACAAGGGCACGGCCTACGGCATTTCGAAAATCGGCGACCGAGACGATCGCTACGCGTGGCTGGTGTCCAGCCGCGACGGCGTGAAATGGGACCGGGTCACGAAGTTCGGGATTCCCGGCATTGACGAGTCGGCCGCCCGCTTCCTGAAGGATGACACGATGGTGATCCTCGGCCGCGACGAAGTGGGTGACCGCCGCGCCTACATCGGATCGTCGCGGCCACCTTACAGGAACTGGCAGTGGAACAAGGCGGATTATCGGATCGGCGGGCCGAACTTCATCGTGCTTCCCGATGGATCGATGTGGGCCGGCGGGCGGCAGTACGCCGAAGGCGGCGCCCGAACATTTTTCGGACCAATGGATCTGAAAGGCTACCGGCAGTCGTTGACGCTTCCCAGCGGAGGCGACAACAGTTATCCCGGCTTTGTGTGGCATGACGGGATGGTGTGGATGCTCTACTATTCCTCGCACGAGGAAAAGACGGCCATCTACCTGGCGAAAATCAAGGTGGGGAAGTGACCATGGCAGGTTTGATCTGGCTGATGATGCTGGCGGCGCAAACCGGTGATGATCCGTCCTATTGGAACAGGCGCGGCGAGGATGAGTTCCGCGCGGGCAATGCCGCGGCGTCGGTGGCCGCGTTTGACCGCGTGCTGGCGCTGCGCCCTTCGGTGGCGCCGCAACACTGGCAGCGCGGCATCTCGCTTTACTACGCCGGACGTTTCGACGATTGCCGCAGGCAGTTCGAATTGCACCGCACGGTGAACCCGGAAGATGTGGAAAACGCCGTGTGGCACTATCTGTGCGTGGCGCGTTTGAAAGGACCGGCCGAGGCGCGCAAGGGATTGATCCCCATCCGCGACGATGAGCGTATCCCCATGATGGAAGTACATGCGCTGTTCAAGGGGGATTCCACCGTGGAGAAGGTGTTGGCAAAGGCGCGCACCGCCAATCCGCCCGAACCGTCGTTGTTCTACGGACACCTCTATGCGGGCCTGTATCTGGAAGCGCAGGGCGATGCCGCCGGATCGTTGGCGCACATCAAGACCGCCGCCCAGCAATATGCGGCTGGCCACTACATGTGGGATGTGGCGCGCGTGCATTGGAACCTGCGGCGCGTGAACCAGCACCGGGTGACCAGCGCGCGCAGCCCGGCGCAGCAGCCGGGGGCGGAGAACGTTGCGCTGCTCTCTCTGGTGGACGGCCTGAAGACGCGTGAGGACTGGATCCGCCAGCGCCGTCCGCGGATCCATGATCACTGGCTGAAGATGCTGGGCAAGGTGGAGCCAAACAAGGAGGATCTGAAATGGTTTGGCGATATCCGCCAGGCGCGCGTCGTGGAGACAACGGAACTGGAGAAATATACCCGCATCAAGCTGGAACTGCCAATGGAGAAGGATTTCTACCAGCCGCACCTGCTGCTTTTGCCCAAGGGGCAGGGCAAGGGGCCGTTTCCCACGGTGATCGCCTGGACCTCCAGCACACCGGACTATCAGGAACCGGAGAAATGGTGGGGATCATGGCTGGCCTCGCGCGGTTACGTGGTATTGACTGGCTGGAGTTTCATACGCAACTACCGCGACGGGTCCAACTACAGCAGGTCCGCGCATGAGAAGGTGTATCAACGGTTCGGGCACTGGTTGGCGATGGGCAAGATGGTGCACGACGTGAAGCGCGAGGTGGAGTACCTGAACTCACGGCGCGAGGTGGACGCAAAGCGTATCGGGTTCATCGGCTTTTCCCTGAGCGCCAAGACCGCGGTGTATGTGGGCGCCTTTGCTCCCGAGATCGCCGCGACAGTGGCGCTCGATCCACACATCGCGGTGAACGGATCCACCAACTGGTACGCGCCCTGGTACCTGGATTGGATGCGCCCGATTGACGGCATTCCGACGAAGGAGAAGACGCCGCTGAGCATGTTGAATCCTGATGTGGTGCGGCCGGGTTTTGAACACGACCATCACGAGTTGCTGGCGCTGGCCGCGCCCCGGCCGTTCCTGCTCATCGGCGGAACGCAGAAGGAGGACAATGCCGGCGATTCCGATGACCTGCAGAGTTGGGGCTATGTGAATCGCGCGCGCGAGGTCTACCGGTTGCTGGGCGTGGAGGACAGGCTTCGATTCGCTTCCACCAACGACGGCCATAAGGCTACGGGGCCGAATATCGACCCCGCCTGGCAGGAGTTCTTCGAACGGTGGTTGAAGGGGGTCCGCTAAGGCGCGTCTAACTGAGACGTGCGCCCAAGCCGCGGCGCCGCAACAGGTATCCGCAAAGGACAAAAGTGGTGCTGAGCAGGATCACGCTGCCCGGTTCGGGAACCACGCCCGGGGTGCCGGTAGTGCGGCCCGGAGCGCCCACCACGCCGGTATTTTGCGTATCACCGATATTGAAAATGTCCACGGCGAAGTAGGATGGTGTGTTGGCGCCTGTCGAGAGTTCGGCGAAAGCGGCCGGAGTCAATCCTGGCGCGGTCACGTCGAACTCCAATCCACCCTGGGCATTGGCGCCGCCGTTTTTCCCTTCGCAGCAATTCAGACCATATTCGAACGAGCCGAGTGCCCCATTCATGAACAGCGCTCCGGCGGTTGTCGACACAAGTGAAAATCCCAGAGTAACGTTCGAGATGGCAATGGTCGGATTCCCAACCAGGTTGAAGCCGACGGTTGGCCGGTTCCCAGTCAGAATGAACAGATTGACGTTGGTGAGGGAAATCTCCACGTGTACGGTGTTAGCCCCGTTCTGCACCACTTCGACGACCCCGAAGGGCGAGGCGCCACAGGTTCCGGTACAGGTGTCAACCGTGAGTGAGTACTGGTCGGCGAAGACCGGAAGCGCTGACAGCGCAAGGAATGGGAGAATGCTCAACCGCATAAGCTGCCATTCAGCATTCCATATGCCAAATCACGGTGCTTTTGAAATCAATCAGATGCGTAACCCCACCCTCTCACACTTTTGGTTTTAGTACCAAACGGTGAGAAACCGCGCGAAAGGCCGGTTTCCACAACTGTGAGGCAATGTGAAAAAAACTGGGACTTCGTACCTCAGGCGACCTCGCCCTTATCGGACAAGGCGTTGATTTCTCTCAAGTTGGCGCGTTTGGCAGGCTGTTTGCTCCTATGGAGAACATCATGGCGCAGAGAATGATGGACACGGTTGTGCTTCTGGCGTTCTCGATCCTTTACCGGATGGCGGTTACGCTGCTGAAGCGGCGTAAACCTGCGCGTGCAACCACTTAGGCGGATAGCTCAATGCCAGAGCACCTCTATTCAACACAGAGGAGGCTGCAGTGTTCAAATCCTGCTCCGCCTACCACACACAAATTCCTACCCTCGCTCCTGTTAATCGTCTTTCTGACACTTTCCTTCGCCTGTGCGAAGAACCCGCAACAGGAGGCTGCCGCTTTCCTGGCGCGCGGGAAGCGGCTGATGCAGGACAAGGACTACGCGCGGGCCGCGCTTGAGTTCCAGAACGTGCTGCGGCTGGCGCCGAAGGACATTGAAGCAAACTTTCAACTCGGACTTATTTCTCTTGACACGGGCCGCCCGCGCGAGGCCTATCTCCAGTTTCAGAAGGTTGTGGAACTGGATCCACGAAACGCGGCGGCGCACCTCAAGCTGGCCGAACTGATGCTGGCGCCCCATGACCGCGATCTGGCTGTCAAGGCCGAGGAGCATGTGCAGAACGTGCTGGCGCTCAATCCAACCGACAACGACGCCTTGTTTTTCCTGGCGCGGACGCGCTTTGAGATGGGCAAGCCCGAGGAAGCGATTAAGTATCTGCGCGAGGTTCATGCGCGCGCGCCCAAGCATCTGAACTCGGCTCTGGCGCTGGCTCAGGTCGCCGTGCAGAGCGGAGACCGCGCCGCGGCCGAGGAGATCCTGAAGAAGATGCTGGAGCAGCAGCCTGTGCCGGCCGGCGCTCACGCGGCGCTCGGGGTGTTCTATGTATCAACGCAGCGGGATGGCGCGGCGGAGGCGCAGTTTCGCAACGAATTGAAGGCCGATCCGAAGCACGAGCAGAGTCTGCTGCAGCTTGCCGCGCTCCTGGAACGGACCGGTCATGCCGACGAGGCGGGCGAGTATTACAGGCGGCTCTCTGCCCTCGGCCGGCCCGAGTACAAACCGGCCTACGGGATCTACCTGGCTCGCCACAAGACGGCCGATGAGGCGATTGCGGAGTTTCGACGCCTGTTCGAGGACGCGCCGAATGACAGGCAGGCCCGGGACCGGCTGGTCACGGTGTATGTAGCGGCGCGGCGGGCGCCGGAGGCATTGAAATTGCTGGAGGCGGCGCTCGCCCGCAATCCCAGGGATGTGACGGCGCTGGTGGGCCGTGCAAGTATTCTTCTTACAAAAGGGAGCCGGGAGGATGCGCGGCGCGACGTCGATCAGGCGCTGCAATTGGAGCCCACTTCCGCCGCCGGCCATTACGTACGCGCGCGGGTGCAGCGGGCCGGTGGTGAGATGGCGGCGCAACGCTCGGAGTTGGAAGAGGCATTGCGGCTGGAGCCCACGTTTCTGGCGGCGCGCCTGGAACTGGCCGATCTTTATCTGCAGTCCCGGCAACCCGATGCCGCGGCGGCCACGTTGAGTGGGGCGACGGCGGAGCAGAAGAAGACGCTGGCGTTTGCGGTAATTGAGAACTGGACGCTGATACGCAAGGGCAATCTCGAGGCGGCCCGCAAGTCTGTCGCCGGGGCGATGGCCCGCTTCGGTGGCAATCCGGAATTCGTGCTGCAGGACGGTGTGGTGCGGCTGGCCGGGCGGGACTACGATGGTGCACGGGCATCGCTCGAAAAAGTCCTGGAGGCGAGCCCGAACGACAGCCGGGCGCTGCGGGCGCTGGCGCGCAGCTACGAGGCGCAGAACCGGAACAGGGAAGCTCTGGAGGCGGTGCGCCGTCACGCCACAGGGCATGGCAGCGCACTGGCCGCGCAGATGGTGTACGCGACCACGCTTTTGCGCGGGGGGGAACGGGCCGAGGCGCGAAAGGTCCTGACGCATCTTAAAACCGTGCGGCCTGAAGATGTGACGGCGGAACTGATTCTCTCCAAGTTGGATGTGGAGGACGGCAAGGCCGCCGACGCCAGCCAGCGGCTGGAGGCCGTGGTGAAGGCCGAACCGCGCAACGCGCAGGCGATCCTGATGCTGGCCATGGTGGACGAAAGCCTGAATCGCGCCGACCGGGCGGTGAGCAACTATCGTACGGCGGCGGCGCTGGAGCCGCGCAATGTCGTGGCGTTGAACAACCTTGCTGGCGCGCTGGCGCGTGACCCGGCGCGGTTGGATGAAGCGCTTGGCGTTGCGCAGAAGGCGAAAGAACTGGCGCCCGATGACTCGTTTGTGGCCGATACGCTGGGATGGATCTACTATCGCAAGCGGCTGTATACGCGCGCCGTCCGGGAGTTGGAATCGGCACTGAAGCAGGGCCCGCGTCCAACCGTGCAATATCACCTGGGGTTGGCGTATCTGAAGACCGGAGATTCACGGCGCGGGGCGGATTTACTGGCGGCCGCCATGAAGGCGAACCCGCACCTGGCGAAGACCGAGGGCACTCCTTAAATCGCATGCGGGTCCTTTTCCTTTCCCATTGCGTACCGAATCCTCCGGACAAGGGAGAAAAGATCCGGGCCCACCACGTGGTGATGGAACTGGCGCGCCATTTTGAAGTGCATTTGGTTGCCTTCGCGCGCGGGCCGGGTGATTTGGAGGCGGCGCGGGCGCTGGAATCGCGCTGTGCGTCGGTGCGGGTGGCTGTCTTATCCAGCCGTTGGGCGCTGCTGCGGGCCGGGCTGCAATTTGCCGCCGGCAAGTCACTGATGATGTCCTACTACGGCGGCGCGGCGCTGCATGCGCAGGTGGCCGAGGCCGTGCGGTCAGCGCCGCCCGATGTGACGGTGGCCTTCAGCGGAGCGATGGCGCAATACGCGCCTGAGGGGACGCCTCTGGTGCTGGACATGACCGATGTTGATTCCGAGAAGTGGCTGGACTATGGAAAGCTGCGCTTCGGCGGGCCGCTGTACCGGATGGAAGGCCGGCGCCTGCGGGAACAGGAGATCCGGTACGCCAATCGCGCTCATTGCACCTTCCTGGCAACTGATGCCGAGCGCGCGCTGCTCAGTGGAATCGTACCCTCGGCCGATGTGCGCGCCTTTGAGAACGGCGTCGCGCTGGACTATTTCGACCCTGCGCGAGTGTTGGCGGAACATCGGGGACGGCCGTATCTGGCCTTTGTGGGCGTGATGGATTACTTCCCCAACGTAGACGGAGTCTGCTGGTTCGCGCGGGAAGTGATGCCCGACGTGCGCCGTAACTCCGATCTTCAGGAGTTTGTTGTGGTGGGACGCAATCCCGCGCCTGCCGTGCGCCGCCTGCATGGCGCGGATGGAGTTACCGTCACCGGATCGGTTGCCGACGTGCGCCCGTATCTGGCGGGAGCAAGCGCTGTGGTGGCTCCGCTGCGGCTGGCCCGGGGAATTCAGAACAAGGTGCTGGAGGCGCTGGCGATGAACAAAGTGGTGTTCGCTTCGCGCGAAGTCTGCCGGACCTTTGGGGAGCGGGTTCCCGCGGGAGTGGTTGCATGCGGCTCGGCGAACGAGTTTGCCGCGGCTATCGCCCGTTGGCGAAACGAACCTGAGACGGCACTGGATATCCGCGGCGCGGCGGCCGGGCGGTTCCGCTGGGACCGGCAGGTGGACAAGCTGGCAGAGGCGATCCGGTCGGCTAGCGGATGGCGACAGTAACGGTGTTGCTGGGCACGCCGTTAATGATCACCCGCAACGGCACGGCGCTGCCGGGGGTGGCGTTCTGCGGAATCTTTACCTTCACCTGCCAGACTCCGACAAAGCCGGGCGCGAGCCCCGAGTATTGAATCTCGCCGAAGGTATTGCCCATCACCACGCACATGGCCTGCGCGCCGCTGCAGCCCCGCACATCGGAGGTGAGCACTGTCACCGTCTTCGAAAGGGGAGCGTCCGGGGCGGCTTCGCCGTCGGCCACCGGCGGGCTGACCTGTCCTTGCCCGGTGCCGAGCAGCGTGAGTACGGTCCCGCGGATGGCGGGGTTGGAAGAACTGTTGGCGCGGCCGTCTTCGTTGGTGGCGGCCGCCTGGGCTGTGTCCCTGGCGGTGAAGATGCCAGGGGAGGAAGCGGCCACCGGTGTGCGCGCCCCCGCCACCAGTTCGCCGGTTTCCGCGACACGGATGGCGATGCGATTGGTGCCGAGCGGCGTGTTCTGCGGCAACTGGAATGTCACGAGTTCGGGGTGGAAGAAGAAGATCGGGGCAGCGATTTCGTCGTTGATCACCACTTGCCGGCCGGAGGCGGTCATGGGCCAGCCGCCGGGCGCTCTTTCCGACCACGGCGAGGGCGGATCGGCGGAAGGTGGCTCGGCGGTGAGCGCGCTGCCTGTGAGGCTCACGATGGCGCCGGGAGCGAGTGGGCCGGGTTGGCTGGTGGCGGCATTTGCGAGCGCGGCCTTCTTAAGTATGTGAACCACGCGGTTGTTGCCGATGTCGCCGATGTAGAGCGTGTCGCGGCGGTCCAGATAGATTCCGTAGGGACCGAACAGGCCGGCTTGCGAGGCAAGTCCGAGGATGGAGTCCCAGTTGGGAGCGGAGCTTCTCAGGTCGCGTTGTCCGATGACCGATGCCGGCGTCGCACCATTCGGAGGCAGAAAAAGGGCTGGCGGAAAAACGAGGATGCGGTTGTTGGAGAAATCGGCAACGTAGATGTTGCCGTCGCCGTCGAGGGCCACATCGGTGGGCGTGCGCAGCAGGCTGGCGGCGCTGAGCGTGAAGCTGTTCTGCCCGATGACGATGGCGGCGGCGGCGCCTGCCGAAGGCGCGGCCTGGGTGTTGGGATAAAGAACGATCCTGTGGGCGCCGGTGTCGGCGACGTAGAGCGCACCCGATGGATCGACGAAGAGGCCGCGGGGGTTGCTGAGAGTTTGCGGACCGGCTTCGGCGGGCGGACTGAACGTGTTGAAGTCGGGTTGCCCGTAGACTCGGATGGCGGCGGCGTTGGAGCCAGGGCGGGGCGCGAATTCGAGCACGCGGTTGTTGCCGCTATCGGATACGAAGAGATTTCCGTCAGGGCCCAGGGCGAGGCCGGTAGGGCTGTTAAGCGTGGAGGCGGTGACGCTGGCGGAGGTGCTGGTGTTGAAGTCGATCTGACCGATGACGGCGTCGGGCGTGATGCGGCCCGATTGGCCCGCTGGGCGGGGGTAGCGCAGGACGCGATTGTTGCCCGTGTCGGCGACATAGAGCGTGCCGTCGTTCGAGTCGACGCACAACCCGGCGGGGGAGGCGAGTGAAACCTGGGATGGCGTGGCGGGGTTTGGGGTGTCGAGATTGGCGTGGGCGGTGAAAAGGTCGGGCTGGCCGATGACGAAGTCGGCCGGGTCGCCATCTCGGAACCTGGAAGCGTCCCTCCAGCCGAGGACGCGGTGATTATTCGGGTCGGCGACGTAGAGCGCGTAGGGCGGTGTGGAGTAGTCGATCGCCATCTTGACCGGGGAGTTGAGGCTGGCCGGCTTGACCTGGTTGGGGGAATTCGCCGCGTAATCGAGTTGGCCCCAGACGCGCGAGGCCGATTGAGTGCGTGGGGGGAACATGAGGACGCGGTTGTTGCCGGTGTCGGCGGAGTAGACGTTGCCCTCGTTATCCACGGCGAGGCTGGTGGGCGAGGAAAGGGTGGAGGCCGAGGCGCGGGGCGCGGCTCCTGCGTTTGCCGTATTGGAAGTGAAGTCGCGCTGGCCGAGAACGAAGTTGGGCGTAGAGGAAGGGGCGGAGGGAAAAACCAGGATGCGGTGATCGGTGGCGATGGAAACGTATACGTTGCCGGAGGAATCGACGGCGAGACCGATAGGACCGGCCAGGCGGGTGGGCGTAACCTGCGTGGGAACGCCGCGGGTGCCGAGGTCGGCCTGGCCCCAGACTGCGTTGGCTGCCGGGCTGAGGTTCGAAGATCCGGGCTCACGCGGGAAACGCAGGATGCGGGCGTTGTTGAAGTCGGCCGCGTACAGGTTGTCCTGCGCATCAAAGACCAGCGCGGTGGGGATATCGAAACCGGAAGCGGAAATCGCGCCGGCGCCGCTGTTGGCGAGGGAGGAAACGAAATCGGGCTGCCCGATGACGGCGTCGAACTCCGGAGGGGTGATGCTGTCGAGGACGGCGGCATTGAAGCGCACCAGGCGATGATTGCCGCTGTCGGCCACCCAGAGATGGCCGAACGAATCGAAGGCGAGCGCGCGCGGCCGGTTGAGATTGCGCCGGGTGGCCTGAGGGGCCACAGAAGTGAAAGAGGCCTGGCCGTAGACCGCATCCGGTTCGACGCGGGCGGGGTTGGCAAACGGATCGGGGAAACGGAGGATGCGGCTGTTGCCGGTGTCGGCGGCGTAGAGATTGCCCGTGTTGGGATCGACGGCCAGGCCGAGAGGTCCGTTCAAGCCCCCTGGTCCGATGCCGTTGGGGACCGAGAACTGGCGGTTGGCCTGGCCCAGGATGAGGGCGGGTGGATCGCCGGCCTGATAGGAACGCACGTCGGCATATCCGAGGATGCGATGGTTGCCGGTATCGGAAATGTACAGGCGCGCGTTGCCGTTGCGCAGATCGAGCGCGATGCCGGCCGGAGCGCTCAGCTCAAAGCCCTGGACCATGTTGACGCCGTTTTGCTGGAATCCACGCTGGCCCAACACACGGTAGGCGCTGGTGGATAACTCGGCCGCCGGGAGAGTAAATAGCGAAACCGTAAGAAGCGCGGATGCGCGGGACAACTTAGCCGTCATAAGTGAGACCCGTCCTAGCGTGGAACAATCAGCGTGTCCGATGGCAGCATGATGATGTTGAGTTCCATCTTTTCGCCCCTCAACACCGCGTCATAGTCAAAGGGAAGGCGGTATTCCTTGCCATTCTGGGTGCGCAGGATGTAGATCTTCTTGCGTTTGGCGTAGTCGGAGAGCCCGCCGGCCTCACTAAGCGCCTGGAGCACGGTCATGCGGTAGGTGTAAGGAATAGGTCCTTCGCGCTTTACTCCGCCGATGACATAGATCTTCTTACTGTTGATGGCTGTTACCACGACGGTGACGTCGGCGCCGGGAATGAGCGTGGAGAGGCGGCTGGTAATCAGTTGTTCGGCCTGGCCCGGGGTGAGGCCGAGAAGCTCCACTTCTTTGAGCAGCGGCATGCCGATGCGGCCGTCAGGGCGGACCACGGCTCCGCCGACGGAGGCTTTCGGCTCGTCCCATACATCGATGCGGAGAACATCGCCGGCGCCAATGGTGTAGCCGTCCGGCAGCGCGACGGCGGGCGCAGGCGGCTCGGCGGCGGGAGCAGGCGCGGCGGACGGGGTTTCGGGCGCCGGCGGAGCAGACGAGGGTGCGGCCGCCGTTGGTTCGGTGGTTTTGGGCGGCGTTGGCAAGGTGGGCGGCTCAACCCGGGCCGCCGGGTGAAGAGCGTCCTTGATCGCCTGGTTGACGGCGGCGGCGGGCCAGCCGGCTTTTACCGCGTTGTCCTGAATCTCGCCTTCCTTTAGTCCGAGGCGGGAGGCCTCTCTGACATATTCCAACAACTCTTTGGCCGGCGCGGCCGGGGCGGCTTTGCCATCCTGCGGCGCCGCTGCCGTATACCCCGGCAGGAGCAGCATAAGGCCAACCGGCGCCATTTGTAGTATGACCTTAATCCTTTTCCACATACTTTTCCCGATCCTCAGTCAGCAATTCCCCGGCCAAAGGCGGCACGGGAGCAGCATGGCCGGGGTGAGGGCCGCGCGGGCAGGGCGCGGGGAGAAATGATGGGATTTTGTCTCCAGAATTGGGACTTTTCCCGGGATAGGCCCGGTTGGCGGCCGGGCTAAGGCTGTCGAGGCCGGGTTTCGGCGCGCTCGGAGAGCAAATTGCTGTGAAAGGAACTGTAGCCACGGCCGCGCTTGGTCGAAAGGAAGTATTAGAAGACCACATGAAAATTCTCAGCGTAGTTCTTGTTGTTTCAATGTTCGTGCAGGATCCGGTCCCGAGGGCATGGTCACAGGTTCCGGCTGAGGAGCCGGCGCCGAAGAAGATCGCCATCGTGGTGGTGGAGGGAGAGGGCGGGATGAACAATCTGGGCCAGAGGGCCAACCGGATTCCGGGCGTGCGGGTGGAGGATGAGAATCAAAAGCCGGTGGCCGGGGCAAGCGTCGTTTTCACTCTGCCGGCCGACGGCGCCAGCGGCGAATTCCGCAACGGTTCGAAGACTCTGGTGGTGCAGACCGATGAGCGGGGCATGGCGGCTGCGCAGGGGTTGAAGGCAAACCAGGTGGCCGGCCGTCTGCCGGTCCACGTGAACGCCTCCCACCGCGGCCTCACCGCGCGGGCCAACATCACACA
>JANRLE010000228.1:0-8944 GCA_033762895.1 Bryobacteraceae bacterium | reverse complement strand
AGCGGCCACCGCCCCATCGGCAAGGCCGCCGCAGCCAGGCTTGCCAAATTCTTCCACGTCAGGCCGCACAGCTTCCTGTAGCCGAATGCTACGATGACAGGATTGAGGATTCCAGGGCAGTTCTTCTTCAAAAACCTCGTTCGTCAGCGGACGCTGCTCTACCAGATGGTCCGCCGCGACTTCCAGAACCGGTTTGTGGGTTCGGTCGCCGGCTGGCTGTGGGGCATCATTCACCCGCTGGTCCTGCTCATCAGTTGGACCTTCGTGTTTGAATACTGCCTGCGCGTGCCGCTGCCCAGGGGCGAGGTCACCCAGAACTACACCATGTTCCTGTTCTGCGGCTATCTGCCGTGGCTGCTGTTTCAGGAAACGGTGGTGCGGTCGGCAAGCTGCCTGATCGACAATTCGAACCTGCTGACCAAGACGGTGTTCCCGTCGGAGGTGATTCCCATCTCCATCTTCCTGTCGGCGCTGATAAGCCACCTGATGGCGCTGGGCATGGTGATTGTGGCGGCGGTGCTTTGGGTAGGGCACGTCAGCGGCATGGTGATCCTTCTTCCGGTGTATATGCTGCTCACCGGCCTGCTGGCGGTGGGCCTGGGCTGGATCTTCGCCAGCCTTCAGGTTTACCTGCGCGACACGGCGCAATTCGTGGTGGTGGTGGTGCAGTCCCTATGGTTCTGGATGACGCCGATCTTCATCACCGAAGAGCAGGTGCCCGAGCAACTGAAATTTATCATCCGGTATAATCCGATGTCCTACATGGTGAAGGCGTACCGGGAGCGGCTGCTCTCCTACAGCCTTCCCGACCTGCAGGAACTGGCCCTGCTGGCCGCCTTCGCACTCACCGCCTTCATCGTGGGCGGACTTTTCTTCCGACATTTGAAACGTGGATTCGCAGACGTACTATGAGCTGGACTCGCCGCAGTTTCCTCGCCTCCGCCGCCGCTCCGCTGGCAGCCCAAAGGCGCGACCGCAAGAAGGGGCCTGAGCCGCCTTCAAAGCCCAACATCCTTCTGATCTTCGCCGACGATCTGCCGGCTTGGGCCCTGGGTTGCTACGGCAATCAGGAGATTAAGACGCCAAACATCGATTTGCTGGCCCGGGCCGGAACCCGGTTCCAGAACAGCTTTGTGGCCACGCCGATCTGCTCGGCCAGCCGCGCCACGCTGTTCACCGGACGGCTGCCGCGCCAGCACGGCATCCACGACTTCCTGACGCCGAATCCGGTGGAAAAGCCCGAACAGGGCCAGAAGGCTCCGCCTGACTCCTTCGCCAAGGAGACCATGCTGTTCGATCTGCTCTCCGGCGCGGGCTATCAATGCGGCTACGTGGGCAAGTGGCACATGGGCAATGACAATATTCCCGGCCACGGCATCAAGTACAGCTACACCATGAGCGGCGGCTCGCGCGGCTACACCGATCCGGTGATGATGCTAAACGGACAGCCGGTGCAGGAGAAAGGATACCTCACCGAGCTGATGACAAAGCGCGCCGGTGAGTTTCTGGATCAGCAGAGCGCCAGTTCGCCGTTCTTCCTCACGGTTGGCTATCTAAATCCGCATACGCCCTACGACGGGCATCCGGAGCGGTACTACGACATGTACCGCAACGCCAATTTCAACAGTTTCGGCTGGCAGCCGGGCCGCCCCAACGCGCTTCGCGAAAAGGAATACTTGAAGGACATCGTGGGCAACAACCGGCGCCACGCCGCATCGGTGACCGCGCTGGACGACCAGATACCGGCGCTGCTGAAGAAGCTGTCGGAAAAAGGGCTGCGCGAGAACACGCTGATCATCTTCACCGCCGACAACGGCTTCCTGCTGGGCCGGCACGGCTACTGGAGCAAAGGCCACGCCTCCGATCCCATCAACATGTATGAGGAAGTGATGCAGGTGCCCATGATCTGGAACTGGCTGGGAAAAGTGCCGCCCGAAGGCGTGCGGCCGGAGTTGGTGAGCTTCTATGATTTTCTGCCCTCGGTCTGCGAGGCCACCGGCGTGACGGCGCCTGGCGCCAACCTGGCGGGCAACAGCTACCTGCAACAGGTGATGGGACGGCCGGCGAAACAACCGTGGCGCAACCTGGTCTACGGGCAATTCCGTTACACCGAAATGGCGCGCGATACGCGCTACAAGGTGGTGCTGCGCAACAACGGGGCCGGCCCCAATGAGCTGTTCGACCTGACGGCGGATCCGCGCGAGTTTGTGAACCGCTGGGACAATGACCAGTACCTGCTCACCCGCCAACGGCTGACGCGCGAGATCGAAACGTGGCGCCAGAAGTACGCCTGAGAATCGTACCACTCGTCGCCAGCGCCACTGAAATCGTTCACGCGCTGGGATTGGGGCCCTATCAGGTGGGCCGGTCGCACGAGTGCGACTATCCGGAACAGGTCCACGGGCTGCCCGTTTGCACGCGTCCGCGCTTCGACGTTACGGGTTCCAGCGCCGAAATCGACCGGCTTGTGCGGGATACGCTTCGCGGCGCGGTGAGCATCTACGAAGTCTTCGACAGCGTGCTGGAGGGCCTTCAGCCCACACACATTCTCACGCAAAGCCTGTGCAAGGTTTGCGCCGTCACCCTGGAAGACGTGGAGAACGCTATGGCCGCCGGCTTCTCTACGCACCCGCGGGTGGTGGCGCTGGAACCGGATTCGCTCGAAGACATCTGGCGCGACATCAGGCGCGTGGGCGAAGCATGCGGCGTTGCCGATGGCGGCCGCGGACTGGTGGAATCGCTCCAGCAACGGATGGCGGAGATCAGCCTCATCGCCAGAGACGGTGCGGCGCCGGCGGTAGCCTGCGTGGAGTGGGTGGAGCCGCTGATGGAGGCCGGCCACTGGACGCCGCAGCTCATCGCCATGGCTGGCGCGGCGGTCACAACGTTCCAATCGGATCCGGATATCCTGATTGTCGCCCCGTGCGGCTTTGACATCGGGCGCACCGCGAGGGAGATGTACTGGCTGGAACAAAGGACGGAATGGAACGATCTGCGCGCCGTCCGCCGGAATCAGGTGTTCCTGGCGGACGGCAACCAATACTTCAACCGGCCGGGGCCGCGCGTGGTGGAGACCTTGCGAATTCTCGCGGAAATCTGCCACCCCGCGCTTTTTGAGCCCACGATGGAAGGGCGCGGCTGGCGCCGTTACGCGGAAGCCGCCAGCGCCTGATCGAGATCCCAGAGGATATCGTCCAGGTCTTCCAGACCAACCGACAGCCGGATCATGTCCGGTTCCACGCCGGCCGCTGCCTGCTGTTCCTTGCTCAACTGCTGGTGGGTAGTGGAGGCAGGATGAATTACCAGGCTGCGCGCGTCGCCGACGTTGGCCAGGTGCGAGAAGATTTTCAGTGAGTCGACGAACTTCCGGCCGGCATCATAGCCACCCTTGATGCCGAAACTGAAGACGGCGCCCGGCCCCTTGGGCAAGTACTTCTGCGCCAGCGCATGATAGGGGCTCGACTTGAGGCCCGGATACTTCACCCACTTCACCAGGCTGTGGCTTTCCAGGAAGGCTGCCACGGCCTGCGCGTTGGCCACGTGGCGGTCCATGCGCATGCCCAGCGTTTCAATTCCCTGCAGGAACAGGAACGAGTTAAACGGGCTGACGCACGGCCCCAGATCGCGCAGCCCTTCCACTCGGGCGCGGATGATGAACGACAGCGGCCCGAAGACGTCATAAATCTTCAGCCCGTGATAGGCGGGCGAAGGCTCAGTGAGCATCGGGTAGTGGCCCTTTTTCCAGTCGAACTGGTTGCCGGAAACAATGATGCCGCCGATGCTGGTGCCGTGGCCGCCCATAAATTTGGTGAGGGAATGCACGACGATATCGCAGCCATAGTCGATGGGACGGCAGAGATAGGGCGTGGCGAAGGTGTTGTCCATCACCAGGGGCAGGTTGTGCTCATGCGCGATCTTCGCCACGGCTTCGATATCCAGAATGTTGCCGCGGGGATTGGAGATGGTCTCGCCGTAGATGACGCGTGTTTTGGGGGTGATGGCCTTGCGGAAGTTTTCGGGATCGTCCGGATCGACGAACTTCACGTTGTACCCCATGCGGCGAAAGCTGACGTCGAACTGGGTGTAGGTGCCGCCATACAGCGTGCTTGCCGCCACCATCTCGTCACCGGCTTCCATCAGGCTGTTGATGGTGAGGAATTGGGCGGCCTGACCGCTGGCCAGCCCCAGCGCCATGGCGCCGTTCTCCAGCGACGCCACCCGTTCTTCCAACACGGCGGTAGTGGGATTCATGATCCGCGTGTAGATGTTGCCAAACTGCTGCAAGGCGAACAGCGCGGCGGCGTGATCGGAGTTGTCGAAGGTAAACGACGTCGTCTGATAGATCGGCACCGCGCGGGCGTGAGTGGTGGGTTCCGGGGCATAGCCAGCGTGCAGTGCCCTGGTGTTGAATCCGTATGTACGTTCTTGATCAGCCATAAGCTCTCTATAATACCCGAAGGATCATTTCCAACGTGACCAGACGCCACATCTTCGCCTCGCTGGCAGCCGCGCAGACCGGGCGGCCGGGCTTCCGCATGGAGCAGATCACCTATCAGAGCGATGGACTGCGGGTACGAGGCTATGTGCTGGAGCCGGAGTCCGAAGGGCGGTTTCCGTGTCTCATTTATAACCGCGGAGGAAACCGGTCATTCGGCTCACTGCGCCGCGGATTTGTCGCCCGCGCGCTGGGGCCGATCGCCGCTTCCGGCTACGTGGTGGTGGCCAGCCAGTACCGGGGCAACATGGGCGGAGAAGGCCGGGAGGAGTTCGGCGGAGCAGACGTCAACGACGTGTTGAACCTGATCCCCTTGTTGGAGAAGCATCCGAAAGCCGATGCCACTCGTATCGGAATGTACGGCTGGAGCCGGGGCGGCATGATGACCTACATGGCGCTGACCAGGACAGACCGCATCCGCGCGGCGGTAATCGGCGGCGGCAGTTCAGATCAATTTCTCGAAATGTTGTCCCGCCCCGACATGGAGCGGCAGGTGATGGAGCCGCTGATTCCCAACTACCGGGCCAATCGCGAGCGGGAGTTGCACCTGCGGTCGGCGGTGCGCTGGCCGGAGAAAATTTCCAAGTCGACGCCGCTGTTGCTGCTGCACGGATCGGCGGATTGGCGCGTGCAGCCGGAATCGGCGTTGAACATGGCGGCGGCGTTGTACCGCGCACAGCATCCCTTCCGTTTCGTCTTCTTTGAAGGCGGAGACCACGAGTTGAGCGAGCACCGTTTGGAAGTGAACCGGCTGGTCCAGGAGTGGCTGGACACTTACGTACGCGACGGCCGGCGCTGGCCCAGCCTCACTCCGCACGGCGCTTAAACTTTCGTATCAAACGATCGTTTGAATCCTGAAACCTCCCGCGGGCCGGTTCCGTCAATTGGGGTGTAAGGCTTGAGGAGGCCGAACCAAATGAAGAAGATGAATAGATTCGCAACGGTTCTAACGGGAAGCCTGCTGGCGGGCGCGACGCTTTTTGGGGCGACGAAGACTCCGGAGCCCCGGCCGCTGGAGGAACAGGTCCGGCGTGAGCTGGTTACCCTTCCCTTCTACAATGTTTTTGACAACCTCACCTATTCGGTGGTGGGCGACGAGGTGATCCTCTCGGGCCAGGTGACCCGGCCGACCTTGCGGTCGAGCGCCGAAAACGTCGTCAAGCGCCTGGCGGGCGTCGCCAAAGTGAGCAACCACATCGAGGTGTTGCCACTGTCGCCCTTTGACAACAGGCTGCGCCTGGCGCTGTACCGTTCGATCTATTCGCAGCCCGGACTGGACCGCTACGCCCTGGGCGCGATTCCCGGCATTCACATCATTGTGAAGAACGGCAACGTGACGCTGGAGGGTGTGGTCAACAACGAGATGGAACGCAACCTGGCCTTCCTGAAAGCCAATGGAGTGAGTGGAGTATTCCAGGTGGAGAATAATCTGCGAGTGGCCGGCGCCGGAAAATAGTCCGGCCGGCAGACGGAACTCCGAGGGCGGTCGCTTACCGGCGGCCGCCCTTGGTTTTTTTTGCCCCCGCGCCAAGAGCCTTCATCACCAGGTCGAGCGAGGATTCGATCAGCTTTTCCTTGGCCACCCATGGAAAGCCCGGATCGTCATAGCAGGTGATGAGCAGCGACGCGGTGCCGTGAATGAACGACCAGACGGCTTGCGCGGTGGCTTCCAGGTCTTCAAACTGCGCGGCCCCGGCGTCGCGGCAGAGGGTGAGCGCCTGGCGCAGCACATCGAACGCCTCGAGCCCGGCGGTATTGGCCTGCTCGTATTCCGGCGAGCCGGCGGCAACGGCATAGTGGGTGTGCGGCGTGCAGAAGGTCAACAAATAGTGCTGGGGATGCTGGAGCGCGAAGTCGATGTAGATTCTCAGGCCGCGGCGCAGTCCGGCCACCGGATCCTTATCGCTTCTGGTCCCGTCAAGCTGGCGCTTCAGTTGGGCGAAGGTCTCGCCACAGACGCAGGAGAGCAGGTGCTCCTTGTCGCGGAAATAGAGATAAATGGTGGCAGGGGAATATTCGATCCGATCGGCGATCTTGCGAATGGAGACGTTGGGGATGCCCTCATCGACGAAAAGCTGCGTGGCAGCCTCGACGATGCGGGCACGCAATTCGGCCTTTTCGCGCTCGCGACGTTCTCTTACGCCCATCGGGTCACCCCGCTGTTAGGTTACCGAACAGTGTTCAGAATGTCAACGCTTTGCCGGCAGCGCGCCGCGGGGGATGCGCAGCGCCATCGATCCCCCTACTGTGATCACGTCGTAGCGGCCCTGGTAGGAGATGAGAAGATGCGCCGCCCAGGGTTCCATGCGGTACTCCTTCACCAGCCAGGCGACCATGTCGGAGGTGGCGATGCGAAGCGTGCGGTCGAGCGAACTGACGAACTCCGGCTGGCTGCCGATGCTGATGATGGAATCGGCGGTGAGCAGGCGCGGCCCCTGCAGTCCCGCGTTCTTGCGCACGGTGACGGTGAGGCCCACATCCATGGAGGTTTCCACTCCGGTGCCGTTGGGTTCGCCATCGGCCTGCAGAGCGTGGCCGTCGCCGATAAAGAGCAGACCGCCGCGATGATAGACCGGCAGCAGCACGGTGGCGCCTTCCACGATGCGGTTGTAATCCATGTTTCCGCCATAGGGGCCGGAGATTCCCGATGTGGGCGCAAAGACGCCCGGGGCGGCGACGCCAATGCAGCCAAGCATCGGCCTGGCGTCGAACTCCATGGCGTGGACTTTGCTGACAGGCTCGGCCAGGCGCACGCGCTTGTTCGCCAGATCGATGTTCCACTTCACGATGTCGTCGCGATCGGGCACTACGGCGCCGCGCTTGTACGACCGCCCGTAGATGCCTTCAATGGAGGCGGGATCGAGCGAGTAGAGGCCCAGCCGGTAGGTGCTGAAGCCGTAGTTGCGGTTCATCCGGATGCGGCTGATCTTCACTTCCAGCGCATCCCCCGGTTCGGCGCCTTCGACGTAAAACGGTCCGGTGAGTGGATTGCCGCGCTCGCCGCCCTTCATCCCTTTTTCGTCGTAACCTCCGGCATCCAGCGTTTTCGTCGATACTGCATCACCCGGCTTGATCTTGGCCAGCACGGGATGGCGGTGATCGAAAGAGTTGTAATACCTGGTGGCGCGGACATCGTGATCGGCGCCCGCCGCCATTGTGAGAATCCACAGTGCGAGGTGTGTCATTCGAATCTCCTCTGGTTTGCTTCGCGTTCGCCGCGCGTGCCGTTGTTCAACCACACATCCAGGCGAGGCGCCTGCCACGTGTAAGGCTTGTTCACCACGTCCAGGTCGCCATCGCCATCCACGTCGGCGAGCTTGCCTTCGTGCCATCCATGACCGGTCACCAGCACTGTCTTGCGGAATGCGCCCTTGCCGTCGCCATAGAGGATCCATGCCGTGGCTCCAGGGTGATCCACGTCAGCACCGCGCGTCCATTTGGCCATCTCGGCGGCAAAGATGTCCAGATTGCCATCGCCATCGATGTCGCCCACATCCAGCGTGTGGCCGTGTGTCATGTCACGATCGAGCAGGTTGCGCCCCTTCCAGCAGTTTGAATTGGCCGCGTCGCCGGGGCACTCATAAAATCGCAGCGGACCGCTTCCGTCGCCTGGAGCGATGACGATCTGGGCGAGTTTCCCGCGGCGGAAACGGCCGGCCTGAATCCGGCCGCCGATGGACCCCACACGCACGGTTTGAAAACGGCCCCCACCAAGATGCTTGAACCATGAATTGCCTGCCAGCAGGTCCTGGCGCCCGTCGCCATCGACGTCAAAGGCGTGCGCGCCTTCGGCGTACCTGGCCGCGTTGTCCACATCTTCACCGGCCTGGCCGGAAAACACGGGTTCGCGCGGCCACTCTCCGGCGTTGCGCGGATCGGCGGGGACCGGCGCCAGAAACAACGTCTTTGCCTTCTGATTCCAGAACGCGAGTTGCGGCCTGCCGGCGCCGGTGAAGTCGCCAAAGGCCTGGTCATGGTGTTGATTGGCGCCGGAACTCTTGATCGCGCGGCGCTTCCATGGAACATCGGGTCTGAAATTCGGATATGGGTTTTCCCACCACCAGAGGTTGCGATCCTGGCCGTCACCGCCAAAGACGATGTCGTTGTCGCCGTCGCCATCAATGTCATGGGAAGCGCCGCCGGCTTCCAGTTTCAGAAACTCGGGCTCAATGACGTGGCGTTTCCAGACGCCTGCCTCGCGCCGCATCCAGACCAGGGCGGGCGCGCTCACTCGGTAGCTGATCACCAGGCCGGCGGCCTTGCCGCGGTCCAGTTGAGCGACGAGCAGGCCGGTCTGCTGATTCGATCCGCCCGGATTGGGAAGATCACCCTTTTGGCTGGAGAGAAAGGTCCAGTGGATTTCCGCGGCGAAGCATGTTGCCGCCAGAGTAGCGGCTAGAAGTGCGCGCACCATTGATGACAGTCTATACGGTGGCGGCCGGCCGGGGG
>JANRLE010000227.1:0-37536 GCA_033762895.1 Bryobacteraceae bacterium | reverse complement strand
CAACCGCTTCGCCAAGGACGGCTTCCACGAATTCCTTGTCCAGGGCCGGCCCGGCGCCATCAATACGGCACCAAGTGCGCGGCGCATTCCGTATTGAAAGTGCCCGCGCGTTGGGGTGCATGTACCATTCGCGGGTAGGGACCAGAAGCTGGGACTTGGCGAATTCCGCGTCGATCATCGCCAGGGGGATCGAATGGAAGGACAGGTCCCAGGCTCTAGCATTTTTACGCCGAAACCGGCGCGCGCAACGGTCAGCTCCCGCTTACGAATGGGCCTTTTCCGACGTGAACCCTCCCGTTTACGCCTAGGCTACCTGCCGGGTCCTTCAAATCGACCGCAAGCAGCGGGGCGACAAGGGCGACTTACAATTCCCGGAGCGTGTCTTCCACAAGCTGATGCTCAACTTGAACTGGTGGGTGAACCGCAAGGATAGCGAAGGCCGTAACATCTTTCAGGGTGGCTTTCTGGGCCTGGACAATATCGGTGTCTTTGACCGCAGAGCGCCTCTGCCCACCGGCGGACACATCAAGCTGGCTGGCGATATATTGTCTCAACCTGCTGCGCATCTCGCTGGAACTGGCTCTGCACAATCCCGTGTATGAAGACATCGCCACCAAGTTCTTCGAGCACTGTGGGACGAGAAAGATGAATTCCACTTCGACGCAGTGCACCTGGATGGCGCCCATATTCCGCTCAAAATCCGTTCCATGGTGGGCCTGATCCCGCTGTTCGCCGTGGAGACGCCCGATTACGGCATACGCGCGATTTCCAAAGTGCATGAACATCACCCCTACACGTTCGACGTCTACGAAGAGCGCCTGGCAGTCACCTACCAGCCCGGCGAATCGACCAGCCGGCCGTTCGGCGGAAACAGCGACTGGCGCGGCCCAATTTGGTTCTGCAGAAGTTCCATCATTACTACGGAAGCGATTTCAAGGTGGAGTGCCCCACCGGATCGGGCAACTTCCTCACCATAGAAGAAGTGCCGGTGGAAATCCGCCGCCGCTCTGTCTTCGGCCTCTATCCGAAAATGCAGAATGACCCGCACTTCCGCGACTGCGTTCACTTCCTCCATCCCCGCCCGATTGAGAAGTAGCTCAGTGGCCGATGCGGACGGTTTCCCGAGGCTTTCAAATCCGGGCGAACTCCCCAGCCTCCTGCTGCGTACCATGGAAGTGGAGGCACTCATTTCCATGGCTCGTGGCGGGAAACGTAAAATTCTGTGGATCGCCTTCCTCATACTGCCAGTCTTTGCCGCTGCCGCCTTTTTTTCGCTAAAGGCAATCTCGACGAAGACTCCGAAAATACCGGCGGAAAAGCTCGCGAAGGCCCAGCGCATGGATCTGGCAAGGTCCGTGGTGGCGACGGGGAGGGTGGAACCGGTCACAAAAGTGGAGATCAAATCCAAGGCCAGCGGCATCATCCAGGTCCTGCCGGTGAACGTGGGCGACGTAGTGCGGCGCGGGCAGGTGATCTGCGAACTCGACAAGAACGATCTGCAACCGCGGCTGCGGGAGGCCCAGGCGGCGCTCAATGTTTCCGAGGCGGCCGTGAAGACCGCCTTGGCGGACTACGAACGCTACCAGGTGGAAGCGGCGGCGCCCGATCTTCCATTTCTTAAGCGCGACATGGAACGGGCGCGCAACATGTTCGCCGCCAAACTGCTGGCCCAGAACGCCCGCGACGAAGCTGAGAAGAACTATGAGATGGCGAAGAACCGGCAGCAGTCAGCCGTAGTCAACCTCAGTGTGGCCAAGGCCGCCATCGCACGCGCCGAAGCGTTGCGCGAACAGGCGCGGGCCGTATTGTCCCGGGCCGAGGAAGACCTGCGCAACGCCACCATCGCCTCTCCCATCGATGGCGTGGTGCTCTCCCGCGATCGCGAAGTGGGCGATGCGGTCAGTTCCATTCTCACCATGGGCTCAGGCGCCACACTCATCATGACGCTGGGCGACCTGGCGGAAGTCTACGTCAAGGGCAAGGTGGATGAAAGCGACATCGGCAAAGTGTACATGGGCCAGACCGCGCGTATCACGGTGGAATCATTCAAGGATGAACGGTTCGCCGGCAGGGTGACCAAAATCTCTCCCATGGGCGTGGAGAAGGACAACGTCACAACCTTTGAAGTGCGGGTGTCAATCTCGAACAAATCGGGCAAACTGCGCGCCACCATGACCGCCAACGCCGAACTCATCCTCGAAGAGCACAAGGGCGTCATCGCGATTCCCGAAGGAGCGATTCTCTACACCAGGGACAAGTCCACTGAAGTGGAGATCCCCGATGCCACTTCGGAGACCGGTAAGCGGCGGGTGGCCGTGGTAACCGGTATCAGCAACGGTTCCCGCACGGAGATCGTCAAAGGTCTGGGCGAAGCGCAGGAAGTGATTCTGCAATAAGAGGCAAACCGTGGACTACCTACGTGAGCTGTTCGGGCAGGTTGTCTCAAACCTGCTGCGCAACAAGCTGCGCAGCATCCTTACGATGGCCGGCATTGCCTGGGGCGTGGCCTCCATCGTCCTGATCGTCGCCATGGGCGACGGCTTCCAGCAGGGCCAGCGCAATAACATGAAACAGTTGGGCGAGGACATGGTGCTGATTTTCCCCGGCCGCACGGAGAAGCAGGCCGGGGGGCAGCGCGCCGGGCGGCGTACGCGGCTGGACTACCGCGACATCGAAGACATCCGCAGCGAGTGTTGGCGGGTTCGTTCCGTCATCGGCGAGTTGCAGACGCAGACCAGCGCGGTAAGCGCTTTCAACAGCGGTTCCTTCAACACCCTTGGCGTCGAGCCGCGTTACACCACCATCCGCACCACCCCGATTTCCGAGGGCCGCTTCCTCATCGACGCCGAACAGAAGGAAGCCCGCCGCGTCTGCATCCTGGGTTCCAACGTGCGTAAGCAACTGTTTGGCAGCCGCCCGCAGGTGTTGGGCAGCGAAGTGGCGCTCAACGGAATTCCCTACCGCATCGTCGGCCTGATGCCGGAGAAAAACCAGAACAGCAGTTACAACGGGTTAGACTCGGATAAGATATTCGTGCCTTACTCGGCGATGGCGCGCGATCTGCCGCCGAAGGAGGGCTTCTTCCTGCCGGGGCTGGTGAATAACATCATCTATCAGCCCAGATCACTTCTGGAATGGAAAGCGGCCCGGGAACAGGTGATGCGCGTGCTGGGCCGGAACCACCAGTTCGATCCGGATGACAAAGGCGCGGTGCATGTTTGGGACACGGTGGAGAACGCCGAACTGATCGATGGAATTTTCACCACCATGAAGGCGTTCCTTGGCACCATCGCCTTTGTCACGCTGACGCTGGGCGGAGTAGGGGTGATGAATATCATGCTGGTGTCGGTGACGGAACGAACCCGGGAAATCGGGCTGCGCAAAGCCGTGGGCGCCACGCGAAGACGCATTCTGGCCGATTTTCTGGTGGAAGGGATGCTGCTGGCCCTGCTCAGCGGCCTGGCCGGGTTTGCCGGCGCCTACGGGCTGTCGATGTTAGTAAGCCAGTTCCCGATGCCCGAGTTTTTCGCCGGCCTGCCGGTTCGGAGCGCCACGGTGATCTGGGCCTTTTCCGCGCTTGGGCTGATTGCGGTCACATCGGCGCTATGGCCAGCGTGGCGGGCGGCCAGTCTTACTCCGGTGGAGGCGCTGCGCTATGAGCGTTAGCACTATCTTCCGCGAAGCGGCGCAGGCGCTCCGCTTCAACCGCCAGCGCAGCATTCTCACCATGATCAGCCTGGCCTGGGGCGTGGCCTGTTTCGTGATTCTTTACACCTACGGCGACGGCTTCGACGCGGCGCTGCAGAAGGCGTTCCGCGCTGTGGGGCAGGATCTGGTGCTGATGTTCGGCGGCCAGACGTCGGCGCAGGCGGGCGGGGAACGCGCGGGCCGCCGCATTCGCATGGAACTTACCGACGTCGAGGCCATCCGTGAGTCGGCGCCAATGGTGGCCGCCGTTTCGCCCGAAGTGCTAGTGCGCGGCGCAACCGTGGTGCGCGGTTACCGCACGCAGAGCCTGACACTACGCGGCGTTTATCCCATCTACGGTCGCGTCCGCAACATGACGATGGCCTCCGGACGCTGGCTCACCGCCGAAGACCAGGTGAGCAAACAGCGGGTGGTGGTGCTGGGCGCCAAGGCGGCCCAAAAGCTGTTCGGCGAAATTCCGCCCGAAGGCGAGGAGATCACCGTCAGCGGACTGAGGTTTACTGTCGTGGGTATCCTCAAGACCAAGACGCAGATCTCGAATTACAACACGCCCGACAACGAATGTCTGTTTATCCCCTATGACACCGCGGGCCTGCTGCGCGACATCAAGTATCCCGAATTTATCGTCTGGACGCCGGCCAATCCCGTATTCACGGCCGAAGCCGTCCGCCAGGTGCGGGAAACCATGGCCCGGCTGCACACCTTTGCCCAGAACGACGAGCGGGCCGTGCGCATCCTGGTTTTCAACGAATTCAAGAAAGTAGTAGATGCGATGGGAGTGGCTTTGCGCGTGTTACTGGGCCTGATCGGCGCGCTTACCCTGGCCATCGGCGGCGTGGGGCTGGCGAATATCATGCTGGTTTCGGTAACGCAGCGGACGCGTGAAATCGGCGTGCTGAAGTCCATCGGCGCCACGCGCCGCGCCATCCTGTTCCAGTTCCTGCTGGAAGCGATGGCCATCGTGACGCTGGGCGGCGCGCTGGGCGTGCTGGGCGGATATGCCGCCACGGCGCTGCTGGGAACGTTGCCGCTGCTGGGCCCGCTGTTCCAGGACACCTCCGGGCAGGGCGATATTCACATGCAGGTTTCGCGATTCGCTGTGCTGACCTCCACCATCATGCTGGAGGTGGTGGGACTGCTGGCGGGACTGCTGCCCGCAGTGAAGGCGTCGCGGTTGGACCCGATCGAAGCGCTGCGCTACGAGTGAACGGGGGCTCGATCAGAAGACGAGTTTGAGCGCGATCTGATTCACGCGCGGCAGCGACGTGGTTGTATTGATCCGGCCGAACTGCAGGCCTCCCGCGCTGGTATTGGGCAGCCAGAAGTGCGGCCGGTTGAACGCGTTGAAGGACTCCAAACGCAATTGCAGGCCAATGTTCTCGCCAATTGCGGTGTTCTTGACCAGTGATACGTCGAAGTTCTTGATCGCCGGGCCGCGCACATCGGGCAGAGTCCTTCCGGCGTTGCCGAAGGTGAAGGGTGCGGGCGGGGTGAGCGTGGAGGTGTCGAACCAACGGCTGATCTGTTCGGCCCGCGTCCGGGATCCCTCGATTTTTGCGCTGGCGCCGTTGCTGTTGGGGCGGTTGCCCACCACTGTTCCGGGCGCGGTTACTACCAATGGCGTACCGCCGCGGTAAGTGGTGACACCGCTGATCTGCCAGCCGCCCACCAGTGCCTCCTTTGCGCCGCGGGCGCCGGCCATCCAGCGGTGGCCCTTGCCGAACGGCAGTTCCGCCACATAGCTGAAGGCCAGCGTCTGCGCCACATCCATCTCTGAAACGGCCCGTTCGGAACGCAGGTCGTACCAGTTCTGGACCGGAGAGTTCAACCCCGCGTCCAGCGGGTTGCCCAGGTTCTGGAACCCGTTCTGCGCGTCGCTGATCAGCTTGCCGGCGGTATAGGAGAGGAGGAATCCCACGCCGGAGCTGAAACGCTTTTCCACCTTCAGGTTCAACGCATGATAGACGGAGTTCGCCGATCCTTCATTCAGCGATCCCACAGCGGTGAATTGCGGATAGGGGAGCAGCAGTTGCATTCGGGCCACGCGGGGCTGGGACAGGGCGCCTACCGGAATCGAGCCGAAGAACGGATTGTCCACTAACTGCTGTAAGCCGGTTCGAAGCGGAAGATTTTCGGGCGGCAGGGCGTTGAACTGCCTTGCCTGATTCAGCTTGATGCCGCGGCTGCCCGTGTAGGCCGCATCCACCAGATATCCGCCGGGAAGTTCGCGTTGCAGGTCGAAGTTCCACTGCGCGGTATAGGGTGTAAGCGGGCGGGGCGCCAGCGTGGAGAAGCCCTGTCCCAGGAAAGTGGCCGCCCCCAGCGTGTTTCGCGCCGGTTGTGTCAGCCCTCCCGGATAAGGATTGGAAAGTGAGCGGAAGGGGCGCAGTCCGTCGAGGGAACCGACAAAAGGAGTCTCCGAGCTATAGCCTGGCGCATTGGTGAACCCTCCGCCTCCTGCCAATTCGAGCGGTGCGTAAAATAGTCCCGCGCCCGCGCGGATCACGGTCCTGGGCAGCACCAGGTAAGAGAAACCCGCCCGGGGCGCAAAGTTGTTCTTATCCCACGAATAGACGTAGCGGTCTTCGGGACCGGCGAAGGTAAGCCCGCCGGTGAGGGCGGGGAATTGCGCGTTGCGCACCGGGCTGGCCAGTCCGGCATCGAAGCGGACCAGTTGATTGTACCGTTCCGTCATCGGCGTTTCGGTTTCGTACCGCACGCCGAGGTTCAGCGTGAGCCGGGAGGTGAGGCGGATATCGTCCTGCAGATAGCCACCGAAGTAGAAGTTCTGCACCGTAAGGGAGGGCGCGATGATCACTGATCCGGTGTTAGCCGCGCCCAGCAGCATGCTGGCGAAACCGCTGCCCGAATTGGCGGTGAACAGGTTGGGGTCCGGGCCGCGCGTAAACAGGCGCGGGAAGTTGAAGTTGCCCGAAGGCCGGGCGTTGTCGAAGCTGCCGGCGCGCATCAGTCTGAGATCAGCGCCCATCTTGATGGAGTGGCGTCCGCTGAGCCGCGTGAGGGAAGCAAGGAGGCTGTGTTTGTCCTGGCTGGTGTCGAGAAAGCTTCCACCGGAAAGGCCGGAAATCCCCTCTACGGAGGTTGGTGGGAAGTTCAACACCTGAAACTGGCTGACCAGCGATTCCGGGAATCCAAGCGTTGCCGGATTGAAGCCGAAACTGCGCGTCGGCCGGTCCCAATGAAAGCGCGCGAAGCCGTACTTGAGCTCGAATAGCAGGGTGGGACTGAGCGTGGTAAGGCTGTTGAGCACGCCGCTGTAGCCGTTGGTATGCACCTTGCCGTTGGCCCCTACGCCGGCGCTGGCGGGGTTGCCATAGGTGTCCGGCTGGCCCAGCGTGGAACGCATCACGCCAAATCGTCCGAACAAACGTTCCCGGCTGTTTACGTTGTGATCCACGCGTATCGAGTACAGCACCTGGTCGATAGCTCGTGGCTGGTTACTGATGAAGTTATTCTGGTTCGTGAACGGTGCGCCGGGAGCGTTGGGCTGCGGATAAAACTCCACCATGCGTCTGGCGATGGGGTCAAGGCGGGCGCCGGGAATGCTGTTGCCCGCAAACGGATCCCGCAGGAATTGGCCTGTGCGATTCGGATCGGGCCGCGTGCTGAGTGGATCGTACATGGTGATCAACTGCCCCTGCGCATTCAGCGTCCGCGTGAAGTCACCCTGCCGCTCGGCTATGGTGGGCACAGAGCCGATGAAGACGTCGCCGCGCCGCCACTTCGTGCCCTGATAGTCGGTGAAGAAGAACGTCCGGTTGCGCCCGTTGTAGAGCTTGCCCAGCCAAGCGGGACCGGAGAGAGCGTAGCCGAACTGGTTCATACGGAAGGCGGGCGTGGCGCGGCCGGCCCCCTTGTTGAAGAATTCGTTGGCGTCGAAGGCGTTGTTGCGAAGGAACTCGAACAGGCTGCCGTGCAGATCGTTGGTGCCGGACTTTGTGGAGACATTCAGCACGCCGCCGCCAAACCGGCCCCATTCGGCCGAAAGGTTACTGCTCTGCACCTTGAATTCCTGGGTGCTTTCGACGGTGGGAACCGTGGTGATTGTATTTCCGAAGCCAGCCGTGCTGGGAACGCCGTCCACCATCACCTCGTTGGTTTTGTAGCGGCCCCCGTTGATTGAGAAATTCGTTTCGTCCACCTGGTTCACCGCGATGTCGCCAAACATTCCGCTGGCGCTGGGACTGGAAAGCACGCCCGGCGTCAGTTGCAGGAGGCGGTACGGGCTGCGCCCGTTGAGAGGAATGTTGGATACTTTGGCGTTGTCGATCACCTGCCCGAGACTGGATGTCTCCTGGGCCAGCAGGGGAACCTCGGCGGTCACCTGCACGGTGTCGTTGACGTTGCCTACGTCCAGAGTGAAGTCCAGCCGAGCCACCTGGGCTACCTGCAGTTCGAACCCGGATCCCCTTACCGGCTTGAACCCCTCCTTGCGGACCTCAATCCGGTAGGACCCCGGCGGCAGCAGGGGAATGGTGTAGTTGCCCAAGTCGTTTGATGTGGCGCTTTGGCTCAGCCCTGTTGTGGTGTTCCGGACGGTCACCTCCGCGCCGGGCACCGTTGCGCCGGATGGGTCGGAGACCTTGCCGGTGACCTGGGCGGTCTGTGTCTGCGCCACCAGCAGGCAGGGCAGCGTCATCCCTAGAAACAAGCGATTCCACATGGTGGCCGATCTTATTACGTTTGTTGGTTCCGGCGCAATCACCGTTTAGCGGAGCCGCATGACGGCCAGCGCGGCAAACAGAATTACCCCGATGAGGAAGATGCCCAGCGGCAACCATCCCGTCCCGGGCTTGGCGATTCCTGTTCGACGCGCCCGATTGAATGAGCCGATGGCGGCGGCGATGCCTACGATCAGCGCCACCATCATTGGAAGAAGAAAGAGAATGGCCGCCGTGGCTGCGCCCGCCATGCCGTCCTGGCGCCTGGTGAGTGCCTTCGGCAGAATAAATGCCGCGGCCACCAGTACGGCGTTCGTCACAACGGGGAGCATGTCCCATTGTCCGGCCGGCTTTGCCATCCGGCCAGTGTCTCATGTTCCAGGACATTGGCGGTGTATACTGGCCGTACCGCTCAGGAGGTTGAATCAAATGATGACACAACGGTTCCTACTCGTCTCCCTTGTCATGGCGGGACTGGCCGCGGCCCCCGCCGGCGCGCAGATCCTTTATGGCGGACTGATTGGCAACGTGACCGATGAGTCCGACGCTGCCGTACCATCGGCCACCGTTACGGTGACCCATGAGCAGACGGGAGCGGTGCGTACCAGCACCACCAGCGACGGCGGCGTTTACCGCTTTCCGACCATGCCAACGGGACTTTACACCGTGAGCGTGGAAGCGGGCGGCTTCCGGTCCTTTTCTCAAAAGGGCGTGGACGTGAGCGTCAACAACCTCACGCGAGTGGATGTTCGTCTGCAGGTGGGCCAGGTCAGCGAAAAGGTAACGGTGGAGGCGGTGACAGCGGCCCTGCAGACCGATCGCGCCGAAGTCCGTTCAGAGGTGGACAAGACGAGCCTGGAAAGTGTTCCGATTCCGCTGGGACGCAACTACCAGATGCTGCTGGGGACGCTGCCCGGTTTCACGCCGCCGCGAAACGCGCATTCGGCGCCAGCCAACCCCACACGCTCCGTGCGGTTTTCGGTGAACGGCACCAGCGATCAGAATAATAACGTCCGCATCGACGGCGTGAGCGCCTACAACCCCAACCTGCCGCACATGACAGGTCTGAACCCGACGCTGGAATCGATTGAGGTGGTTAACGTGGTGACCAATTCCTTCGACGCGGAGCAGGGTCTGGCCGGTGGCGCCGCGATCAACCTGCAGATCAAGTCAGGCACCAACGAGATTCACGGGTCGGCCTTCGGTTATCACAACAATCAGCACCTGGCGGCATACCCGTACTTTTCCAACCGCGCGAGCGCCCAGCCGAAGTACATCTACAACCAGGCGGGCGGAACGGTTGGCGGACCCATCCGCAAGAACAAGGCGTTCTTTTTCCTCAGTTATGAGAGGACGGCGGAACACCAGTTTGCCAACCGCTTCCTGGACGTGCCGACGGCCGCAATGAGGGCGGGCGACCTTTCGGGCTCGCCCACGGCGATCTACGATCCGCTTTCCGGGGCGGCATACAATGCTTCAAACGCCAACGCCTACGCGCGGGACCGCATTCCATTCGCGGATAACCGCATCCCGGCGGCGCGCTTTTCCGGCGTGACGCGAAAGATTTTCGATCTGGGCCAGTGGTCTCTGCCCAACTTCCAGGGGCAGGGAGCGCTCGGCATCAACCTGAACTATCTGGCGGGCATTCAATATTCCTATGACCGGCACCAGGTGGATTCCAAGGCGAACTTCAACATCACGGATAAGTGGGCGGCGTTCGCGCGGCTGAGCTATCTCACTTATGAGACAGACAACCCGCCGCCATTCGGCGACCTGGGAGGACGGGCGGTACACCCCACCGACACGCGCCAGGGTTTCGGCTTCGGCCCAACCTATTCGGGCACTTTTTCCAGCACCTATGTCGCGCGAGCCAACCTGGTATTTGACGGCTACATCGGCGTGATGCTGCTGGACACCAATGCGATTCCCAACAACCTGGACCGCAATGTGGCCAGAGACGTACTGGGCATCCCGGGCACCAATGGGGACTCCACCTTTGCCGGCGGAATGGCCCGCATCACGTTCGATGGTTTCGACCAGTTGGGTTACAGCGACATCTCTCCGTTTTTCGGCCGCGATTATCAGTATCAGTACGTCATTAATGGCAACTGGTCAAAAGGGGCGCACGACGTGCGGTTTGGCGCCGATTTCTACCGTCTGCACCTCAACCAGGGCGTGGCGAACGCGGCGGGCGCGGTTGGGGGACCGGCCGGCGGATTCCAGTTCCGTAATGCCACCACCACGCTGCGCGGCGGGGCGGCCGCCAACGACTACAACACCTTCGGCGCATTCCTGCTGGGCCTGCCTCGCGAGGCGGGCCGCAATGTGCTGTCCGGACCCGAGTACAACACGCGCGCCTCTTTCTACTCCATGTATGTGCGCGACCGCTGGCAGATGAGTCCCCGGCTTACACTCTCCTACGGTCTACGCTGGGAATATTACCCCTTTCCGACGCGCGTGGACCGCGGCCTGGAGCGCTATGACTTCAATACGAACGAGTCCATCCTCTGCGGGCTGGGATCCACGCCGGCCAACTGCGGACTGCCGCAGAGCAAGAAACTATTCGCTCCCCGCGTGGGGCTGGCGTGGCGGGCGACGAACACCTTTGTGATTCGCGCGGGCTACGGATTGACTTACGATCCGTTCAGCCTTGCCAGGGATCTGCGCGCCAACTATCCGGTGCAGTTTGTACAGAATCTGGCGTTCGATACGACGTGGTCCTATTCGACGACGCTCGATCGCGGCCTGCCATCAGTGCAAGTCGTGCCAGAGGTGGAGCGGGTGCCTCTGCCGCTGACCGCCGCTTATATTACGGCGGATCAGAATTTCCGGCGCGGCTACGTACAGTCCTGGAATCTGACGCTGGAAAAGCAGTTCGGGGGATGGGTTGGTTCGGCAGGTTACGTCGCCACGCGTTCCATTCGCCAGACGGCATTTCTGGATGCGAACTGGGCCGACCTGGGCACGGGCAACGCCGGCCGGCAACTGGTGAAGCGCTTCAACCGCAATGCGGCGACCACATTCATTGGACATCCCGGCACGGCGAAGTACGACTCGCTGCAGGCGCGGCTGGATCGCCGTTTCAAGAGCGGCTATCAATTGCATTTCGCTTACACGTGGGGGCACGCGTTGGGTTACACGGCGGAAAACTCAGTGGCCTCGCCGCGCGTGAATCACCCCTCTTACTGGGATAAGAACTACGGGCCGCTTCCCTTGGATATCCGCCATAATTTCGTAGCTACGGCGGTGGCCGAACTGCCGTTCGGCAAGGGCAGAAAGTACGCGCAGAACGGGGCGCTTGCGGCGGTGCTGGGCGGCTGGCAGATCAATACGGTAGGCAGGCTCAGTACCGGCACACCGGTCACTCCCACCGCTCCGGGAACAGTGCTGAACGCACCGGGATCCGGACAGTTCGCCGATTGCCTTGGACCGGTGGAGATGGTAGGGGAACGAACCCGGTGGTGGGATCGCACGAACCTGGCCGACCCTAACCAGGTGGACCGCAACACGCCCCGCTTCGGCACCTGCGGCGTGGGTGCGCTGCGCGGGCCGGGGCTGGTCAATTTCGATATGGGAGTGTTCCGCAAGTTCAACGTCAATGAACGGATCAACGTGCAGTTCCGGGCCGAAGCCTTCAATATCAGCAACACGCCGCACTTCGCCAACCCCAATGCCGATATCTCATCGGGTAACTTCGGCCTGATCTCGGCCGTGCAGAACACAGGGCGCGAAGGCATTGACCAGCGCTTCTTCCGGCTGGGCCTGCGAATCGGGTTTTAGAATGATCAATCGACGCGAATTCCTGCTTACCGGCACAGCGCCATTGGCCGCGCAAAACCGGCCCCGGCCGAACGTTCTGTTTATCATCGTGGACGACCTGGACTGCCGTATCGGCAGTTACGGCGACCCTGTGGCGCGCACGCCCAACATCGACCGGCTGGCCGGCAGGGGCGTGCGTTTCGAGCGCGCTTACTGCCAGTATCCGCTGTGCAACCCCACGCGTTCCTCCGTTCTGTCCGGCCGCTATCCGACATCCACCGGGGTGCTGGACAACAACACGTGGCTGGTGCTGGAACAGGAGCAACATATCCTGCCGCGCTACTTTGAGCGGAATGGTTACGCCGCCGCCGAGTTCGGCAAGATCTGGCACGGGCCGAATCGCGGTTTCCACCGCGGAGAGGAACTGCCGAAGCTGCCCGCATGGTCCACTCCCGCCGACCGGGCGCGGCAGCAGGCGGAAGATCCCGCCTATTGGGACAAGGTGCACACGCCTTATCGCAATCTGCGGCTCCCCGAACCAAGTAACTACGCCTGGGCGAACGTCTACGGCCCCCTGCCTGAAGGCGATCCCGGCGTGGATGCCCCCATCGCTGACAAGGCGCTTGCTTCCATGCAACAAATGGCGGTGGGCGGCAAGCCGTTCTTCCTCTCGGTCGGTTTCCATCGACCGCACGTTCCGCTGACAGCGCCGAAGAAATACTTCGACATGTTTGAGACGGCGGAGATGCGCCTTCCGCCCGACTTTGACACCGAACCCCGCGCCATTCGCGGCGTTCCCGGCGACGAGTTCCGCCAGAATATTGACCTGTTCGCCGCCCGTTCCTTCACGGCGCTGGAGGCCCGTGAGGCGATGCGCGCCTACTATGCCTGCACGACGTACATGGATGAACAGGTTGGCCGTCTGTTGGATAAGCTTAGTGAACTGCGGCTCAACGACAACACCATCGTTTGCCTGTGGGGCGATCACGGCTGGCACTTGAGTGAAAAAGGAATGTGGGCGAAGGGAACTTTGTTCGAGACTTCGGCGCGCGGGCCGATGATCATGGCCGATCCTCGCTTGAGTAAGGAAGGGCAGGTTTCCCCGCGCGTTGTGCAGTACGTGGACATGTATCCCACGCTGGTGGACCTATGTGGGCTGCCGCGGGCGCCCTGGCTGGATGGCGCGAGTCTGCGGCCGCTGCTGGAGAATCCGCGGGCGGAATGGAGCCGGCCCGCCTACACGGTGCAGGCGCGGAACTGGTTCATCGGCCGCTCGATTCGCACGGAGGGCTGGCGCTATACGGAGTGGGACGAAGGCCGCCGTGGCGCGGCGCTTTACGATCACAGCAACGATCCGCATGAGATGCGCAATCTGGCCGCTGTGCCGGCGCACGCATCCACAGCCGCTGAGTTGCGTAACCAGTTACGCACCAGCCCAATCGCCCGCGCTTCTGGCCGATAATCGTAGTGATTGGCACTATGATGACACCACGAATCCTTCACTTCACTACCTGCCTCTTTACGGCCTGCGCAGCGCTTCTGCCAGCGCAGATCAAAAACTTGCCCCTCGCATCCGCCAGCGGGCTGACGCTGCACAACACGGCCGCCGTACCTGTCTCCTTCAAGGGCAGGAAGGCGCTGAAGCTCACCATTTCACCCGAAGCCGAAGCGCGCATGGCTGCCGCCCGGCCAGCAGGAGGACAAACCAAGGGAGGCGGGAAGAAGGGCGGGCCAGGCGCGGGTGAGGCGAACCGCCTGGACCTGCTGGCAATCGTGGAAGGCGCGGAATTTTCCAACGGCACGATCGAGGTCGATCTGGCCGGCGAACCGGGCGCCGGGGCCGCGGGCGGCGCGCGAGGATTCGTGGGTGTGGCCTTCCGGGTTCAGCCTGACCGCAAAATCTACGACTGCTTTTACCTGCGCCCCACCAACGGCCGCGCCGACGATCAGGAACGCCGCAATCACTCCGCGCAGTACATTTCACACCCGGAGCACACGTGGTTCAAACTGCGTGAGGCTACGCCTTCGCGCTATGAATCCTACGTCGACATACAGCCCGCCGAATGGATTCACGTGAAGATCGAAGTAGATGGTGAAAGGGCCAGGCTTTTCGTGAACGGCAACGCCCAGCCGACGCTGATCGTGAACGACGTCAAGTCGGGAGCGGGTGCAAAGGGCGGCGTGGCGCTGTGGTTTGAAGGCTCCACGGTGGCGCATTTCGCCAACCTCAAGATCACGCCCCGCTAAGGATACCACCAATGATTTTTATTCTTCTGCTCGTTTTGTCTCTGGGCGCCCAGGATTCGCCTGCTACCCAACGTCTGAAAGAGCGCAACCGGGAATTTCAGCCTGCCGTGATCAAAGTGGCCGAAGGCGTCTATACGGCCATCGGGTACAACGTCTCAGCCAATTCCATGATCGTGGGCGAAGACGGTGTGATCATCATCGATCCCGGCCAGACCATACCGGGCACCCGCCGCGTGCGCGCCGAGTTTGAAAAGATCGCGGCGAAGCCCGTGAAGGCCATCATCTATACGCACGGCCATCCTGATCACACCGGCGGCGCTTCGGTTTTTGTGGACGAGGGCGCCGCAATCCAGATCTGGGCGCGTGCGAATTTCGGATCGGAATCCTCCACGGTGGCCGCGGCGGGACTGCAAAACGGCGTGCGGCCGGTGAATACGCAGGGCTTTGATGTACCAAAGGAGAAGCGGCTGGGGATCGGCATCGCGATTCCGCCGGAGCTTCCACCCGCCGGTGCGGCGATCACCGATGGGCTGCGGCGGCCCGGTGCAGCGCCGCGCGCGGTGGCGCCCACACACAAGTTTCCGGAAGAGCGCAAGACGCTGGAGATTGCCGGTGTTCGATTGGAGTTGGTGGCCGCACCCGGTGAGACCGACGATCAGTTGTACGTCTGGCTGCCGGATCGCAAAGTGGTGTTTGCCGGCGACAACTTCTACAAGTCCTGGCCGAATACGTATCCGCTGCGCGGCACGGCCCGCCGCGACATCCGCCAGTGGGCCGATAGTATCGACAAGATGATCCGGGAACAGCCGCTTCACCTGGTGGGGGGCCACACGCGGCCGATCCTTAATGACGCCGCCAGCGTGCTGACGAACTACCGTGACGCGCTGCGGTTCGTTCATGAGAAGACGATTGAGGGCGCGCGCAAGTTTCTGACTCCCGATGAACTGGTGGAGTACGTCAAGCTTCCTCCCCATCTGGCGAATCTGGATTACCTCGGCGATTACTACGGCAGCGTCTGGGGCACCGTGCGCGAGATCTATTCGCAGCACGTTGGCTGGTTTGATGGCGATCCGCTCAACCTTCACCGGCCAACGCCGCGCGAACAGTCCGAGCGGATGGCGAAGCTGACGGGAGGCTTCGATGGCCTGATGCGCCAGTCCAGAGCGGCGCTTGCTGAGAACGATGCGGTGTGGTCGGCGCAGCTTGCGCAGCATGCGATGCGGCTGCGGCCCGATGCGAAAGAACCGAAGCTGTTGTTGGCCGATGCGCTGGACATGATCGGGGAGAAGACTTTCAACGCTCCGGCGAGGAACTACACGCTGGCCTATGCTGCCCGGCTGCGGCGGGAAGCCGAAGGGCGTTAACGAGGGGGATGGCGTTGGCCCATCCCGTTGGGTGATTTGACCAACTGGGTGGTTTTGCACACATCAACAGACGGGAAGGAAGTGGAGAGACTGTTCCCGGCGCGGGTGTATTGTGTGGCAAGTGGATTGCTAATGAGCTAAATCGGATATTGATTATCCGATTTAGCCGATGCTCACCAAGACCACACTTTCCGCCATCCGCGCTCTCGTCCACATGGCCGGCCAGGATCAAGCCGCCATTCATTCGCCCCGCCAAATTGCCGAAGTACTTCACGAGTCACCGACGTACCTGGCCAAGACTACGCGGCTGCTGGTTAAGGCAGGTCTGTTGCGCGCGGCAAAGGGAGCAAAGGGCGGCGTGCGTCTGGCGATGCCACCTTCGCGCATCGGCCTGCTGGCGGTGGTGGAGTCCTGTCAGGGCACAATCGTTGGCGACTATTGCCAGGCCGGCTGCCCACCGGGCTCCACCTGCGCCTTTCATGACGCGGCGCTTCAGCTTCAGGAATCAATCGTCCGCGTACTGTCGCGATGGACAATCGCGCAGCTTGCGGAGAAGCCCTTTTCCGCCACAAGAAGGCGAGCCGGTCTGCCTTGCGTGATGGCGCCGGAAAGGCAGGTGCTGCTATGGCCGCGCTGACCCCACTGCGGGTTGAAGTGCCGGGTGAAGGCTATCACGCCGGTCTCATCTCGTGCCAGGCGGCGTGCCCTGTGCACACCGACGCCCGCGGGTATGTGCGGGCCATCGCCGCCGGACGGTTCGAAGAAGCCTACCTGATCGCGCGCGGGCCGAACCCGTTCGCCTCGATTTGCGGACGCATCTGTGGCGCGCCCTGTGAAGCCGCATGCCGGCGAGGGCAGGTGCCGCGGGTGGATGATGACGGGCACTTTGTGGCAAAGGACCGGCCCGTGGCGATTCGTGCGTTGAAGCGATTCGCCTGCGAAGCGGCGGGGCCCGATTCGCGGCCCACCAGCGAGGTGGTGGATCGGGTGCGCGCCTATGTCCCTTCGGTCACCGCGCATGCCGAGGAGATGGCCGCATTCATCCGCGCCGGCCTGGACGGAAAAATCGAGCCGGGCAAAGGCCAGCGTATCGCAGTGATCGGAGCGGGCCCGGCGGGGCTTTCCGCGGCCCACGATCTTGCCCTGCTTGGGTTCACTCCAGTGGTATTTGAGACTGAACCGGTGCCGGCCGGCATGCTTGCCGTCGGCGTGCCCGCCTACCGTCTGCCGCGCGACCTCATCGCCCGCGAGGTAGCCGTCATTGAGGCGCTGGGTGTTGAGATCCGGTGCGGCTTCACCATCGGCAAGCACATCAGCTTTGCGGACTTGCGGCGGGACTATGCGGCCGTGCTGATCGCGGTGGGCGCGAAATCCTCACGTGGACTTGGGCTGGTGGGAGAACGGGGCCCGCGAGTGTATGGCGGAGTGGACCTGCTGCGCGCGGTGTCGCTGGGCGAGGCGATCGACATTGGGCATGAAGTGGTAGTGATCGGCGGCGGGAACGTGGCCTACGACGTCGCCCGCACAGTGCTACGCCAGATCGCCTATGACACGGCTCGCACGGCGCGGAGGCTGGCCGGTAGGAACGTGCGCCTGGTCTCGCTGGAGGGTTTGGAAGAGATGCCGGCCGACACGCTCGAAATCCGGGAGGGCGATGAGGAAGGCATTGAGCGGCTGAATGGCTGGGGCCCTTTGGAAATCCAGCGCGACGCCACGGGCCAGCCCCGCGGTGTGCTCTTCCGCAAGTGCCTGCGCGTCTACGACGAGAACCGCCGGTTTGCGCCTCGCTATGACGACGACGATCGCCGGACGGTTCGCTGCGACACCGTGCTGCTGGCGGTGGGCCAGTCGCCGGCGCTCGATTTTCTGTCCGATGGCGGAGCGGATGTGGAACAGGCGCGGCCGGGGTGGCCGAAGGTGGATCCGGCAACACTTGCCACCAGCGCGCCGGGAGTGTTTGTGGCGGGCGATCTTGCCCATGGCACAAGGCTGCTGATTGACGCCGTCGCTTCAGGCAAGTCCGCCGCCCGCTCCATTTATCACTACCTGACCGGCCGGGCTTTACGGTCCGAAATGCTCACCTCGTATCTGATGATGCCTCGTTATCAACGTGAGCGCGGCTATGAGTCTATTGCCAGGCAGGAAGTCCCCGTCCTTGAAGCGCATGACCGGTTGCGGCATCCGGACACGCTGGTGGAAATCGGGTATTCGGCCGCTCAAGCGCAACGCGAGGCCTCGCGTTGTCTGGACTGTGGCGTTAGTCCGGTGTTCGACGGCAATCGATGCGTGCTGTGCGGTGGTTGTGTGGATGTGTGCCCGACGCAGTGTTTGAAGCTGGCGTCGCTTGCCGGCATCGAGCGCGGCGGGGCGATGGATGAGGCGATTGCAACGCTGCTGGGGCCGAATGCCGATCTGGATGAGAACTCCGCCATTCTCAAGGACGAAGAGCGGTGCATCCGTTGCGCACTGTGCGCGATGCGTTGTCCTGTGGACGCCATCACGATGGAGCGCGTCACCTTTTCCACCAACTGGAGGTGTGCCTGATGGAAACTCACGAACCAACACGGTCACGGCTGGAACCGGAACCGGTTCCGCGGCGGGACTTGCTAGGGCTTAGCGCGCTGTGGGCGACGGCCACGGCTTTTGCTGTTTCGCTGGTTGGAATGCTGCGGCTGCCCAAGGCGGCGGTGCTCGCCTCTCCTTCAAAGAAATTTAAGGTCGCGTTGCCGGAGACGCTGGCCGACGGCGAGGCGTTTGTGCCGCCTGGCAGGTCGGTGGCGATCTTCCGCGACGCGGAAGGCGTATACGCCGTGTCCACGATCTGCACCCATCTGGGGTGCGTGATCAAAGCCAACGAGGAAGGCTTCGAGTGTCCCTGTCACGGCTCGCGCTTCGCCAGGGATGGCGCCGTAACCAAGGGGCCCGCCCCGAAGCCGCTCCCCTGGATGAAAGTGGCCGTCAGCGGCGGCGCGCTGGTGGTGGATGAAGGCGCAACCGTGCCGCGGGGAACCAGGGTGAACGCATGAACGCCATGGAGCAGTTCCGCGCCAATCTGCGTGCCGCGCCCGCCCGCATCGTGGAAACCGCGTTCCGCGGGGGCAAGCCGACGACGGACCGTACGCGGTCGGCCTTTGTTTTCGGCAACGTTTTTCTCCACCTGCACTCGGTCCGCACGCACCGCTGGAGCCTGCGTTGGATCACCACGTTTGGCCTGGGAATCGCCAGCGCCGCCGCTTTTCTGATCACGCTGGTGACCGGGATCATGCTGATGTTCTACTACAAGCCGTATCCGGATGCGGCCTATGACTCGATCAAGGACATCCATTTTGTGGTCCCCACGGGCCGTTTCATGCGCAACATTCACCGTTGGGCGGCGAACGTGATGGTGGTCACCGTGATACTGCACATGGCGCGCACATTTTACACGGCGGCCTACCGGAAACCGCGCGAGTTCAATTGGCTGGTGGGCATGGGGCTGCTGGTGCTGACGCTTGGCCTGTCGTTCACTGGCTATCTTCTGCCGTGGGATCAACTGGCTTACTGGGCGATTACGATCGGCGCGAACATCGCGCAGTCACCCCGTGAAGTGACTGACGCGGTGGGCATCACGGACTGGTTCGACCCCGGCGGTCTGCAGAGGCTGCTGCTGCTGGGATCGGACATGGTGGGGCCGGAGGCGCTGATCCGCTTCTATCTGCTGCATGTGATGATCCTGCCCCTGGCGCTGGTGATGCTGATGGCGGTGCATTTCTGGCGGATTCGCAAAGACGGCGGAATGGTTCGTCCCTCGGATGCCGGCCGGAGGCTAAGCAAGCCCGCTGGCGAAACCTATCCCGTATTCACCGAGGCCCCGGCTCGTACCTATCAGCTTGCGGCGCTGGTGAAGGGACGGACATCGATGGTGGATCGCGGACCGGAGAACACCGTACCTTCCATGCCGCATCTTTTCTACGCCGAGTTGGGCGTGCTGATGCTGACCACGTTCGTGTGTCTGGCGCTGGCGCTGGTCTCCGACGCGCCGTTGAAGGAACTGGCGAACCCGGCGGTGCCGGAAAATCCCGCTAAGGCTCCGTGGTACTTTTTGGGACTTCAGGAACTGGTTTCCTTCTCGGCGTTCATGGGCGGCGTCGGCATTCCCGCCATCGTACTGGCCGGGCTTGGCCTCATACCGTATCTGGACCGTGAGGAGAAGGGAACCGGTGAGTGGTTTGGCGGGCCGGGCGGCTGGGCGCTGGTCCGGCAGGCGATCGCCGTGGGACTGCTGATCCCGATCGCGATCGAAACGTTTGCGATCTACTTTGGCTGGATCCGGGAATGGTTTCCGGACGTACCGCAGTTAGTGGTTACGATCATCAACCCGGGTACGGTGCTGACCGCCCTATACGGCTGGTATTCGGTATGGCTGGTGCGGCGGCACCAATCCGCGCGCGCGGGCGCGCTGGGCCTGTTTACCTGTTTTCTCTGTGGATTTCTGGTCCTCACGATCATTGGCACCTACTTCCGGGGACCCAACTGGATGTTCTACTGGTCACCATCGGACTGGCCCAGGCATTGAATGCCATGAAGAATAACAAGTATCTGCTGCTGTTATCGAGCCTCGGCGTTCTGGCGTTGCTGCTGGTTGCGGCCGTGGATGAGAACATCCTGCGGGATTGGCGGCGTATCCAGGGCGAAGGGCGGAACGAGGAAGGCCCCATCCCCGTACAACTCCGCCAGATTGTCAATCCCCAGTTGCGCACCAGTGACCGCTGCGTTTCCTGCCATGTCACCATGGGGCCGGGCGAACAGTCTGTAACTGGCGGGAAACTGCTGGCGCCGCACAAGCCGGTGGTGCATGATCCGGCCGAATATGGCTGTACGGTTTGTCACGGCGGGCAGGGGCTGGCCACGGAAAAGGCTGACGCGCATGGCGACGTGCATTTCTGGCCCTCGCCGATGCTGCCGTCGAACTACGTCTACGCCGGCTGCGGGACATGCCATGCCACGCCGCGGGTGCCAAGCCGCCAGGGCTATCTTGCGGCGCGGAGCGCCTTCGAGCGCCTGGACTGCCTGGCATGTCACCGCGTGGACGGCCGCGGCGGAACTATCCGCCCGGATGGCGGCGGAATGGAGGGGCCCGATCTCTCACGCGCCGGCATCGCCGGTTATGACGCGGGCTGGTATGAGAAACATCTGCGCAAGGCGCAGGAAGCGGCGGGTGCGTGGAAGTGGTTTGTACCGGTGAGTGAAAGCGACCGCGAAGCGCTTGCGGTCTATCTGGCCACCTTTGTGGGTGCGCCGAAGCTGGTGGAAGCCAAGTCTGTGTTTCATTCCAGCGGGTGCCTGGGCTGTCACAAAGTGAACGGTGTGGGCGGGGACGAAGGGCCCGAACTAACCCGCGCGGGCGAGAAGGACCCGGGGCAACTCGGCTTCACCCAGGTACAGGGCAAACCGACGGTGGCCAACTGGCTTGCCGAACATTTCCGGTCGCCCGGATCGTTGGTGGCTGGATCACAAATGCCCCCTGTGGAGGTGAGCGGCCGGGACGTGGAAGCGCTTACGCTGTATGCGCTCTCATTGCGCCGGCGCGATGTGCCGGGCACCTATCTGCCGAGAGACCGGGTGCGAGTGATGCGCTTTGGCGAACGGGAGTTCGCCGGTGAGGGCGAAACCATCTTTGGCGCGTTCTGCGCGGGCTGCCACGGACTGGAGGGCAAGGGCCGGCACGCGCCGGGTATGGCTGCGTTTCCGGCCATCGCGAGTGCTGACTTTCAGGCCCTGGTGTCCGATGATTTTCTGCGCGAGACCATCGGGAAGGGACGCCCCGGTAGACGCATGCCGGCCTGGGATAAGGACGGCGGGCTGAAGCCGGAAGAGATTGAGGCCGTGATTTTGCACTTGCGGCGGCTGGCGGGATTGGAAAAGGGGCCATCTGACGCTGAGCCGCGCCGGGTTACCGGCGACAGCAAGGCCGGCGCGAAGATGTTCGCCTCTTCCTGTTCCGGCTGTCATGGGAAGAAGGGCGAAGGTGGGGAAGGCCCGGCACTGCACAACCAGGTCCTGTTGGCGAAGGCAACGGACGGCTATCTGGTGGAGACCATCGGCCGTGGCCGCAAGGGTACCGCGATGAACGGTTTTCTTGACCCATCCACGGTCCACCCCACTTACTCGCGGTTGGAAATTGAGTCCATCGTCGCGTTTATCCGTACCTGGGAGGGAAAGAAATGAGCAAGAAGGAAGTAGCACGGCGCGATTTTCTGGCCGCCGCCACGGCCGCGGGATTTGGCGCATTCGTCGCCTCCACACGGGAGGCTTGGGGCCTGGAGGCTGTCGCCAATCCGCTGGCGGCGTATCCTGACCGGGGGTGGGAACGGGCCTATCGAGACCTTTGGAAATACGATTCGACGTTCACATTCACATGCGCCCCCAACGATACGCACAACTGCATTCTGAACGCCTACGTGCGGCAGGGCGTCATTGTGCGGCTGGGGCCCACCATGCGCTATGGCGAGGCCACCGACCTTCACAACAACCGCTCCACTTCCCGCTGGGATCCCAGAATCTGCCAGAAGGGGCTGGCTCTTACTCGCCGCTTTTATGGCGACCGCCGCGTGAACGGCTGCATGGTGCGCGCCGGCTTCAAGAAGTGGGTGGAGGAAGGCTTCCCCCGCGGCGGAGACGGCAAGCCGCCCGAAAAGTATTTCCAGCGGGCGCGCGACGAATGGATTCGTCTCACCCATGATGAGGCAGCCACCATCGTCGCCAAGGCGCTGAAGAACATCGCCGAAACCTACACCGGCGAGGAAGGCAAGAAACGGCTGAAGGCGCAGCATTACGACGAGGCGGTGATTGAAGCGACGCAGGGTGTGGGCACGCAGGTATTGAAATTCCGCGGCGGCATGCCTCTGCTGGGCATGACGCGCGTGTTCGGCATGTACCGCATGGCCAACTCCATGGCTCTGCTGGATGCAAAGATCCGCAACGTAGGCCCTGATCAGGCCATGGGCGCCAAAGGCTTCGACAACTACTCCTGGCACACCGATCTGCCGCCCGGACATCCGATGGTCACCGGACAGCAGACCGTGGAGTTCGACCTTTCCGCGGTGGAGCACTGCAAGACCGTGATCGTGTGGGGGATGAACTGGATCACCACCAAGATGCCTGATTCGCATTGGCTGACCGAAGCCCGCCTGAAGGGCACCAAGGTGGTGGTGATCGCCTGCGAATATTCGGCCACGGCCACCAAGGGAGACGAGGTGATCGTGGTGAGGCCCGGCACTACGTCCGCCCTCGCGCTCGGCCTGTCTCACGTCATCTTCAAGGAAAAACTGTACGACGCCAGCTACGTGAAGCAGTGGACGGACCTGCCGCTGCTGGTGCGCATGGACACGCTGAAGAACCTGCGGGCGCGGGATGTATTTGGCGGCAAGGACAACGGCCTCACTACCACCAGGATCCTGGCCACGGCGGAAAAGGAGCCGCCGCCCGGCACGCATACGCAACAGATCGTACCCGAGAAACTGCGTGCCGAGTGGGGCGACTATGTGTGGTGGGATCGCATGTCCAATGAGCCGAAGATGGCCACGCGCGACATGGTGGGCAAATATTCCACAGTTGGTGACCCTCTATTGGAAGGCTCTGTGGAAGTTACTCTGGCGGATGGCAGGAAGGTGCGCTGCCGCCCGATTTTCGACCTGGTTCAGGAGTACGCCGCGCACTTCACGCCGAAGACCACCGAGGAACTCACGTGGGCGCCCGCGGCGGCCGTGGAATCACTGGCGCGCCAGGTGGCGAAGAATCCCGGAACCACGCTGTTCGCCATCGGCATGGGGCCCAACCAGTTCTTCAACAATGACAACAAGGACCGGGACCTGTTCCTGTTGGCGGCGCTTACCGGCAACGTCGGTAAGGTCGGCGGCAACGTCGGGTCCTACGCCGGTAACTATCGAGTGGCGCTTTTCAACGGCGCACCGCAGTATATCAACGAAAACCCGTTCGATCTCGAACTGGATCCGGAAAAGCCGGCCCGTCCACGCCAATATTGGAAGCCCGAATCGGCGCACTACTACAACCATGAAGATCACCCGCTGCGGGTTGGCAAGAAGCTTCTTACCGGGGCCACCCACATGCCCTGTCCCACCAAGTCGCTGTGGTTCGCCAACGCGAATTCGATTCTGGGCAACGTGAAGTGGCACTACAACACCGTGGTGAACATGTTGCCGCGCATTGAGATGATCGCGGTCAATGAATGGTGGTGGTCCACCTCCTGCGAATGGGCTGACATCGTTTTCGGCGTCGACTCCTGGGCGGAGTTAAAGCAGCCGGATATGACGGCTTCGGTCACCAATCCGTTCCTCACCGTCTTTCCCCGTACGCCGATGAAGCGGATCTTCAACACCATCGGCGATATCGACGTGCTGGCCCTGGTGGGATCGAAGATGGCCGCTATCACGGGCGACACACGCTTCAATGACTGCTGGAAGTTCGCGCGGGAAGGGCGGTCCGACGTTTACCTGCAGCGAATCCTGAATGCTTCATCCAATACCAGGGGCTTCAAGATCGCCGACCTGGAGGCGAAGGCGAAACAAGGGATTCCTGCCATCCTGCAGAGCCGCACCTATCCCAAGGTGGTTGGCTATGAGCAAGTGACCGACTCCCAGCCCTGGTACACCAAGACCGGGCGGCTGGAGTTTTACCGCGAGGAAGACGAGTTTATCGCCGCCGGTGAGAACCTGCCGGTTCACCGTGAGCCCGTCGATTCCACCTTCTACGAGCCGAACGTGATCGTATCGGCCAGGCATGAGGCGCTGCGGCAGGAGGGGCCGGAAGTCTACGGCGTCAAGCGAGACGATCTTTCGTGCGAGACCCGCTGCGGACGCAACGTTGTCCTCAGTTGGGACGAGTGCAAGAAGACGGCTCACCCGCTGGCAAAGGACGGATATAAGTTCGTCTTTCACACGCCGAAGTACCGCCACGGCGCGCACACCATGCCCATCGACACTGACATGATCGCCGTGTTATTCGGGCCATTTGGCGATCTTTACCGGCAGGACAAACGCAGCCCGTTTGTCGCGGAAGGCTACGTGGATATGAATCCGGACGACGCCCGCGGACTGGGCATACAGGACGGCGACTATGTATGGATCGACTCCGATCCTGAAGACCGTCCCTTCCGCGGATGGCAGAACAACAAGAAGGACTACGAGTTTGCCCGCCTGCTGTGCCGTGCCCGTTACTATCCCGGCACACCGAAAGGGATCACGCGCATGTGGTTCAACATGTACGGCGCCACGCCCGGATCCGTGGAAGCGCACAAGGCGCGGGCCGACGGGTTGGCCAAGAATCCCCGGTCCGGCTACCAGGCGATGTTCCGTTCCGGATCCCACCAATCCGCCACGCGCGGCTGGCTGAAGCCCACATGGATGACGGACTCCCTGGTGCGGAAAGGACTGTTCGGACAGACCATCGGCAAGGGCTTCCTTCCCGACGTGCATTGCCCCACGGGAGCGCCGCGCGAGGCTATCGTCAAGATCACCAGGGCCGAAGCGGGAGGCATGGATGGCAAAGGACTATGGCGCCCGGTGGCGCTTGGCATCCGGCCCAAGAACGAATCGGATGTGATGAAGAAATACCTTGCGGGCAACTTCTTTGGCGGGCGGAAGGAGAAGGCATAATGGCACGAGTCTTTAATTGGCAAATCGGGCGCGAGATGTCTTATTGGTATCCGGAGAGCCGGCCGCAGAGGCAGTTCGCCGCCGTCTTCGATACGAATAAGTGCATCGCCTGCCAAACCTGCACGCTGGCCTGCAAGACCACCTGGACTTCGGGCAAGGGGCAGGAGTACATGCTTTGGAACAACGTGGAATCGAAGCCCTACGGATTCTATCCTCTGGCGTGGGATTTGAAACTGCTGGAGATGTTGAACGGCGGCCAGTGGAATGGCAAAACCTACGAGGGGGAGACGATTTTCGAATCCGCACCCGCCGGAGAGCGCGTGTTGGGATGGAGACCTGAGCAGCAGGACTACGCCTATCCGAACGTGGGTGAAGATGACTGCGCCGGGCAGGTGGACCACGGCGCCAGTATGTCGCTGCCGCACATGAACTGGTTCTTCTATCTCGCCCGCATCTGTAACCACTGCACTTACCCCGGGTGCCTGGCTTCCTGCCCGCGCGGGTCGATCTACAAGCGTCCGGAGGATGGCATTGTGTTGGTGGATCAGGCGCGCTGCCGCGGCTATCAGGAGTGCGTGCGCGGCTGCCCTTATAAGAAGGTATTTTTTAACGCCATGACCGGCACTTCGGAGAAGTGCATCGCATGTTTCCCGAAGATCGAACAGGGGATTCAGCCGCAATGCTTCGTCAACTGCATCGGCAAAATCCGCATGGCCGGGTTCATCTCACGGCCGGAGAAGGCGGTAGCGGACAACCCCATCGACTACCTGGTCCACATTAAGAAGGTAGCGCTGCCGCTGTTCCCGCAATTCGGACTGGAGCCGAATGTCTACTACATTCCTCCGATTCATGTGCCGCTCTCTTTCACGCGGCAGCTCTTCGGGCCCGGCACCGACGAAGCGGTGAAGACGTACCGGAATGCCATGAACGATCCGGATCTGGCCGCGCTGCTATGCCTGTTCGGTTCCAGTGAAATGGTGATGCCAAGGTGGAAGCGGGTGGGCGACACGGCCATCGGCCTGGACGAAAAAGGAAAACCTCTGGTGAGCGTGCCGCGAAACGAACCTGTCCATGTTCGTGCGGCGCACGATCAGCTCTATCAGATCACGCGCACGAACTGCCCGTAAAGGAGCGTGGCCATGAGAACCATTATCGTAATTGTCATCGCGACGGTGGCGATGTTCACGGCGTGCCGCCGGGCGCCGGTATCGCAGACGGAAGTTGCGAGTGTCGCCGTTTCGAAGCTCTCGCTCGATCCCGCCAATTCCGTTTGGAACGACGCGCCGGAACATACGGCGAAGCTACTGTTGCAGGACCTTGTGGAGCCGCGCCTGATGAAAGCGTCCACGCAGGATGTGCGGGTGCGCGCCGTACACTCCGGACCTGAGATTGCCTTCCGGCTCTCCTGGACCGACGCCACGCTCAACGACGAGCCTGGCCCCGGGCGATTTCTGGACGGATGCGGTATCCAGATCCCGCGCAAGATTGAGCCGAATCCGCCGGAACCGCAGATGGGGCAGGCCGGCCGCGCCGTGGAGATCACCTTCTGGCGGGCCGACTGGCAGGCTTCTGTGAATGGGCGGAAGGACACGATCCAGGCGTTGTTTCCCAACGCGACGGTGGATCATTACCCGTTTGAGGCGAAGTCTCTGGAGCCGGGCTCGGCCGCGCAAAAGGAAATGGCCACGCGCTTTGCGCCAGCCGCGGCGGTGGGGAACAGGCGCGTGGGCCCGCGCGAATTTCCAGTGGAAGACATGGTGGCCGAAGGGCCGGGAACTCTTTCGCCCGTCAAGGATGGCGCCTCACGGGGTAAAGGCGTGCGCACGAAAGACGGCTGGGCTGTTGTGATGTCCCGCAAGTTGCCGGAGGGGCTGGCCGCCGGAACAAGAACACAGATTGCGTTTGCCGTCTGGGAGGGATCGGCGCAGGAGGCGGGTTCGCGTAAGATGCGGACTGGTTGGATTCCCCTGGCCTTAAGGGAGGGCAAGTGAATTACACGGATCTGATTCGCGAGGCGGCCGAATGGCGGCTGATCTCGCTGCTGCTGGAATGTCCTTCCGGACCTGAGTGGAGGCTGCAGGTTGCCGCTCTTGGCCGCGAATCGGCGGACCCCGTGTTGCGCGCCGCGGCCGAGGCCGCCCGGGACGAGGCTTCCGAAGGTGTGCACCATTCGATTTTCGGACCTGGCGGTCCGGCGCCGGCACGCGAAGTGAGCTACCACGACAATATCCAACTCGGATATCTTATGTCCGAACTGGTGAATTACTATCAAGCCTTTGCCTACCAGCCGAAGGTGGAAGAGCCTGAAGATCATGTCGCCGTGGAGACCGGCTTCATCGGATACTTACGGCTGAAGCAGGCCTACGCCCTTGCCGGGGACGATGCGGAAGCGGAAGCCGTCACCAGGGAGGCGGCGAAGCAGTTCCTGGACGACCATCTGTCGAGAGTGGCGCAACCACTGGCGGCTTCCCTGGCCCAATCCGGGGTAAGTTACCTTGCGCAGGTTTCCGGAGCGCTTCTCAAGCGTGTGGGGCCGCCGAAAGGCCTGCCGGTCATGCCGCAGCCCGAACCCGCTGATTGCGAAATGACCTGCGGAGGATAACGCTATGATCGGCGCACTGCTCCTGTTGGCTTACACCGCCGCGGCCGCTCCACTCAAGATGGGGGACGTTACCGTGCAGGGGAGCCTTCGCACGCGGCTTGAGGGCTGGGGTTGGTTTCAGGGCGATGGTGATTCTTCCTATGCATTTTCGGGCAGTATACTCCGCCTTTCTTTTGCCGGCAGCGGAAAGTCATGGGACTGGCAGTTGGAACTCGCGGCCCCTTTTGTGCTGGGACTGCCGTCCGGAGCGATTGCGCCAGGGACGCAGGGCCAGTTAGGTCTCGGCGCCACTTACTTTGCGGCAAATGGCAACCGCCGCAATAGTGGGATGCTCTTCGCCAAGCAGGGATTCGTCCGTTTCAAGAATCTGGCCGGGAGCCCGGCGCATTCGCTCCGGCTGGGCCGCTTCGAATACATGGACGGCTCTGAGATGACGCCGAAGAGCGCGACACTGGCCGCGGTGAAGCGCGACCGGATCAACATGCGGTTGATCGGCCATTTCGGCTGGGCGCATACTGGACGCAGCTTCGACGGCATTCACTACACCTACAACCGGCCCACTGGCAACTTCACGTTTGTCGGCGCCATACCCACGCGAGGCGCGTTTCAGACGGATGGCTGGGGTGATCTGGAAACCGCGTTCGCCTACAGCGCCTACACAAAGCCGTGGGGCAAAGGGAAACATGCTGCCGAAACGCGCGCATTCGCGCTCTACTACGACGACTGGCGGCGGATTGTAAAGTCCGACTCGCGGCCTCTCGCCGCGCGCCGGGACGACCTTGCCAACGTGCGGATCTGGAGCTTCGGAGGCCATCACTTGAGCGCCGTGGAGTCAGCGGCAGGCACCCTCGATCTGATGTTATGGGGTGTGGGTCAAACGGGGCGCTGGGGCCGCTTGGATCATCGCGCCCACGCAATCGCCATTGAAGGTGGCGTCCAGCCCAAGGTCTGGGGCCGGCTGAAACCGTGGATTCGCGCCGGATATTTCCAAGGCTCCGGTGACGGCAACCCCGCCGATTCCGTGCACAATACGTTCTTTCAGGTGCTGCCCACACCGCGCCCTTTTGCGCGCTTTCCGTTCTTCAACCTGATGAACAACCGTGATCTGCTCGGCATCCTGATCCTACGGCCCCATAAGGATGTGACGATCAACACCGAGTTTCACTCCCTTCGGCTGTCGGCGCGTAACGACCTGTGGTATCTCGGCGGAGGCGCCTTTCAGCCCTGGACATTCGGATACGCGGGCCGGGCGACAGCCGGCGCGCGTTCCCTCGCCAACCTGCACGATGCCAGCGTCGACTGGCGGGTGCGTGCGGATGTCACCATCAGCGGTTACTTCGGCCACGCCAGCGGCCGGGCCGCAATTGCGTCCATCTATCCGAAGGGGAGCAGCGGAAACTTCGGTTACCTGGAACTGCTATACCGGTTCTGATGGGCGGAAGGCTGATCATTGTCGGTGGCCACAGCCGTCATGTCGGCAAGACCTCTCTGGTGGTGGCGCTCCTGCGGACGCTGCACGCGCCGGAGTGGACCGCAGTGAAGATCTCCAGTCACCAGCACGGCACGGCGTCCGAGTGGGTCGAAGAGAACCCGGCCGAATCCCGCTATCTGCAAGCCGGAGCCGGCCGGGCGTTTCTTGTGTGCGCTCCCGATGCCACGTTTGAGCGCGCGGTGCAGCCGATCCGCCGCCTGTTGGCCGAAGGCAGAAACGTGATCGTCGAGTCGAACCGGTTTGCGGCGTACTGCGCCGCCGACCTGACGCTGTTTGTCATCGCTCCTTGCATTGCCGATTGGAAACCCTCGTCAACGTATCCGCTAGGGAAAGCGGACGCCATCGTGTTATCCGGCGAGGGTGAACTACCGCCCGTAGCGGAAGCACTGGCCGGAGAAAGAATCCGCGGCCTGCCCCGTTTCCGGTTGGGGGTAGCGCCACTCGAACTCAGCCCCGAGTGGGTCCACTTCTGCCGCCGCGCGGCCGGCGGCGGAATCGCCTTCCTTTAAGACAGGCGTCGAGGATTGACCCGTCAGTCAGTATTTTGTACCCTGGGTCAGTGCAGGTACTAGCCAAGTCCCGGAAAGAGGTACTGCAGGAGTTCCGCACGGGCGGGATCCTGCAGGCGGCGCGCGCGGTGTTCGCGCGAAACGGATACACCGCGGCTACGATCGACGAGATTGCCGAAGCGGCCGGCGTCGCCAAGGGCACCGTCTATCTTTACTTCGATTCCAAGCGCGAACTTTTCCTCGCCACGCTCCGCGAAGGCGTGCTGGAGCTTCATGCCGAGGTGCAGCGTGACATCGACAGTGCCGCCAGCGCCGCCGCCAAGATCCGCGCATTCATTCACGGACGTCTTCACTACTGCGACCGCAACCGCGATTTCTTCCGCATCTACTACACCGAATTCGCCTCCCTGCAGGTGCATGCGAGCGACGAATCGCCGGCGTTTCAGGATCTCTACGATCAGCAGGCGGCGCTGCTTGAAAGCATCCTGCGCAGGGGCATTCGTCAGGGCGAGATCCGCTCCTGCAACGTGCCGCGCACCGCCCGCCTGATCTACGACCTTACGCGCGCCGCCATTGCCCGCCACGTCCGGGATGGCAAGTCCAACCACATCAAGGAATCCACCAGCGAACTGTGCGATTTCATCTGGAGAGGAATTCAATGTTGAAAAGGCCGATCGCATACTTTGGGATGTTGATGGCCGCGTTTGCCATGGCTGCCTGTTCATCCAACAAGAGCGCGTCCACCGCCGCCGCAAGCTCCCCGCCTCCCGCGGCTCCCGTAAAGGTGGCGCGGGCCGAAACGCGGAGTGTGCCGGTGGAGATCGCCGCTGTCGGCAATGTGGAGGCTTTCACCACAATCGTGGTGAAGGCGCAGATCGGCGGCGTGCTGACGAAGGTCCATTTTCAGGAAGGCCAGATGGTGCGTCAGGGCGATCCGCTCTTTGAAATCGACGCGCGTCCCTACCAGGAGGCCATTCATCAATGGCAGGCGAACCTGGCCCGCGAGACGGCCCTGCTGCGACAGTCCGAAGCCAACCTGGCCCGCGCGAAATCCCAGGAGGAGCACTACGGCAAGCAGGCTGAGCGCTATACCAAACTTGCCGCCGAAGGAATCTTCTCGCAGGAACAGGCAGACCAGGCGAACGTGGAAGCGCGTGGCCGGCGCACGGCTGTCCGCGCCGAACTTGCCAACATCGACAGCATCAAAGCTGCCATGAAAGCCGATGAAGCGGCGCTTGCCAACGCGCAACTCAACCTCTCTTACTGCTCCATCTCGAGCCCTATCACCGGCCGTACCGGAAGCATACATGTGAAGCAGGGCAATCTGGTGAAAGCCAACGACGTTGAACTGGTGACTATTCATCAGATTCAGCCGCTCTACGTCACCTTCTCCATTCCGGAGGAGAATCTCACTTCGGTGAGGCGCTACCTGACCTCAGGCCGGCTGCGCGTGCGCGCCTCCATTCCCGGCGATTCGCGGGAGGCTCCTTCGGGCGCCCTCACGTTTCTCGACAATGCAGTGGACAGTGCCACCGGCACCATCCGCCTGAAGGCGAACTTCGCCAACGCCGACTGGCGCCTTTGGCCGGGCCAGTTTGTCGATGTCAAACTCAGGTTGGAAGACCGGCCCAATACGGTGGTGGTTCCCGCCGCCGCGCTGCAAACCGGCCAGCAGGGCAACTTCGTCTTCGTCGTCAAAGAGGACCAGTCCGTAGAGATGCGGACCATCTCCCCGGGTCCGCGCATTGAAACGCTGATCGCCGTAAACCAGGGTCTGGAGCCCGGTGAAACGGTGGTTACCGAAGGCCAGCTTCGCCTTGCTCCGGGCGTGAAAGTGAAGGTGCTGCAGTGACGCACGGCGAAGGCGGCTTTTCTTCCATCTTCATCCGGCGCGCAGTGGCCACCACGCTGGTGATGGTGGCGATTACCCTGTTCGGCTTGGTTGCCTACCGCGCGCTTCCCGTTTCCGATCTGCCGAACGTGGACTTTCCCACGCTGGTGGTCACGGCGGCGCTGCCCGGGGCGAATCCGGAAACCATGGCCTCGGCCGTGGCCACGCCCCTGGAACGCCAGTTCTCCACCATCGAAGGGCTGGATTCCATGACTTCGGTCTCGGCGCTCGGGGCCACGACGGTTACGTTGCAGTTTGCACTGTCGCGGTCACTTGACGGCGCCGCGCAGGATGTACAGGCGGCCATCACGCAGGCCAGCCCCTATCTGCCTGCCGGCATGCCCACGCCTCCCACCTTCCGCAAGGTCAATCCGGCTGACCAGCCCATCTTCTTCCTTGCCCTGAAATCATCGGTGCTGCCGCTCTACCGGCTGCACGAATATGCGGACACCTTCATGGCGCAGCGTATCTCCATGGTCTCCGGCGTGGCGCAGGTGCAGATCCTGGGATCGCAGAAATACGCTGTCCGCATCCAGGTGAACCCGAAGCGCCTGGCCTCGCGCGGCATCGGCATCGATGAAGTGGAGAGCGCCGTTCGTAAGCACAACGTCAACCTGCCGGTGGGTACGCTTTATGGGCCGGACCAGATGGTGACGCTGCAGGCCACCGGACAACTTACCAAGGCCGACGATTATAAGCCGCTGGTGATCACCTACAAGAACGGATCGCCGGTGCGGCTGTCCGACGTCGCCACGGTCACTGACTCGGTGGAGGACGACAAGGCCGCGGCGTGGTTCAACACCACCACAACCAGTGACCGGTCAGTGACGATGAGTGTGATGCGCCAGCCGGGCACCAATACCGTGGAAGTGGCCGACAACGTCCGCAAGCTGCTGGCCGATTTCCGCCAGCAGCTTCCGCCTTCGGTGTCCCTGGAAACGCTGTTTGACCGGTCGGAAACGATCCGCGAATCCTTCCACGATATTCAAACCACCATGTACCTCACGCTGGCGCTGGTGGTGATGGTGATCTTTCTGTTCCTGCGCAATCTTTCGGCCACCATCATCCCGTCGCTGGCGCTGCCGATTTCCGTTATCGGCACCTTCGCGGTGATGTACCTGTTCAGTTACTCGCTGGACAACCTTTCCATGATGGCGCTGATTCTGGCCATTGGATTCGTGGTGGACGACGCGATCGTCGTGCTGGAAAACATCGTGCGTCACATTGAGATGGGTACGCCTCCCATGCGCGCGGCGTTTGAAGGGGCGCGCGAGGTGAGCTTCACCATCGTATCGATGACGCTCTCGCTGGCCGCCGTGTTTATTCCGCTGTTGTTTATGGGCGGCATCCTGGGGCGGCTGTTTCAGGAGTTCGCGGTCACCATCGTGGTGGCGATTCTCATCTCCGGGTTCGTTTCCGTGACGCTGACGCCGATGCTTTCGGCCCGCTTTCTTCGCGCCCACCAGCAGCACGGGCGATTCTTCCGAATGACGGAATCGATGTTCGATGCCATGTTGCGCCTGTATGAACGCAGCCTGCGCTTCACCCTGCGCCACCGGCTCTCGTTCCTGGCCTTCAGTTTTGCCATCGCCGCCGCCACCGGCTGGCTGTTCCTGCAGGTGCCCAAGGGCTTTCTGCCATCGGAGGATAACAACCAGATTTTCACGACGACGGAAGCCGTGCAGGGCGCCTCGCACAATGATCTGATGCGCGATCAGCAGAAGCTGATCGCCATCGCGCAGAAAAGCCCCTATGTGAAGTCCTTCTTTGCCGGCGTGGGCGGCGGGTCCTCCGCGGTGGCCAACAACGGGCCGAACTTCGGACGCATGTTTTTTCATCTCAAGCCGCGCGCCGAGCGTGACAGGAACGTGGACGGCGTCATCGCCGAGCTTCGCCCGCAACTCAATCAGCTTCCCACCATGCGCGCCTTCCTGCAGAACCCGCCGTCGGTGCGCATCGGCGGTTCGCTCACCAAGAGCCTATATCAGTACACGCTGATGAGCACCGATACCGCCGCGCTTTATCTGGCGGCTCAGAAGATGGAAGCGGAAGTGGCCAAAGTTCCCGGGCTTCAGGATGTTACCAGCGACCTGCAGATCCGCTCGCCGCAGATGAACGTCATCATTGCGCGCGATAAGGCCGCGGCGCTGCAGGTGACGCCCGAACAAATCGAGAATGGGCTCTACAACGCCTACGGCCCGCGCTGGATCTCCACCATCTACGCTCCCGACAACCAGTACCGTGTGCTGATGGAAGTGGAGCGGGAGTTCCAGGCCGACCCGGCGCTACTTTCGGCTCTCTATATCCGGTCCTCCACCGGAAGGCTGGTGCCGCTTGACAGCGTCGCGCGCATGGAAGCCCAGGCCGGGCCGCAGACCATCAATCACTACGGCCAGTTGCCCGCCGTCACGCTCTCGTTTAATCTGGCCCCGGGCGTCTCGCTGGGCGACGCGGTGAACGGCATTCAGGAAGTGGCCGCGCGGGTGCTGCCGGCGGGCATCAGCACTACGTTCCAGGGCGCGGCGCAGGCGTTTCAGGATTCCACGCAGTCCCTATGGATCCTGCTGGGAGTGGCGATCCTTGTCGTCTATATCGTGCTGGGAATTCTCTATGAGAGCTTCATCCATCCCATCACGATTCTTTCCGGACTCCCGTCGGCGGGCTTCGGGGCCCTTCTCACGCTTTACCTGTTCAAACTGGATCTGAATATCTACTCGTTTGTGGGGCTCATCCTGCTGATCGGCATCGTGAAGAAGAACGCTATCATGCAGATCGACTTCGCGCTTGACGCCGAACGCAACCAGGGCAAGCCCGCCGGTGAGGCGATTTACGAAGGCTGCCTCATCCGCTTCCGCCCGATCATGATGACCACGATGGCCGCCCTGCTGGGCGCGCTACCGATCGCTATGGGTTTCGGAGCGGGAGGAGAAGCGCGGCGTCCGCTGGGATTGTGCGTCGTCGGGGGGCTGCTGTTTTCGCAGCTTGTGACGCTGTATCTGACTCCGGTGATTTACACCTATATGGCGCGCATTCAAGCGCGCATCTCACGCACAGAGGGACCGCGGACGATTTACAGCCCCGCCGCCGCCGATTAACGGGCAGCCAGTTCGTTGGCGATCAGCCAGGCCATGGCTCCGCCGCGCGCGTCCACGCCGAGAATCGCCGGCCGGTCATAATAGTCGCGAAGACTCTTCTGCTTTCCCGTGTTCGTACAGACATCCACCAGCGACCCATCGGCCGCCACACGGGTCTTCAACGCATACCAGGCGCGATCCACGGCCTTCTGGAACTTCGCGCGATCGAGCCATCCGCGCCGCAACCCGCGCTCCATGGCGAACGCCGTCATCGCCGTCACCGTCAACTCCCGGTAGCTCTCCGGGCGATCCACCACCTGATGCCACATTCCGGTTGGATCCTGGTGCGGCAGCATTGCCTCCATGTGCGCGCGGAACGCCGCCAGCATCTCCGCCCGCCCGGGATGATCCCCCGGCAGGTCACTGAGGCTCAACGCCAGACCCAGAGCGGGAAACCCGTTGCCCCGTCCCCACGCCGTTTCATCGAGCGGCGAATGCCGGTGCAGACCGTCCTTGCGCACGTTCAGTTTCAGCATGAATCGCATGTGGCGCATCGCCATGTCGAAGTACTTCGCCTCCCCGGTCAGCTTGCCCACCTGCACCAGAATCGGCGTACCCATATATACCGAATCACTCATCTCGTTGTGCAGCGGCATGGACTCTTTCATCCGGCCATCCTCAAATCCCATGCCGGCCGCGGCGCGGGCGAGTTCCAGATAGCGCGGTTTGCGGGTCCGCGCATAGAGTTCGCCGAAGACCAGGTGGCCCGAAAGATGGCTACTGCTGGCCTTCTCAAGCGAATTCTTTTCACCATTGAAGTAAGGCGAGACGATCTTTTCCACCATCGCCAGTTGCGACGGATCTTTCGTGATCTCCCCCAGCCGCATGCGGTTGATCAGGGCCATCGCGGGAATATACACCGCCTGCGGCAGTTCTTTCCCATAGACGGCGCTCAACTGCCGGGCCACCTCCAACGGCGTGCGTTTCAGCCGCTTTTGAATTTCCAGCCGTGCGGGCGAAGGCTGCTGTGGCGCGTTCTTCAACGCCGCGGCCAGAAATCCGTCCGCGGGGGCAACCTCCACAGCCGGAATGGTCCCTGTGTTTGAAGGCGCGGTTTTTCCCAACTGGCAGGCCAGGCGCCGGCATTCTTCGTCTTTGCCCGGGTTGCCGGCGACTACCACGTAGTCCGGCGCATGCATACCAATCCAACGCCACAGGTACATCGCCTCCGGATTGGCGGTGCTGCTGTAAGCCTCGCCCGGCGGCGGGAACGTACCGCTAACCGCAAACGGGACGGCGGAGAGCGCGAATCGCTTGCGCAGTCCGGCTGCCGCCCGATCCGTGAAGAACCATTCGGCGGCCCGCGTTACCGCGCCCGGCTCACCTGTCACCAGCACGCGGATCTTCTTCGTCTCATACTGGAAGTCCTCTGCGGTAAGAATCGCCGCGATGGGCGCGCCGTCGCGCGTGACACCAACGGCTGAGCGCACCGTGCCCGGCTGGGCAAAAGCTGAGGAGGCTATCATCACAAGCGCAGCGATTCGCATAGAGTTCAAAATACCGCAATCGGGTTCAACGCCGATCCGGTCGCGCCCGGCACCATCAACGGGGAAGCCGTCAGTAGAAATTCCCACCGTTTCCTTTGTTCGGCCGCTTCGCTGAGGGCCTCCAGGTCCACGTTGTCCAAAATCGGCATTCCCATTGCGACGAGCACCAACAGATGAATGGGCTGCCGCACGCCATCCACGCCCGAAGGCATCACGTCCTGCGCCGCGTCGCTGCCCAACACCGCCACATCGCGGTTCTTCAGCCATCGCGCGGAAGTAACATGAAGGCCGGCCAACTCCCCTGACCACGGACCTTTTTCGGCGCGCCTCAGCCAACGGCCCGTGCGGATCAGAACCACGTCACCCGCCTGCACCCGCACCCCGGCCTTCTTTTCCCAGGCATCCAGATCCTCCGGGTAGATGGGCGTGCCCGGTTCCAGATAGGGCACGCCTTTCAGCCGCGGGATGTCCATCAGCACACCGCGGGTGAAGATTCCGTTGCGCATGGCAAACACCGAAAGCTTTCCCGCGCCCTTTTCCGTCACCTCCTCCCGCGAGATGCCGTTAAACATCTTGCCGTCATAGAAGAAATGACATAGCGCATCGATGTGAGTGTGCGCCAGTCCGTGATGGGCGACAGTGAAGGAGTCGCTGTGCGACTGCGCGCCGGGCGTCCGCGCCGTGGAAAGCATCTCATGCACGAATGGCCGCGGGTTATCCGCCGCCTTCTCCTTTTCCGCCACGTGTGATAACGATACCGGCAAGCCTTCGCGCACCAGTTTCACCGCCTGTTGGCGCTTGCGTGCCGTAATCAGGTTCAGCGCGCCCAGTTCATCGGCGACGCCCCACCGTCCCCAGTTCGACAGTTCCTTCATCCAGCGTTCAAAATCGGACTTGGTGAACGCGGGCCGTGTGGTCTGTGCGGACAACGCCGCGCAAAGAAGTGAGACAAGGATCAGGATACGCATTTGAATGACTCTATCGCGTTCCGGGGCTGGACGTATAATT
>JANRLE010000226.1:0-10546 GCA_033762895.1 Bryobacteraceae bacterium | reverse complement strand
ATTGGGAGGCGTCAGCCTGCGGCAACTTCAGTGGTGGGACGAGCGCAAGGTCGTTTCTCCCCGGCATGAGGGGCACAAGCGAGTCTATTCAGGCGAGGAGGTGGTGGAGATCACCGTCATCGCCGAACTGCGGCGCAAGGGATTTTCGCTGCAGAAGATCCGCCGTGTGCTTCGTTTCCTCCAACGCGAAATGGGGCGAAAGCTCAGCGACGTTTTGGCCCTGGAATCCGACCTTCATCTGGTCACCGATGGCAAGGCCATCTACCTGGAGGCGGACAACAACCGCATAATCGATATCTTTAAGAGCGCCCGCCAGCCCATGTTTCTGGTCTGCGTGTCGGACCAGATCCGCCGGCTGAACGCCACCCGAACGGTGGCGCCGCGCAAGCCCGTAAAGGGAGAAACCGCGGCATCGCCGGCCCGCAAGTCCCGCGCCGTCTAAGGCTGCCATCGTATTCACGGCCCCGCTTCACCTTACCCGCGGGCGGGGCTCCGCAAAGGGTGGGTTATACTAAAGGTGGGCTTCGAAATGGGGGGCCACAAGCCGGTGTCTGATAACCGTCGCTTCGCAATTCTATTCTCCTGTCTGGTGCTGTCGGGCACCTTCCTGGGAGGCGTGTTCGGTCCGGGTGTCACCGGAGTGTCCGCCGCCACCAGTGATGACGAACAGATTGAAGCCGCCTTCAAGGCCTTCACCAAGATCTTCCACGTTGTGGAGGAGAACTACGCGGAAAAAGTCACGGCGGACAAGGCGATCTTCAAGGGCGCCATCCCCGGGATGCTGCGCACGCTCGATCCCCACTCTTCCTTTTTTGATCCAAGGGATTTTCAGATCCTGCGCGAGGACCAGCGTGGATCCTACTTCGGAGTCGGCATGATGGTTTCTGAGCGCAATCGCCGCACCATCGTTCTTGCGCCGTTCCCCGGTTCTCCCGCCTACAAGGCTGGCATCCGCCCTGGTGACGTGATCATCGAGGTGGATGGCCGGCGCACCGACAACCTCAGCAGCACGGAAGTGGCCGACATGCTGCGCGGGCCGCGCGGCACCGGCGTCGTGGTCACCGTCGGCCGTGAGAGCGTGGAAAAGCCGCTCATCTTCAACATCGTTCGCGACGAGATCCCGCGTCCCAGCGTCGAGAAAGCGTTTTGGGTGAAGCCCGGCGTCGCCCACCTCCACATCCGTTCCTTCAATGAGAACACCAGCCGCGAGGTGGAAGACAACCTTAAGGTTCTGGGCGAGGATAATCTGAAGGGGCTGGTCCTTGATTTGCGCGACAATCCTGGCGGCCTGCTAAACGAAGGCGTCGCTGTGGCCGACCGGTTCCTGCGCAAGGGCCAACTGGTGGTTTCGCACAAAGGCCGCGCTTCCGCTGAAAAGCCCTACTATGCCCGCAAAGGCAGCAACGGACGCGAGTACCCCATTGTCATCCTGGTGAACCGCTATTCCGCCTCGGCCGCGGAAATCGTTTCGGGCGCTTTGCAGGATCATGACCGCGCCTGGATCCTCGGCGACAACACCTTCGGCAAGGGACTGGTGCAGACGGTGTTCCCGCTGGTGGACAATACCGGCCTCGCGCTCACCACGGCCCGCTACTTCACTCCCAGCGGCCGCCTCATCCAGCGCGATTACACCAACGGATCGTTCCTCGATTACTACTACAAGAAGGACCTCGCTCCGCCGAATGCTTCCGACGTCAAGCTGACCGACGCCGGCCGCACCGTCTATGGCGGCGGCGGCATCACTCCCGACGAGAAGTTCACACCGCCCAAGCTCACCCGTTTCCAGGCCGATCTTCTCTACCGGCGCCACGCCTTCTTCAATTTTTCGTCGCGCTACTTCGCGCGCCACGATACGAAGATGGCCAAGGACTGGACACCCGACGAGGGCACTCTCACCGAGTTCCGCGCCTTTCTCACCAAGGAGAACATTCCGTTCACCGAGGGTGAGATCGAGGAAAGCAAAGACTGGCTCAAGCAGCAGATCCGCCGCGAACTCTTCATCACCGCTTTCAACCAGGAAGAAGCCCGCAAGCTCACCGTGGAAACCGATCCCGTCGTGCTGAAGGCCATTGAGTCGATGAGCAAGGCCCGGCAACTTCTGGACTCGGCGAAAAAGTTGATGGTCCGGCGGTAAACTGGAAAGTTGAGCGCCCCACAAATCGTTGTCCTCGACACGGGAGGACAGTACTGCCACCTCATCGCCCGCAAGGTACGTGAACTTCATGTCTATGCCGAAGTGCGCGCTTCGGAGACCCCCGCTGCCGAACTGAAAGGCCTCAAGGGCCTGATTATTTCCGGCGGTCCCTCCAGCGTTTACTCGCCCGGCAGCCCTACGGTGGACCCGGCCATCTTCCATCTCGGCACGCCGACGCTCGGTATCTGTTATGGCCAGCAGTTGATGGCCTATCTGCTGGGCGGCGATGTGCAGCGCGGCGACAAAGGTGAATACGGCCTGGCCCACCTGACGGTGGATACGCCCACTCTGCTGCTCAATGGCGTCAGGGGCGCCCAGCAGGTGTGGATGAGCCATCGCGATACCGTGCGCGGCGTGCCGCCGGGATTCTCGGTGTTGGGGCACACCGCCACCTGCGAGATCGCCGCCATGGCCGACCCCGCGCGCAAGCTTTACAGCGTGCAGTTCCACCCCGAGGTGGTCCACACTCACCCGGGCCGCCGCATCTTTGAGAACTTCGTCTTTTCCATCTGCGGCTGCCAGCCCGATTGGGATCCCAGCCGGCGCATTCCCGCCGTGGAAGACCAGATCCGGCTTGCCGCCGCCGGCCGCAAAGTGTTCTTTTTCGTCAGCGGCGGCGTGGATTCCACGGTTGCTTACACGCTGTGCCTCCGCGCGTTGGGGCCAGAGCGCGTGCATGGCGCCTACGTGGATACCGGGCTCATGCGCGATGGCGAAACCGAGTTTGTGCGCGCCGCTTTCGAACGGCTGGGCGCCACCCATTTCACCGTGGTCGATGCGCGGGGCGAGTTCCTGGCGCCCCTGGCGGACGTCACCGAGCCGGAGCGCAAACGCCACATCATCGGTGAACAGTTCGTCGCCGTGCAGGAGGGCATTCTGCAATCGGGGCATTACCTGGATCAGGACTGGATCCTCGGCCAGGGCACCATCTACCCCGACACGATCGAGTCCGGCGGCACCACCAAGGCCGACAAGATCAAGACGCACCACAACCGCGTCGAAGGCATCCAGCGTTTGATGGAAGCCGGCCGCATCGTGGAGCCGCTCAGTTCCTTCTACAAGGACGAAGTGCGCGAGATCGGCCGCGAACTGGGCATCGATGCCGAACTGCTTGACCGCCATCCGTTCCCCGGACCCGCGCTCGCCATCCGCTGCCTTTGCACGGCCGATTCAGGCGCCACGCAGAAACTGGATGAAGGCTGGCTGCTGCCTGTGCATTCGGTAGGCGTGCAGGGCGACTCGCGCACCTACCGGCCGGCGCTGGCGCTCGATGGCATGCCCGCCGATGAGCACCTGCCCACCGAACTGATCAACCGCATCAGCAACATCAATCGTGTTGTGGCGGCCGTGGGCTCGCATGCGCCATTGAGCCAACTGCGCTCAGAACCGGCCACGCTGACCGCCGACCGCCTCGACCGCCTGCGCCGCGCCGACGCCATCGTGCGGCGCGCCTCGCACGAGTTTGACCGCACCATCTGGCAGTTCCCGGTCGTCCTCGTTCCTCTGGGGACCAGTGAGCGTCCCGACAGCGTGGTCCTCCGCCCCATTGATTCCGTTGATGGAATGACCGCGCAGGCTGTGCGCATGCCGGCCTCTTTGCTGGAGCGGATCACCGCAGAGCTTCTGGAAATTTCCGGCGTCTGCGCCGTGCTCTACGACCTTACTCACAAGCCGCCCGCCACCATTGAATGGGAATGATCGCCGCGCTCCAGGCGCACCGTGCTGCCTGAGGACGACTTGTCCACCAGGATCCGAGCGGGAAGCTGTTCGGCCAGTTGCGGAAGGTGAGAGATCACGCCCACCATGCGCCGCGACGACGCCAGCAACTGCACCGCTTCAATCGCTGTCTGCAGCGCCTCGCCATCGAGCGTGGAGAATCCTTCGTCGAGGAAGAGTGACTCCAGCCGGCTTTGCTGTCCGAACCCGGCGACGCTGTCCGATAGCGCCAGCGCCAGCGATAACGACGCCAGAAACGACTCGCCGCCGCTCAGCGTCTTGGCCGACCGCGCCTGCCGCGCGTTCCAGTGATCCTCCACGAAGAAGTCGTTCGATTCGTTGCTCAACGTCAGCGTGTAGCGGCCGTCGGAAAGCGTCTGCAGTTGCCCGGAAGCGAGCCGCGCCAGTCGTTCCAGCATCTGCCGCTGCACGTAGGCGATGAAATTCTTCGCGTTCAGCAGCACCCCCAGTTCGTGATACTGCTGCGCCTGCTCCGTTTTGGCGCCCACTTCGACGGCGATCTCCGCAGCCCGTTCCAGCTTCTCGATGAGCGTCTCCAGCCGGTTTTCCAGTTGGCCCAGACTCTGCCGCAGCACGTTCGCCTCATCATTCAGCGCGCGCGCGGCGCGATCGGCGCGATCCAACTCATCACCCTGCGCCACGGGCGGCAACGCTTCCAGCTTCGGCCAGATCGACTGTTCTGCTTCCTTCACCTGCTGCGTCAGGCTGCCGGATAACGCCTGTTTCTCCGCGATCGCCTTTTCGAGAAAGAGCAGATCGGCCTGCACCGCCGCCGATTGTTCCAGCGCCCTGATGTGCGCCTTTGCGGCTTCGTCGGCCTGGCGCCGCAAGGCCTGGAGCCGGTCCCGGTTCGCCCGCTGTCTGGTGAGGTTCTCCTCCAGTTCCTCCACCGGGAACGCGCTCCACTCGGGGAATTTCTGCAACTCCACGCTCTGCGCGCGCAGCCGTTCGGAGATCGACTTGATTTCCTGGTCGATTCGTGAGGTTTCCTCCAGGCGCTTGAGCTGCGCGGCAAGCTCGTCGAGGGGACCGGCGTCGAGATCCGCGGCCTTCTTCTCCAGTTCGCGGTACCGCGCCAGCGAGTGGCGGAATGCCTCCAGCGCCCGCCGCGCCTCATCCCGCGCGCGCCGCGCCTGCTCGACGGTTCCTCCGGCATCCACCCGCGGCAGCGTCTGCACAATTTGTTCACAAACCGGACAGGGCTCACCCGCCTTGAGGTGCGCGCGAAGATCGGCGGCACGCAGATGATCCAGCGCCCGTTCCGCCTCCTCGGCCCTGGCTTCCAATTCCCTTTCCCGTTCTTCCGGGACACGGGACTGGGCAAGATCGCTGGCAAGCTTCGTCACCACTTCGTGCGGACCGTATTTCGCCCGTGCCTCTTCATACGACATGCCAAGGTTCGAGGGTCCGCCCGACTCTTTCAACTTCGCCCGCCGCGCGGCCAATTCCGACTTCAACAACTCAACCTGCCGCGCCACCGGCGTCACTTCCACAAGCTGCTCATACGCCGCTTCGTCGTAGCCCGATTGCGCCAGTTGCGCTTCGGCCTCGGTCTTCCTGCGAACGGCTTCCTCAAGGCCACGCTTCACCTCGGCCGCGGCCTGCTCTCTGCTGTCTCGTTCCCGCTGCGCCTTCTCCACCTCCAGCCGAAGCCGGTCCCGCTGCTGCCGCGCCAGCCGCAAATCGGCCGCCTGCTGACGCAGCGGGGTGATCGCGTCCTGCGCCTGGCGGTTCGATTGCAGCCGGTTCTGGACATCGGCGATCTGCCGTTCGATGTCCCGGCGCACCTCCGGCGTCACACCGGCGAAATCCCGTTCCAACTGCCTGTTCAACAGTTCCGCCTGATTCTTCAGATTCGCGGCGCGGCTGTTGGCCGACTGCATCATCGTCTGGTACACATGCAGGCTCAGCAGATCGCTGAGGATCTTGGTGCGCTGCTTCGGCTCGCCGCGCAGGAACTCGTCGAAGGCGCCTTGCGGCAGAATCACCGCCCGCGTGAAGCCGTCGAAGTCCAGGCCCAGGATCCGTTCAATTTCCTCCTCGCCCTGCTTCACCTGGCTCGTGATCAGTTTCCAGTCATTGGCGGCGCGCTCATGGAACTGGAAGTCGATGGCCGCCTTGCCGCGGTAAACCCGGCTGACCAGGTACGACTTTTCGCCAACGGCGAATTCAAGCTGCACCTTCATTGCGGGCGCGCCTTGTGTGCGCAGCTCATTGACGCCCACGCCGCGCGGCGTCTTGCCGAACAGCGCGAACAGCATTCCGTCCAGCAGCGAACTCTTGCCCGCGCCCGTCTGGCCGACGATAGCGAACAGGTCCATATCGCTGAAGGCGACTTCCGCCCGTTTGGAAAAGCTGGTGAAGCCCTCCAGCGTCAGGTTAACGGGACGCACGCGTGGCCTCCTCGTAGAGTTCATCGAAGGCGTTCAACAAGGGCTCCGGCGCCTCACCGTTGTTGGCGTCGTGATAGTAGCGTGCGAACAGCGCGCGCGGATTCAATTGTTCGCGGACATCGGTCTCGGTCTGCGCGGTCCCTGCCTGCGGCAACTCAACGGTCACCCGCACGGCGTCCGGCAGAAATTCCCGAACCTTATCTGCCACGCCCAATTGCGGCTTGGGCAGCTTCACCGTCACACGCAGCAACTCGCCCCGCAGCTCATCGGCGCGTTTCTCCAACTCGGCCAGCGTGCCGCTTACGTCGCTCAACACGCGCCCGCAGGTGATGGGAATGCTTTCGGTCTTCGCCTTCACGCCGGGCAGCGCGTCAATGATCACCACGCGCTTGGACTGGCCCTGTTCGCCGAAATCCAATTGCAGAGGCGAGCCGCAATAAAACAGCGGGCCGGGCGCGGCAATCTCCTGCGGCCGGTGCAGATGGCCCAGCGCCACATACGAGGCCGATCCTGGAAAGGCCTGCGCCGGAATCGCGTAGCCGTGCGTGGTGCAAACCGCGCGTTCGGCCCCCGGGCTCAGTTCGGCCTGCGCCACATAGAGATGCCCCAGCAGGATGTTCACGGCGTCCGGCGTGAAGCCGGCCGTGAGCTGCTCAATCATGCCGGTCACACGCGTCAGGTAGTGCTCGGCCAGTTTGTCCTGCGGCCCCAGCGCGTCTTCAGCCGGAGTCAGCTTTGCCGCCCATACCCACGGCAGCAGCGCGATGCGCGCCCGGTGCCCTGCCGCCTCCATCTCCACCACGCCGCCCTTTTCCGGTTTCAACACCTGCGGCCGCACGGTGATGCGAAGCTGGTCAAGCACGGGACGCACCGCCGCCAGCCGCTGCGGATGATCGTGATTGCCGCCAATGAACACCGCCGGTATGCGCCGCCCCGCCAACTCGCCAAGGAAGTGATAGACCAGCCGTTCAGCATCCGGAGGCGGCGCCAGTGAATCGTAAAGATCGCCCGCAAACAGCAGGCAATCGATCCTCTCCCGCCCGGCGATGTCCAGCACCTCGCGGACTACCTTCTCCTGCTCGTCCAGCCGGGAGCGGCCGTGCAGCCCCTTGCCGATGTGCCAATCCCCTGTGTGTAAGAATCGCATCGGTCAGTCTTCCGGAAACGGATCGGCAATGGCGCCTGCTGCCACAGCCACTTCGCTGTAACGCGTGGCCCAGGCGGGAAACGGAAATTGCACCAGCAGAGGCACGGGAATCTCCGGCTGGCTCACAATCACCGTGCCGGGTTTCAGGATGCCTGCGCGAGCCCGCGATGGACCGGGAAGAAACGCATACTCGTGCGCCTGCGCCTCGGCCAGATCCAGACGTCCCACCACGCGGAAGGCCGAGTTCGCTACCACCCTCCGTTCAATCTGGCTGGCCGTCTGTTCGGCGCCGATGAGGATCACGCCAAGGCTGCGGCCCCGTTCGGCCATGTCGAGGATTACGTCCTTGATCGGGCTCCATCCCTCGCGCGGCGCGTACTTGTTCAACTCGTCCAGCACGACAAACGCCAGCGGTAGCCGAGAGCCGGACTGTTCCTTGTCCTCAAACATGCGTTTCAGCACCACGCCGATGACGAACCGTTTGGCCCGGTCGTGCAGGTTGTGGATGTCGATGACGGTAACCTGGGCGCGCCTCCAGTTGATGCGGTGGCGGTCGGCATCTTCAATGCCGCCGCGGATGAGGTGGCCCACGCGAGCGGCTGAGGCATCCAGGCGGCGTTCGAAAGCGGCGCGGGTGCCGGCGGCGTAGTTCCCCGCCCAGGTGTCCAGATTCAACCGGATGATTTCCACCAGATCATCGAAGCTGGCCAGTCCGCGCACGTCCTCATGCGCCAGGCGGCTCTCCACGCGCTCAATCACAGCCGAGATCTGGCTGGACTCGTCGTCGCCCTCGGCGAACAGGAATCGCAGGTAGCGCTGGCGGCAGAACTCCTCGATCGACCAGCAGAAGCCGGTTGCGTCGAACCGCTTCCCCACGTCCGGATTGAGCGCCGCCGATTTCACGGGCGCATAGATGGCCACATCGGGGAACGGGCCGGGTTCGAGGCCCAGGGCGCGGTAACGCTCGCCGTCTTCCGGACGCAGCCTGGCGTTCGGCTTGTCCAGCCACAGCAGGTCCTCCCCCTTGGCGTTGAAGATCAGCGCGTGGGTGTTGGTCTTCTCCCCACCGAGCAGGTTCGATTGGAAGATCCCGTAGAGAAGGAACGTGGCGTAAGTCGTCTTGGTGGCCACGCCGGAGATGCCGGAAATATTGATGTGCGCGCCGCGCGAGCCATCCAGGAATTCGAAGTTGCCGTAGACCGGTTCGCCATCGCGTGAAAGCCCCAGGACAAAGGGGCGCATGTTTTCAAAGAACAGAGCCAGTTCGCGGTCGCGCCCCTGCGCCTTGAACACCGCCTCGCCCGGCATCGGCGGCACGAAGATCTCCGGCTCCACGCGCGTGACCGTCACATGCGCTTTCACCGAATGGGTCAACGGGATGACGCCTTCGGTGGATAGAAACACGTCGGTTTCCAGTTTGGCTCCCTCGTGCCGCGCCACCAGGATATCCACGATGCCGTAAAGCGTCACCGTGGCGCCGTGCTTCAACTCCCGGCGCACCAGTACGATGTCGTCCAACTGAAGGGGTTCTTCGGCAGGCACGGCAACCCAGAAATCCAGCGGTTGCGCGTCGGCGGTGCCCAGCACCTTTCCAATCTCTTTGCTCATTCGGTACGTGCTGAATTTATGGTAACCGGTTGTGTGGACCACCGCTCAAAATGCCGATAGTAAGCCCATGCCAGTTACGATCCGCCTGTGGGACGCGGCAATTCCAGGGACACGTACCGAAGCCGGCGCCATCACCCTCACCGATTCCAGAATCACCGTGCGGGAATTGATCCGGAGCCGGGTGCGGCAGGAAGTGGAACGCTACAACCAGGCGTTGCCGGAAGTATTTGAGGGCATGGTGCAGCCGGAGCAGTCAGAGCGGATTCTGAATGGCTACCGGATGGCCGCCAGGCGCCGTCTGGATCCGGAAGCGCAGTGCCACCGGGCATGCGCCAGTTTTGACAGCAACGGGTTCCTTCTGCTGGTGGACGGCGCGCAGGTCACTGAATTGGACCATTGGCTTGACCTGCGGCCCGGCTCGGAAATTGAGTTTGTGAAGCTCGTGCCGTTAATTGGGGGATGAATGCGGGTAGACGAAAGTACTTACATGCATGAGGTAATGGAGGCTCTCGCCGGACTGCTGGCCTTCAACGAAAGGACCGCGCTCCAGGCGGTGGAAGAGCCCTTGGATCGGCTGAAGGCTGCCCCGGCCGAGGACCGGATGGCGTTTGTCTTTGAAGCCGTGGCCCGCATTCCCCAGGCTCCTACCTTTGCGTCGCGGCTTGCGCTGAAGGCCATGGTCTCCAAGCTGCTCGGCCCCGGAATGCCTTTGCACACGCTCGAAGCGGTGCGGCTGGTGGAAGCCTTTTCAATGGAACGCCAGCCCCTGCCGTTCAAGGCGTTGTTGTCCAATCTCGGAAAACTTCCGATGACCATGGAGTTGAAGGGCGCGCTGCTGCGTCTGCGTTCGCAGATCGATGAGTGGCATGGCGCGCGGGAAATGCGGGAACTGCATGAGCGCATTGATGCGCTGGTTGATGGGGCGAAGCCGGAAGCGCCCGTCGAAGCCGCCTCGGCGTGGACGCGGTTGGTGTTCGGGGAGATCGGCTGCTCGCTTCCCTGGCGCGCCCTGTTTCTACATGCCCGTTCACTGACGCAAAGCGCGCCCTCGCGCAAATGGATTCGCGAAGCGTCGGAACTGGTGGATCGCATCGGCCGCGAGGAGTATCTGGAAAACGCCCGCCGCTGGTTGGCGTTGGGGCCCATGCCGGGTTCGCCAAACGTGTCCATGCCGGAGCAGGAGGCCGATTATCAGAAGGGCTTTCTTTGGACGCTGGCGGCCGCGGGCGATGCGCCGGTGGCGCCCGGGATTGCCGATTTCGCCTTCGCCTGTTTCCGCAAGATTCCCCAGATCGGCGCCGTCTCACATAGGGTGGGCAACGCCTGCCTCAACGTGCTTGCCTCGTTGCCCGGCCTGGAGCCGGTGTCGCAGTTGAGCAGGCTTGCCATGCGCGTGAAGTACGACGTGGCAAGGCGGCTGATCGAAAAGGCACTGGAAGAGGCGGCCAGCCGGAACAACGTCAGCCG
>JANRLE010000225.1:0-6674 GCA_033762895.1 Bryobacteraceae bacterium | reverse complement strand
CGGTCGGATTGGCGGTAGAACTCGTCCCAGCCCAGTTCCAGCCATTCGAGGCCGGCATAGATGGAATCGAGCGAGGCCTGCGTGTTGCGCTCGACGTCCGTATCGTCGATGCGCAGCACCACCGTGCCGCCCTGATGGCGGGCGTGAAGCCAATTGAAAATGAATGTTCGAGCGCCCCCGATGTGAAGGTAACCGGTGGGCGATGGCGCAAAGCGGACCCGTATCATGGTCGAAGCCTCTAAGGATAGCGTATCGGCGGCTGATGGCGGCGGATCCGTAGGCGTTCCCAGCGCCGTTGTGCCCGAAGAACAGAACTGCCCGCTGAATCCGAACCACCCGGAATTGGGCAGTCTTCGGATCGGCAACCGCGTCCCCCGTTCGCCCGGCGCTATCCGTCAGCGGTAACCAAATAGCGGCGGGAACAGTACAACCACCAACGCCGCCCATACTGAGTGCACTGGCAGATACGCCATCTGCCATGCCTCCAGCGCCGCAAACGAACCCTGCTTGCGCAGGAAGCGCCAATACAACCACGCCGACCCCGCCAGGTTCACCAGCAGAATCAGATTCTCGCCCAGCGCCGCCACCCGGTTGGCAGTGAAGCCAAACTCCGAAATCCGCGATGCAATCGCCGCCAGCGCCAGCCCGTTGGCCACCAGCGCGCTCACCACCAGCACGAGTTGCATGCCATCAAACAGGTCCGGCGGCGCCTGCGGGTCTCGCGCCGACGTGGCGTAAAGCACCAGTCCAACCACCAGCACCAGCAACAGGTCGAAGCCGATCAGCACCTCGCGCTCCACTTTGATCGGGCTGCCCGTCCATGCCATCGTAGCCAGAAACCCCAGCAGCAGGATCGTGAACAGCGGAGTGAACAGCCTGGTCAGCACCGGCGCCATGTTCTCAATGACGCTCTGCTTGGCCTCCACCAGCCACGATCCAACGATCACGGCCCCCGCTGCTCCGCACGGCACCAGCCAGCGCTGCGCCAGCCACTCGGCGTTGATCCCGATCGACCTGAACATCATCATCGTAAAGGCCGTGAATACGATCCCGCCGAGCGCGATGAGTACGTAATAGATGGCCAACTCGCCGGAGTACCGCACGAAGTCCATACGCCCGCCACCGGCGAACCGGCGGCCCCGGACGTATGCGAATCCAACCACCAGCCATAGGGCGATTGGCAGGTGCAGAGTGGTCAGGACCCAGGTGTCGCCGCCATCGCGGAAGGGGTAGACATTGGCGAATAGGGCTCCGGCCGCAAAGGGCAGCGCCAGCCAAAGGCTGCTGATCATCTCTGCCCCACGCTTCCATAAGAAGTAGGCAACCAGCAGCGGAAAGACGAACAGGCTCGCGTTGCGCAGGTAGATCGGCTCGTTGCCATCCACCAAGGGAAGCCCGAACAGCGGAGGGACCTTGACGGCAAGGCCCGCTGCGACGGCAAGGCTCAGGGCGACCAGCGTCTCCCCACGCCGTGTGTTCGCCGGCTCATCGGCGCCGCCTGGTGCGATCACCAACTGCTTCCACAGCCGCTCAGAGTGCGCGCGTGCGAACTCCCGTGACAGCGCATCCAGGCTTCCCATCCGTTTCACCGCAACCAGGAAAGCTTCGTCTCCGGCCAGGCCGGCCTCGGTGAGCGCCGTGATCTGATCACGCAGGTGTCCCTCCAGTTCCTCCACGTCGGGACCCTGAATCGCCTGCCGGCGGCCCACGTATGCCCGCCAGTGCGAGATTTGCTCCTCCATCGATCCATCGGCGAAGGCTGTCATGCCGTGCGTGCCTCCCTCCAGATTCCCCGCAGGGTTCCATCCACCACCTGCCACTGCGCCCGCTGGGCCGCAAGCTGCGCCCGGCCCTCTTTGGTGATCCGGTAGTACTTGCGTCTGCGGCCGGCCTCTGATTCGGACCACTTCGCCGAGACGTAACCTTGACGCTCCAGCCGGTGCAGCACCGGATACAACATGCCGTCAGTCCATTGCAGATGCCCGCCTGACAACTCGGCGACGCGCTTGATGATGGCGTAACCGTAACTGTCGCCTTCTGCGAGGATGGCCAGCACCAGCGGTGTGGCGGAAGCGGCAACCAGGTCTTTGCTGAGTTCCATGCCTGGAGGCATTATGCATTGTAGTTCTATGTGTTGTCAAGCCGGTGCCCTTCGTCACCAACGATGCCGAACTCTACCGTGTCAGCGGCCTCATCCCCGGCCCCTACCGTGTCGAGGTTTAGCTCGGGAAGGCGCACCATGCCCAAGCCCCGCCCCGGCCTTGTGACCCCAACGCGAAAGCCTGATAATGTTTGGGAGGAGTGATGGCCGCGAAACTGACCTCGGCATTCAATCGGGCAGATGATCCGCGTGTCCAGCCAGCGTACACCGTGGCGGAGGCGGCGCACTACGTACGCATGCCAGAAGTCACGCTTCGGAGTTGGGTGTCAGGTCGACTCTATCCGGTGTCCGGCCAGCAGCGCAGATCCTCGCCGGTGATCCACCTGGACGATCCGAAGGGGCAGTACCTCTCCTTCATCAACCTCGTAGAAGCGCACGTGTTGGCAGCCATCCGGCGCCGGCACGGGGTCAAGCTTCCCAAGGTGCGGCGAGCACTGGACTACGTCCGACGCGAATTCCATGTGGAGCGCCCGCTCATTGACCAGGCGTTTCAGACCGACGGACTCGATCTTTTCGTTGAGCGCTATGGTCAGATGATCAATGCGTCGCGGGCGGGTCAGCAGGCGATGAAAGAGATCATCAGCGTCTACCTCCAAAGGATCGAGCGCGACACCCGCGGACTGCCCATCAAGTTGTATCCCTTTACGCGGGAAACCGAGTCCGACGCCGCGCCGAAATCCGATCCACGTCTGGTCGTCATGAGCCCAACGGTATCCTTCGGCCGGCCTGTCATCGTCGGCACTGGTATTCCCGTCTCCGCAATCTACGAGCGGTACAAGGCCGGCGACTCGGTCGCTGACCTTGCTCGGGATTTCCGATTGGAGACAAGTGCCGTCGAAGAAGCGATCCGCTGCGAAGCCGCCTGACGGTACTGTCCTCTTCATCGACAGATCCTTGGGCGTTGAACCACTCCGTGGTGTCCTTGTAGCAGAGGGTTTGGCGGTTGAAATCCACGACGACCACTTCAGGCGCGACGAAGAAGATAGCGTCTGGCTGACGAAGGTTGGGCAGCAGGGGTGGGTCGTTTTCACCAAGGACCAGCGCCTCCGGTACAGGCCGTTGGAGATTGCGGCGCTCAGGTCCAGCGGGGCGCGAGTCTTCATCCTCGTAGCCGGAAACCTACGAGGCGCGGAAATAGCGTCCGTCTTCGTCACAGCCCTTCCAGCCATCTACCGAATCCTCGAATCGCACGAAGGGCCGTTCATTGCCCGGATCGCCAAGAGCGGGCAGGTAACGCTCTGATCTTTGGATTTGAAACTCCTCTGAACGTCGGCGAGGCGTTTCCCAGAGACGCGCGGGCCTCTCGAATTCCCGTCTACCGCGTCGACGGCCAGTTGTTCGGCCACCTCACCGGGCGTGGCCGCGTGCGGCTACAGGCGGCGGGACTGAGCAACTGTGATAGAGTCGTTGCACGCTGGGAAAAATCGATGCGAAATGCTCTTGTTCTTCTTGCCGTGGGGTCTCTGCTCTTTGCGCAAACCACCACCAGCACCATCGCCGGCGTCCTGAAGGACTCCTCCGGCGCCTCCGTACCCAACGCGCCCCTCACCGTGATCAACTCTGACTCCGGTGTCACTTATCCCGCCGTCACCAACGATGTCGGGCTCTACCGTGTCAGCGGCCTCATCCCCGGCGCCTACCGTGTTGAGGTGGAAGCGCAGGGCTTCCAGAAACTGGTGCGCAGCGGTATCACGGTTCAGATCAGCCAGACGCTGCAGGTGGACCTCACCGTCCAGGTGGGCGACGTGCGGCAGACAGTGGATGTCACGACGGCGGCGCCGGTGCTGGAGTCGCAGTCCTCTTCCATCGGCCAACTGGTGGAGCGCAACATGATTGATGGCATGCCCATGCCCAATCGCACTTCCACGGCGCTGCTGGCGCTGATCCCGGGCGCCTCCATCCAAAACGTCAGCGGGGACATCCCCATTTTCAGCGTCGCCGGCGGCCGCATGCGCAACCAGCAGTTCACTCTCGACGGCGGCAACCACACCAACACCGTCGGCCTCGCCGTCAACCAGAGCCAGGTGCCGCTGCCGATGGACGCCATGCAGGAGTTCCGCGTTCTTTCCAACAACTACTCCGCCGAATACGGCCAGTCACAAAGTGGCGTGGTAACCCTGGCGACGCGGTCCGGCACCAACCAATGGCACGGCAACCTGTTCGAATATTTCCGCAATGAAGCTCTGGACGCCCGTAACTTCTTTGCCCCCAGGCGGCCCAAGTTTCGCCAGAACCAGTTCGGTGGCTCAGTGGGCGGACCCATCCGCAAGGACAAAACCCACTTCTTCGTCACCTACGAACGGACGCAGCAGGTCACCGGCGGCACGGCCATCTGGACCGTTCCCACCGCCCGCCAGCGGAGCGGCGATTTCTCCCAAACGCTGAATGCGCAGGGCCGTCCGATTCTCATCTACGATCCCGCCACCACCCAGGGCAACGTGCGCCAGCCCTTTGCGGGCAACGTAATCCCGGCCTCGCGCTTCGATCCGGTCTCGCGCAACATCCTCCCTTTCTGGCCCGATTCCAATTCCGCCGGCGCCGTCACCGGCGCCAACAACTTCGCCCTCAACACCCGCCCGTCCCTCAACCGCAACATCATCGTCGGCCGCGCTGACCACCAGTTTAATTCCAAGAATCAACTCATGGTGCGATACTTTCTCGCCGACACGTTCCAGGAGAACCCCGGCATCACCAGCCGCCCGCAAGCCGACAGCATCGCCAGCCAGACCGATCAGCGCACAGACAATATCCTCGGTTCGTGGACCTGGAACGTCCGCCCCACCCTTCTCAATGACTTCCGTTTGGGCCTGGTGCGCCGCAGCTTCTTTAACTCTCGCTTCGGCCTGGACGAGGACTTCGCCTCGCAACTCGGTCTGCGCGGCGTTTCCAAGTCAAGCTTCCCCATCATCGGAGTGGCCGGGTTCCAGGGGCTGAGCGGGGCGCCCTTCCGCTTCTCCAATCCGCTGCTGGACTACCAGATTCAGGAATCGCTCTCCTGGTATCGCGGCCGCCACGCCATCAAGTTCGGTGTGGAAGTGCGTCTGGGTATCTTTAACGACGATACGGATACTTCTTCCAGCGGCAACTTCGCCTTCGGCCCGCAACTGACAGCGCTGCCCGGCACGGCCGGCACCGGCAACGGATTCGCCACCTTTCTGCTGGGCGAGGCCGACTCGGCCAATATCATCCGCCCGGATCCCATCCGCTCCCGCGCCTCGTATTGGGGCGCCTACATGCAGGACGATTACCGCGTGAGCGACAAGCTGACCCTCAACATCGGCCTGCGTTGGGAAGGCACAACGCCGCGGACCGAAGACAACGACCGCATGAACGCCTTCGACATGACGGCCATCAATCCCGTGTCGGGTACTCCTGGAGTAATCACCTTCGCCGGCCGCAACGGCGTCCCCCGTTCGGCCTTTAACATGGACAGAAACAACATCGGGCCGCGGCTGGGCTTTGCCTGGAGCGTGCGTCCCCGGACGGTGGTTCGCGGCGGCGCTGGCCTCATCTACGGCGCGGCCGTTAACTCGATTGTGGGCACGGCGGCGGCGCTGGGCTTCTCCACGGATTCGCGTCTTACCACTACGCAGATCGGCATTACGCCGGCGATGCGGCTGCGCGAGGGTTTCCCTTCCACAAACCGTGTCCCGGTCGATCAACTCGGAGCAGGCTTCGGCGCCGTACCGGTAGGCGCGCCCACCAACACCGCGGTGACTTTCTTTGAACGCAGCCGCGCTACGCCAGTTTCTTATCAGTACAACCTCGACATCCAGCATGAACTCGCGCCGAATCTGCTGGTGGAGGTAAGTTACATGGGTAACCTCAGCCGCAAACTTACCGCGCCGGACATGGCCATCAACCAGGTGCCGGTGGAACTGATGGGTCCCGGCAACGCCCAGCGGCTGCGGCCTTTCCCGCAGTTCACCAACGTGACGCTGATCAATCCCGCCATCGGCAGTTCTTCTTATCACGGCGGCTTTGTCAAGGTGGAGAAGCGCTACAGCGGCGGCATCTCATTGCTGGCCCACTACACGTTTTCAAAGTTCATTGATGACGTCCAGTCGTTCACCGAAATCGGCGATCCAGGTTCGTATATGAATTTCTACAACCGCCGTCTGGACAAGGGGCCGTCGGGCAGCGACATCCGCCACCGCGCGGTCCTCAGCGGCGTCTACGATCTGCCCATCTTCCGTAATCGCGGCCTGCTCACCACGCTGCTGGGCGGATGGCGCGCGGGACTGATCGGCAGCATGCAATCGGGTCCTACCTTCACGGTGTTCAGCTTCGTCAACGCCACGAACGCCTTCACCCCGGGCCCCAATCGAGCCGATCTTACCGGCGATCCGCGATTGCCCGAATCCGAACGTACGCTATCCCGCTGGTTTAATACCGGCGCCTTCGCCAATCCCGCGCCCTTCCGGTTCGGCACCTCCGGCCGCGGCATTATGAACGGCCCGGGGCTGGTGAATATCGACAGCTCGTTCGCCAAACGGTTTCAGATCAGGGAGCG